>NZ_MOWP01000015.1:0-510344 GCF_001983215.1 Frankia sp. CcI49
CGCTGCTGGTGGCCAGCAGTCCGCCTGGTCCGAAGGCCACCGCGTACGCCGGGTCGGTGTCGAGGGGCTGGCCGAGAGGGTGGACCTGCTCAGGGTTCGAGGTGTCCCACAACCGCACCTGCCCGTTTCCGTCGCTGTCGCTGCTGCTGGTGGCGAGCAGTCCGTCTGGCCCGAACTCCACCGCGTACACCCTGTCGATGTGGTCGAGGAACTGGCCGAGGGGGCGGGCCTGCTCAGGGTTCGAGGTGTCCCACAACCGCACTTCCCCGTGTCCGTACCTGTCGCCGCCGCCGCCGCCGTCGTCGTCGTCGTCGCTGCCGGTGGCCAGCAGTCCGTCTGGCCCGAACGCCATTGCGGACACCCGGCCGGTGTGGTCGAGGGACTGGCCGAGGGGGCGGGCCTGCTCAGGGTTCGAGGTGTCCCATAACCGCACTTCCCCGTGTCCGTATCCGTCGCCGCCGCCGGTGGCGAGCAGCCCGTCCGACCCGAACGCGACCACGGATGCAGGACCGGTGAGGTCGGAGAGGGCGGCTGGGAGAGCGGGTAATTCAGCAAAGGTGTCTAGGAGGTTGCCGCGAATGCGTGCTGTCGTGTCATCCCCGGGCGCAAGGGAGCCCGCGGCCACCGCGTATCGCAGCGCGGCGGTCGGATCATCCTCACGACTGGTGTCGGCCAGAGTGAGCAGCCGGTCAGCGACCGCAGTGCGCCGGCGATCCTCCGCGATCTGGCTTTGCCGGTTGGCGATCTGGCTCTGCCGGTCAGCGCTCTGACGCTGCAGCTCGGCGACGACACCGAGGCTGGTTGCGACCAGTAGCAGCACGCTGAGGATGCTGAACGCCGCGACCAACCGCTGCCGCCCCCGTCGGCGGCCGGCCTTTAAAAACTCGAGGGTCGTCGGGGTGAGTTCTCCGTCTCCCAAAGCGGTGAGAGTGGCTCCGGCCAGACCACGGGGCCACAGCCGGTCCGCAACCCGGCCATGGCGTTTCCACTCCGCCGCGGCGGCGTCCGCCTGGCTGCGCTGCCGCAGCCGATCGGAGGCCATCCTGATCGCCCTGGTCAGCGGTGGCCAAGCGATCAGCAGCCGCTCGTGGGCCACCTCGACGGTCGCTGCACCCCCCCGAACGGCGTCCACAGTCAGCAGCCTTTTCGTCACGAACGGCACCAGCGCCGCCCGCACCCCACCCGGCAGATCCTCCAACGGGACACGCCGACGTGCCGGCCGCTCCTCCTCATCCACGGAGACCAGGTGCAGCAGAGCGGCCAGCACCTGATCCCCGTGCTGGCCGGAGGCCGCGGTCGCTTCCGCCAGTGCCGCGGCCGCGTGTGCGACCAGCGCACCCTGAACCCCGCCAACCGCCTTGTACAAGGCCCCCGACAACACCGTGGCCCCACTCTGGCGAGCTCGCGCGTACAGCTGTGACAGCGTGTACGCCAGCAGCGGCAGTCCCTGCCCGTCCCCGGTATCGGCCACCATCCGCGCGACCAACTCATCCTCGACGTCCAGGCCTGCCAACCCCGCCGGCCCAGTGATCACCAGTGGCAGCAGATCCCGTTCCAGCGGCTGCACCAACTCCACCCGCACCCGCAACCCGACCCGCGCAGTCTGCTCGGACAGTCCGTCCAGGTACTCCGACCGAACAGTCGCCACCACCCGCACGGGCCCGCCGGCCGCTGCCGCCAGCAACCCGAAGAACCATTCCTGCTGCCCTGTGCTCGTCCCCGGACTCAGGAGTTCCTCGGCCTGATCCACGATCAGCAGCAGCCGCCGTGCTCGGGCCGCCCTCAGCAGTTGCCGGGCCAAGCCCACCACCGCGTCTGGCTCCTTCAGCCGGGCGGCCAGACTGTCCATGGTCCAGTCGAACCCGAGGCCGCGGCCCGCCTCCGCCAGTACTCCCGCCACCGCCGTGATCGGCCCACCGCCGGCCACCAGCGGCGCTGTCACCAGCCAATCGGCGTCCTCCGCCAACGTCGGGGCGAGCCCTGCCGCCACCAGCGACGACTTCCCGCAGCCCGACGGGCCCGCCACCGCCAGCAAGCCGCCGGCGTCCGGGCCGCTCAATGCCTCAACCAGCCGGCGGGTGTCCTCCTCCCGGCCTTTGAACACCGCCGCGCGGCTCGCGTCGAACGCGTCCAACCCGGGAAACGGCGACCGGCCCGGCTGCCACACCGCCTCCCACACTCCCGCAAGCCCCGGAAAACCGACGCCGCCAGGAAACGATGGTGGTTCCGTCGGCTTCCCCCGCATCCCACCCGCCGCTGCCAACAGCCGCCGCCGCCCGACTTCCTCCTCGACTCCGAACAAATCCACTCCGACCAGCTGCCCCAACAAACCCGGCCGCGCGCAGTCCTCCACTCGCGCTGTCAGCAGCTTCCGCCCCGTCCCCGACGGATCTRCCGCCCATGCCGCCTGCCACTCCGCCTCACCGAACGCACAGGTCAGATAAGCCGCCGAAAGCACTGCCACCGTTCGCTCGGCCTCAATCGCGGCCCGATGCATCTCATGCACAAAGTGTGCACCCGCACCGAAATCCCATGCCTGGACAAGTACCCGGTAACCGGCTGCTTCGAGCTGCCAGGAAATCCACTCGGCCCAGCTCTTATCGCTCTCCGTATAAGAAACGAAGAAATCCAGGTGCCGCCTGGCCGGCCCGCCCGCAGCCGCGTCGTCCCCACCCGCTGGTAGGACCCCCGTCCCCATACCCACAGCCTGCCAGTTCGCGACTAACCGTCACAACCCACCTCGCGTGCTGATCCGACGGTGCGTGGACCTCAGGCACCTCGTCCGAGTTGGCGATGGCGTGGTCGGCACCGCGCCGGCCCTCTTCGTCGACCGGCTTGGCGTCGACCCCGCCGATGGGACGTCAGAGGCACGGACCGGCAGTTCCCAACCGCACTGGGTCGCACATCATCCGGCCGCGGACCGGCACCGCACGATATCTACCGTGGAGCGCATCCGCATCTGCGGTTGGACCGGATTTGGCCGCCATCGGTCTGGGATTGGTCTCGCAGGACGACCGCGGCACGCCAGATGCCGGTGCGCTCTGACATCTCGGGAGGCGCGTGGTTCGGGTCGGTGTCGCTGCGAGAGGCTGGCCCTCGTACGAATCGAACAGATCGCTCCCATGCCCCAAGGAGGCTCCCGTGACCGACACGAACACCTACGCGTTCGTCGACGCTGACACCCTCGACGTCCGGATCGTCCGTGGTGAGGCTGACACGGAAGGCACCATCGTCGGCCGCCTCGACGCCGCCGACGTCCCCACCCTCAGCGAGGCCGCCGACAAGCTGCTCGCGACCCTCGGTTTCCGCTCCGTCGGCGACTGGAGCACTGTTGAGGGTGGCCTGTTCACCGTCGTCGAGGAGACCGCGGCGGTGCCGACGGCCGGCTGACCGGCGACCACGAGCGCCCCGGTCTGGGTCCAGGCCGGGGTTTCTCTTTGCCCGGACAGGACGATGAGGGCGGCACCCGCCGAACATCGGCCCGTGACTCCCGGACGGGGCGTTCAGCGCCTCGTCTCGTACCTGGTCAGGACCACGCCGCCGGGAAACGTCCGTGTCTCCAGCAGGTTCAGGTTCGTCCAGCTGTCCAGCGCGGTGAAGAACGGGGTGCCCCCGCCGGTCAGAACCGGGTAGGTGGCCAGCGCGTACTCGTCGATCAGCCCGGCCCGCATGGCCGCCCCGGCGAGCGTCGCACCGCCGATGCTCATCGGGCCGCCGTCCTCGGCCTTGAGCCGGGTGATCTCGGCGATCGCGTCGCCGGTGACCAGACGGGTGTTCCAGTCGACCTTGTCGATCGTCGAGGAGAACACCACCTTCGGCGTGTCCCGCCAGTTCCGCGCGAACTCGATCTCCGCCGGGGTGGCGCCCGGCACCTGGTCGCCGGTCGGCCAGTAGGAGCTCATCGTCTCCCACAGCTTGCGCCCATACAGGGCCAGGCCGCTCGCCCGGTCCTGGTCGAGCCACCACCCGAACAGCTCGTCGCTCGGCGGCCCGCCCCAGCCGATGTCGTCGCCGGGCGCGGCGATGTAGCCGTCCAGGGTCAGGTTCATGCCGTAGATCAGTTTCCGCATGGCGCCAGCCTTCCGTGAGTCGGTCCCAGACATACAGACCGGCGCGCCGCGAGAAACTCATCGGTGCGCCATCCAGACCGCAGGCCCTGAAGGTCGTTTCCGGTGTTCGTCAATGCCGCTCAAGCTCGCTCGCCACTCCCGCCACTCCCGCCACTCCCGCCGCTCCCGCCGCTCCCGCCGCTCCCGCCACTCCCGCCATTTCGCCCGCGGCCGGTGTCGTCGGCGTCCAGATGAGGACCGTCCGGTCGTCCGCGGCGGAGGCGAGAGCGGTACGGCCGTCGGGCAGCGGGACAGCCGCGAGTGCGTTCACCCAGCCGGTGTGTCCGATGAGGGGGGTCAGGACCGGCTGGCCGCTGGCGGGGTTCCAGAGCCGGACTGACTCGTCCCAGCCGGCGGAGGCGAGCAGGATGTTCCCACCTGGTAGCGGCACTGCTGCCAATGTGTTCACCCAGCCTGTGTGTCCGATGAGTGGCTCGGCGGCTGGTTCGCCGGTGGCCGGGTCCCAGAGCCGGACCGTCGTGTCGGCTCCGGCGGAGGCGAGCAGGGTGCGGCCGTCGGGCAGYGGCACGGCGGTGAGCGCGATGACCGCCCTGGCATGTCCGGCGAGGGGCTCGGTGGCCGGCTCGCCGGTGTTCGGATCCCAGAGCCGGATCGTCCTGTCGGCTCCGGCGGAGGCGACCAGCGTCCGGCCGCCGGCGCCCGGGACCGTCGCCAGCGCGTTCACCCAGCTGGTGTGTCCGATGAGTGGCTCGGCGGCTGGTTCGCCGGTGGCCGGGTCCCAGAGCCGTATGGTCTCGTCGTGTCCGGCGCAGGCCAGCAGGGTGCGGTTGTCCGGCAGAGTGAACGCCGTCAACGCGGTGGACGGGCCGGGAGCCCCGAGCGGGTCGGCGGCCAGCCGTCCGCTGGTCAGGTCCCACAGCCACAGAGGTTCGGACTCTCCGGTGCCGGCGAGCAGAACTCGGCCGTCGGACAGGGTGGCCGTTGCCAGCGTGGTCACCGACCGGCTGGGTCCGGTGAGCGGACCCACTGCTGGCTCACCGGTGGCTACGTCCCACAGCCAGACCGTCAGATCCTCGGTGGCGAGGGCGAGCAGGCTGTGGCCGTCGGGCATGGGGACCGCCGTGAGCGCGGTCACCGAGCCGATGCGGCCGACGTGATCGCGGGCGGAACCGGCCCACATCGCGGTCTGGATCGTCCAACGACTCGTGGTGTGTCGGACGCACGCCTCGGCGAGGTCGTGCGCGCCCGTCTTGCGTGCCCAGACGTGCAGCCACCAGCGGCGTGGGTCGTGCGGGCGGGCCCTCCAGTCGTGCAGCGTCCGCTCGTAGGCGATCAACGCCGCGCGCGCCGCCGTCGACCGCAGGGCCAGCCGGTAGCGCAGAAGACTTTGCGGAGAGCAGGTGGCCAGGAAGACGGGGTCACTTGCCAGGCTCTCGATCAGGCCGGCCAACGCTGCATGCTCGGCGAGATGCGCCATCGCGTAGGCGGGCATCATCGGCGTGCCGTGCGTGCCGTGCGTGCCGGCGGTCGCCGAGGCCATCAGGTCGGCGGCGATACGCGCGTGGGCCGCCCGGACGGCGGCGGACAGCTCGTACGACAGATGGCGCAGATCCTCGTTGTCGCTGTCGTCCAGGGCGTCGCCGGCGCAGAAGTCGCGCAGGCTCTGGTGCCGAACCAGGAAACGGTCGGGGTCGCCGTCACGGCGGACCGCGAGGAACGGACGGAACATCCCGCGGACCAGCGCCCGGGCGTCGGCCTCGGCGATGCCCGCCCACAAGGCCAGGGTGCTTGCCGGCTGCGGTTCGCGTATCGCGGCCAGCGTGGCGAGCATCGGCAGTCCTTGGGCCTGCCACCGATCGCCGAGCTCCACGCGCCCGCGGGCCACATTGTCCGCGTAGTACGCGGCCAGCCCGGCGGGGAGCCGTGCGACATCGGCCGGATCACGGCGCTGGTCACGGATCTCGTCAAGCACGGTCAGCGCGTAGATCCACACCCCGCCGGAACGGTCCAGCAGTGTCCGGCAGAACCGCTCGGCCGCGAGTCCGGACGTGCGCAGCGCCTCGATCAGCTCAGGATCGTTTGCGGTGATCGCGGTGAGATAGTCGAACAGGTCCTGCCGGTTAGCGGTGCTCTGCACCTCGATGCGCTCGACCACCCGTGCCGCGGCCGGGATCGCCACCGACTTCGGCCGGGTCGTCGCGATGATCGCCGTGCCCGGCGGCAGACTCGGCGGCAGGCCCAGCGGCAGCTCACCCACCGCAGGCTGCGGCGCCTCGTCCAGGCCGTCGACGAGCAGGACCACAGGCGTGCCCGGTGCCTCGCGGTCGCGGCGGGCAGCGGCCTCCGACAGCCGGCCGGCCAGCCAGGCTGTAGCTTCAGCGCCCTCCGGAAGAATCCCGGCAGGCACGGCCTCCTCGAGCTTCCAACAGGCGATGAGCTGCGCGGCGAGATTTCGGCGTGCGGACTCCGGGGAACGGCCTTCGGCCAGCCGAACGAAATGGGCCGGCCAGACACGGGTGAAGGCCAGATAGGCGGCCAATGCCGACTTGCCCATCCCCGCCTCCGCCTCGACCAGCAGGAATCCGCCCCGGCGCTGCCGGACACAGCGGTCAAGAAATGCGTCGATCCGGCCGATCAGCTCCTCGCGCCCTCGAAACCGGCTCACCGGGTTGTCCGGCTTCGCCGGGTCGACCAGCCGCAGATCACCCGGTAACGGGTCCAACGGGATCACTGCCTGCCGCAACAGGCGAAACGGCCCCGAGAACCAATGCTGCAGAACGTTCCCGTAGTTGACGCCGACCGCCTGCCCACCCGGCGCCGACACGTCGCCGATCGTCACCCGGCTATGCTCCCCGTTCACCCGAGCCCGCTGTCGTGCCGACACCTCCACGACGGTGCAGGAGCTTCCTCCTGCTCACTGGTCACCCAGCCTGACCGTCGTTCCGTGGAGACGGTCGCTCGCCGTCGCTTCGCTGGATGACTCGCCCGTGGTTCACCCCGATGGCCGTCCCGCCGGGCGCGGAGACGGTTCCGATCTGGATGGGACCCGCGGGGTGGGAAGCCGCTGAACGCGGTGCCGGTTCAGGTCGCAGGCCGGTGCCGGGCGGCGCCGGCGCGGGCGATGTCGTCGTGGCAGCTGGGGGAAAGGGTGGCTCGGTGGAGGGCTTGGCGCGGGCGCCGGTGACCGCGAGCTTCGCCGCCTTCAGCAGTTCGTCGCGGGCGTCGTCCTGGGCGAGGCCGAACAGGTCGAACGAGACGACCTGGCCGAGCATCCCCGGGCGGTCGCAGTCCTCGACGCGGGCGACGAGGAGCTTGCGGCGGGCACCGGTGGGGTCGGCACGCCAGGCAGCCTGCCATTCCGCCGACCCGTAGACGGACTTCGTGTACGCCGTCGACAGCACGGCGAGCGTCCGCTCGGAGCGGGTGACACCCTCCTGCATGCCGAAGACCCAGTTGGTGCCGGGCACGAGATCCCATGCCTGGACGAGTACCCGGTAGCCGTCCTCTTCGAGCTTCCAGGAGATCCACTCTGCCCAGGACCTGTCGGCCTGGGTGTAGCTGACGAAGAAGTCCCAGCGCGCATCGCCGTCGATCGCCCCATCCCGATCCACCACGGCCACAGTGTGCCACCGCCCCGGGTCCCGTCACTCGCCCGGCGTGCCGGCGCTACAGGCCGAAGGCGCCCCCCTCGACGAGGATGGACAGGCCGATACCGATCAGGACGACGGGCATCAGGATGTGACCCCATCGGCTGAGTGCTCGGGCAATGACGGGGCGCGTGGCGAAGTAGCGGCCGGCGACGATCCACACGGCCAGTAGGACCAGGAAGACAACCGCGAAGACGCTCATGCCGCCAATGCCCGCGGTGGCGAACACGGGAACGTAGACGCCGATGTTGTCACCGCCGTTGGCGACGGTGACCGCGGCGACTTCCAGGACCTTCGGGCCGCCTCCCTCGGCCTGCTGTCCTTCCCGGTCCGAGTCGTTTCGATGTTTCCAGGCCTGCACGGCTGCCTTGATCCCAAGAACGAGAGGCAGGAGACCGAGGTAGGGAATGGCGTCTTCGGGAAGGAAGGTGGCACCGAACGCAGCTGCCACCGCGACCACGAGGATGGTCACGAACCCCAGGTACTGACCTGCGGCGATGCTGCGGCCCGCCCCCGGGTGGCCGGCGCCCTGGGCGAAGAACAGGGCGAGAACCAGGATGTCGTCGATATTGGTCACGGCGAACAGGCCCATGGCCTGGCCGATGATGCCCAGATTCACGAGTGCACCATTCCGCCTGCCGGGGAGCGGGACGCGGCGCGGAGGTCGGCGAGGGCAAGGGTGTTCCAGGAACCGCGCACCGAAAGGATGAGGCCAACGGCTACGAAGGCCGACACGGACAGCCACAGCACGACCGGCGCAGGCAGCTGCATGTTGTCGCGCGGCGGGGCCGTGACGCCGCCAGAATCCAACGCCCACGTCACGTGGCCACGGTACCGGTGCCGCGCATTCATGGAAGGTGCCGGCCCCAGGCGCTGGGCCCCGGAGCTGGGCCAGGCGCTGGGGCCCCGGCGGTCGTTCTGCGGCGGTCCCGCCGGGCCTCACCTGCTCCCGGCTGCCCGCCGTCGCAGTCTGCTCATGGCCTCCAGCGCCCGCTCCTGCCACACCGCGTCGCCGTTGTCGCTGAACACCGCGGATGCCGAGAGCAGCAGCGTCTCGGCCGTGGCGTAGTTCCCGCGATCCTCGTGGACCCGTGCGCGGGTCAGGATCACCCGCCCCCGGACCCTTCCGTCCGGCAGCCGCTCGCACAGCTCGGTGACGGTGTCCAGCATCTCGTCGGCGGCGTCCAGGTCGCCGAGGTCGACCAGGACCGCCGCGGTCGCGGCCATCACGTGCGCCTGGCCGACGGGGTCCCCCGCCGTCTGGACGATGTCCAGGGACTTGCTCAGGTAGGCGTGGGCGCCGGTCGAGTCGCCGCGGGCGACGAGGACGTTGCCGAGGCGGTACAGGGCCTGGGATTCCAGGCGCAGGTTCCCGAGGGACTCGGCCAGGTGGAGCGAGTCGGTCGAATACCGCTCCGCGCTCGCCACGTCGCCGACCTCGAGGTAGGTCTGCGCCAGGCCGCTCAGCGCGTGCGCCTCGCCGACCGGGTCGCCGGCGTCCCGGAAGCCGGYCAGGGCTGCGCGGTAGCGCTGGAAGGCGCCGTCGTGACGGCCGTGGACCCGGTCGAGGTGTGCCAGGTTCCGCAGGGTGAGCGCGCGGCCGAGGGTGTCGTCGAGGCTCTCGAACAGCGCCAGGGCGCGCAGCAGGCCGCCCTCGGCCCAGGCGCCGCCGCGGGCGATGCCCAGGGAGCCGAGCGAGCAGAGGACCGCCGCCTCGCCGCGGGTGTCGCCGTGCCGTTGGACTGCCGTCAGTGCCAGTTCGTGCGTGCTCCTCCAGTCGTCGAAGCAGCCCAGCGTCTCGAAGAAGACCACCGAGCCGACCGCGATGTTCCACGCCGCCTGCGGGCGGCCGGTGTTGGCGGCCTGGGCGACCAGGGCCGACAGGGTGGGGCGTTCGTCGGTGAACCAGCCGGTCGGGTCCCGCAGCAGCTTGTCCAGGTCGGCCTCGGCGAGCCCGCAGGGAGGGAGCGGGTCGCCGAGGGTCACGAAATCGCCGCCGTAACCGCGGCGGTGGCTCTCGCGCAGGATCGCCAGGCAGGCGGCGAGCACGTCGTCGACCGCGCGCCGCCGGTCGGCGGCGTCGTCCTCGGTCGCGCAGCGTTCGGCGGCGAACAGCCGGACCAGGCCGTGGACCCTGAACCGGACGCTGTCGGACTGCCGCAGATCGGGTTCCACCAGCCGGCATTCCACCAGCTCGTCCACCAGCGAGGCCGCGTCGTCCGCGCCGGCGCCGAGCGCCGCGGCCGCATGCCAGGCCCCGAAGTCCGGCACGTTGAGCAGGCACAGCAGCCGGAGGGTGCGGCGGGCCGGCGCCGACAACGTCTCGTAGGCGACGGCCAGCAGCGCCCTGATGTCCAGGTCGCCGTGCGTGAGCTGGTCCAGGCGCTGCTTCTCGTCGGCCATGCGCCGCACCAGTTCGGCGGCGCCCCAGTGCGGGTGCGAAGCCAGCCGCGAGCCGGCGATGCGCAGCGCGAACGGCAGGCCGTCGCAGAACCGGACGATCTCCCGCAGCGCCTCCGGGTCGGCGCGCAGCCGGTCGCCGGCCACGATCCGGCCCAGCAGGTCTTCGGCGGCGTCGGCGGGCAGCCGGTCGAGCTCGAACTGCACCACGCCGGGCAGGCCGAACAGCCGGCGCCGGCTGGTGATCACCACGGCGCAGCCGGCCAGCCCGGGCAGCAGCGGCGTCACCTGCGCCTCGGAGGCCGCGTCGTCCAGCACGATGAGGATCCGCCTGCCGCCGAGCAGGCTGCGCAGCATGTCCGCACGGCTGTCGAGGTCGTCCGGGATCTTGCGGGCGTCCACGCCGAGGCCGCGTAGGAAGCGGTCGAGCACGTTGGCCGGCTCGGCCGGCCGGGGGGTGGAGCCGTCCAGCCGGGCGAACAGCTGGCCGTCGGGGAAGTCGTTGCGCAGCAGGTGTCCGACCTCGACGGCCAGCGCCGTCTTCCCGATCCCGCACATGCCGGTGACAAGCGCGAGCGGGGTGCGGTGCGCCCTGGTGTCCCCGCTTTCCAGCAGCGTCTCGCACAGCTGCGCGACGTACTCGTCGCGGCCGGTGAAGTCGGGCGCCGCGCCGGGAAGCTGGTGGGGTACCAGGACGATGCGGTGGACGCCCGGTCCGTGCATCCGTGACAGGCTCAGCGACGAATCCTGGTTCAGGATCGACCGCTCTATCGCCTGGAGCTCGTGTCCCGGCTCGATGCCGAGCTCCTCGCGCAGGATGGAGCGGACGTTCTGGTAGGCCGCCAGCGCGTCGGCCTGCCTCCCGGCGCGATAGAGCGACACCATGAGGAAGCCGTGGAGGCGCTCGCGGAGCGGATGCTCGGCGCACAGCGCCGCGAGCTCGTCGGGGTCCTCCCTGCCGAGCTTCAGCCGGATCTCCGCCCGCTGCTCGACAGCCTTCACCCGGCGCTGCTCCAGCAGGACCGCCATCGACTCGGTGACCGGGCCGGACAGCTTGTCGTAGGCCGGCCCGCGCCACAGCCCGAGCGCCCGCTCCAGCAGTCGCAGCGCCTGCTCCGGCTCCCGACCGTGGTCCAGCGCCTTCACCTCGTCCATCAGCCGCTCGAACAGCCGGCTGTCGACGGATTCGTCCGGCACGTTGAGCGCGTAGCCGACAGGGTGGGTGTGGATGCTGTCCGGATCGCCGAGCACGGAGCGCAGCGCCGAGACGCAGATGTGGACCTGGGCCCGCGCGGTGCGTGGCGGGCTCTCGTCCCACAGCGCTGTGATCAGGCGGTCCAGCGGAACGACGCGGTTCGGCTGCGCCGCCAGCACCGCGAGCATCATCCGGTTGCGCCGCGCCGTGATCGCTATCGGGACTCCGTCGCGGACGACCTCGAAAGGCCCGAGCATGCGAAATCGCAGATCAACCACGGCTGCCCTCAAGAATCGTCCGCCGGACGGGCCGCAGTAAGGCGGTCGAGCTCCGTCGCGCCCGTGGTGCCGGCCGAACCGTCGGAACCGCGCGGCTCCTGCTCCCCATCGTCCACTCCCGTGTTCGATCGCGCGTCGAGTGAAATCCATCGTGTCTCACCCGAATCTGACAAGGGGGGTTCGAACCGAGGCCCCGGAAAGTTTGCCGATGTGTAGACAACTTTGCCGAGGCCCTGGGGTTCGAACGCGTGTCCACATACCAGGACCCTGATGCGAGGGTCGGAACCTGGAGCGTCGAACCGACGTATGCCAGAAGATGCGCCGGTGAATATCGGTGCCATGCCGCGCGGGTGATGTGGAGAACGCACGTATGAACCGCACGGTTGCGCAGGTAGGGCCCCCGGCGCCGTGCCGCGGCGATGTCCCACCGCGACTCGCGGTCTTCGGCCGATAGCGCCCCATCGCGGCGCTATCGGCGCCCGCGCCCGGACGATAGCGGCGGCCGATAGAGCCGTGGAAGCACGGCCTCCTAGCTTTCCGGACGTCAGCTCACCGGGCACCGACGTAGGGGGAATCTCATGAAAGGGCAAGGTCTGCTTCCAGCGCCTGGCCTGGTCGCGGCTCTGATGGTGGGGTCCGTCGGCGCCGCCGCCATGGTGAGCGCCTGGAGCGGGGTGGGCACGCCATGGGACTGACCGCATCGGCCGCCGAGGCCGGCAGGGCCGGCGAGGCGACCGGATCCGAGCCCGGATTCCAGGTGGTCGTGAACAGCGAGGGCCAGTACTCGATCTGGCCGGCCGACAGGGAGTGCCCGGCCGGCTGGTTCCAGGAAGGCACGAGTGGCGGCCGGCAGGAGTGTCTTGACCACATCGAGCAGGTCTGGACCGACATGCGGCCGCGGAGCCTGCGCGAGCACATGGCGCGGGTCACCGGCTCCTGAACCGGCTCTCCGAGCAGCAACGGCTCTCCGAGCAGCGATGGCCTGACACAGCGACAGGGGTGGACGATGAGTGTGCCGGTCGGCGTCGCCCGCGGGGGCGCCATGCTGGACGAGGCGGACGAGACCGCCGGATCCGGCCCCGAGGGCGTGGAGACCACGGCCGCGTCGACAGCCGCGTCGACAGCCGCGACGACAGCGGCGGCGTCGGGCGCCTTTCCGGCCGCCGGCCTGGACGAGGCCGCGCTGGTCCGGGTCCTGGCGCCCTTCGACCCGGCGGCGACAGCGGACGTCTATCCCCTGTCCGCCCTGCAGACCGGCATCCTGTTCCACGCCCTGCACCGGCCGGACCGCAACGACTACCTGTCCCAGAACGCCTACCGCATCGAGGGCGACCTCGACGCCGAGGTCTTCGTCCGCGCCTGGGCGCAGGTCCTGGAGCGCCATCCGGCGCTGCGCACCACCTTCGCCTGGGCCGACCTGCCACATCCGGTCCAGATCGTCCACCGCGGCCTGGCGCCGCGGATCCGCCGGGCCGACTGGCGCGGACGGTTCGCGGACCGGGACGCCGTCGCCGCGGACCCGGACCGGGACGCCGTCGCCGCGGCCCTGGAAGACCTGCTCGCCGCTGAACGCGCACGTCCGCTGGACCTGGAGCACACGCCGCCGATGTGCTTCGACCTGATCCGCACCGGAGCCGCCGAGCACCTGCTGGCCTGGCACCAGCACCACATCCTCTTCGACGGCTGGAGCACCTCCGTCGTCCTCGACGAGGTGTACCAGACGTACGCGGCGCTGCTGCGCGGCGAGCGGCCGCGGCTGGCCGCGCCGGTCCCCTTCCGCCGGCACATCGACTGGCTCGGCGCCCGGGACAGGGAGGCGGAGCATGCCTTCTGGCGCCGCACCATGGCCGGATTCGGCGTCCCGACCCGCCTGCCGTTCGTCGGCGCGGCGGAGCCGGACGGTCTCGGCGCGGTGGTCAAGGATCTTCGCGAGGTGCCCGAGCGGCTGTTCGCCCGGGTGCGCGACTTCGGCCGGGAGCATCGGCTGACCGTCAACACGATCCTGCAGGGCGTCTGGGCACTGGTGCTGAGCCGGCACAGCGGCGGGCGCGACGTGGTGCACGGCGCCGTGATGTCCGGCCGTTCCGGCGGGCAGCCCGGCGTCGAGTCGATGGTCGGCCTGCTGGCCAACTCGGTGCCCGTCCGCGTCGACGTCGACCCCGCGGCGCGGGTCGTGCCGTGGCTGACCGCGCTGCAGCGCCATCTCAACGATCTGCGGAAGCTGGAGCACTCCGGGCTCGCCGACGTCCGGCGCTGCTCCGAGGTGATGGCCGGCGAGCAGCTGTTCGAGACCGTCGTCAACTTCACCGCCTTCGCGGCCCCCGACCCCGAGCCTGTCGCCGGACTGCGCGTGAGCCAGGTCCGGGCCTACGAGCAGATCGGCTACCCGCTGGGTGTCACCGCTGTCTCCCGGCGCGACGGGCTGCTGCTCCAGTTCGCCTACGAGCCCGGCCGGGTGCCGCGCGCCGACGCCGAGCGCTTCTTCGGCCACGTCGAGCAGGCCCTCGCCGACCTGGTGGCGGACCCCGAGCGGACGCTGGGGGAGGTCTCGTTCCTCGGCGCCGAGGAGCGGCGACTGGTGACGCGCGACTGGGCCGCCCCCGGCGGTGCCTTCCCGCGCGATGCCACCGTCGGCGGCCTGTTCGAGCAGGCGGCCGACGCCCACCCGGATGCGGTGGCGCTCGCCGTCGGGGACTCCGAGCTGACCTACGCCGCGCTGGACGCCGCCGCCAACCGGATCGCGCGAACGCTGCGGCGCCACGGCGTCACCTGCGACTGCCGGGTCGGCATCGCGCTGCCGAAATCCGAGGCGCTGGCCGTCGCGGTGCTCGGCGTCGTCAAGGCCGGCGGTGCCTGCCTGGCACTGGACCCGGCCAACCCGCCGGCCCGCAACGCGCTGCTGATCGGCGACGCCGATCCGGCCGTCGTGCTGGCGTGCCGTGAGACCGCCGCCGGGCTCGGCGACGCCGCCGCGGGGCGCACCGTGCTGCTCCTGGACGACCCGGCGACGACCGCCGCCATCGCGGCCGAATCCGCCGAGCGCGTGGCGGACGTCGCCTCGCCGCTGTCGTTCGTCCACGTCTGTTACACCTCCGGTTCCACCGGCACGCCCAAGGGCGTCGGCCTGAACCACCGGGCCGTCGTCCGGTTCGCGCATCGGCCGGACTACCTGGCGTCCGGCCCGGGCGAGGTCTTCGGCCAGCTCCAGTCGCTGGCCTGGGACGGCTCGCTGATCGAGCTCTACGCCACCTGGCTCAACGGGGGCACGCTGGTGATGCCGCGGCCCGGCCGGCTCGACATCCCGGACATCGCCGCGCTGCTCAGGCGGCACGGCATCACCACGCTCGGCCTGACCACCGCCCTGTTCCACCAGATCGTGCAGCATGACATCGACGCGCTGGCCAGCGTGCGGCAAATGATCACCGGCGGGGACGTGCTGCTACCCGAGGCCTTCACCGCCCCGCTGCACAGGTACCCCGGGATCTCGGTCATCGCGTGCTACGGCCCGACCGAGAACACGACCCTCACCACCTCGATCACGGTGACCGCCCCGGAGCAGGTCGGCGCCCGCGTCCCGATCGGACGTCCGGTGCGCGGCTCGACCGTGTACGTCCTGGACGAGTCGCTGCGCCCAGTCCCCGCCGGCGTCGTCGGCGAGCTCTACACCGGCGGCGACGGTGTCGCGCGCGGCTATCTGAACCAGCCCGCCGCGACCGCCGGACGCTTCCTGCCGGATCCGTTCAGCCCGGCCCCCGGCGCGCGCATGTACAAGACCGGCGACCTGGCGCGCTGGCGCGGCGACGGGGTGCTGGACTTCGTCGGCCGCGCCGACAACCAGGTCAAGGTGCGCGGATACCGGATCGAGCTCGGCGAGATCGAGGCCCGGCTGACCCAGCACCCCGGCATCGGCGAGGCGGTGGTGGTCGCCCTGCCGGACGCCTCCGGGCACAAGCGGCTGGTCGCCTATCTGGTGGCCGCGCCCGGTGCGGCGGTCCCGGGCAGCGCGGAGACCAGGCGCTTCATCCAGCAGACGCTGCCCGTGTACATGACGCCGTCCGCGGTCGTCCCCCTGCCGCGGCTGCCGCTGACGTCCAGCGGCAAGGTCGACAGGGCGAAGCTGCCGGATCCGGCGGAGGCCGGGCCGGACGACGCGGCGGCGAGGGTCGCGCCGCGCGACGACGCCGAGCGGGCGCTCGCCGAGCTGTGGGCCCGGATCCTGGGGCGGTCGGAGATCGGCGTCCACGACAACTTCTTCGAGCTCGGCGGCGATTCGATCCTGTCCATCAAGCTCGCGTCGCAGGCGCGCAAAGCGGGGATCGCGCTGTCGTCGGCGGACGTGTTCGCCCATCAGACGATCGCGGAACTCGCGGCGGCGGTGGCCGGCGGCGCCTGCTCCGGGCCGCTCGCCACGGCCGAACAGGGCCCGGTCGTCGGCGAGCTGCCCTTCACCCCGATCCAGCGGGCGTTCCTCTCCGGCCGGGGCCCGCACGACCACTTCAACCAGTCCAGAGCCCTGCGGTGGCGTGGCTCGGCCGACGCCGACGCCCTGCGCGGCGCGCTCGCGGCGCTCGTGGCGCACCACGACGCGCTGCGGACGCGGGTGTCGCCGGACGGCGCCTCGCAGCGGATCGGCGAGCCGGGTTCGGCGGCCGGCCTGCTGGAGGGCCTGCTGGAGGTCGTCGACCTCGCGGACGGCGACCTCGCGGACGGCGACCTCGCGGACGGCGACGACGCGGCGGCCGTCGAGGCCGTCGCCCAGCGGGTCCAGGCCGGGCTGAGCCTCGCGGACGGCCCGCTGCTGCGGGCCGCGCTCATGCGCGCGCCGGGACATCACGACCGGGTCCTGATAGCGGTCCACCACATGGCCGTGGACGTCGTCTCCTGGAGCTTCCTGCTGGAGGACCTGGCCACGGCGTACGCGGAACTCGCGGGCGGCGCGGATTCGGCCCTGCTCCCGCCGAAGACGTCCTCGTTCTCGGCGTGGGCGCACGAGCTCGCGGACCGGCCGTCCGTCGGGGTCGAGGAGTCCGCGCCGCTCCCCGTCGACGACGACGGGGCGAACACCTACGCGTCGATCGGCGTCGTCAGCGCCTGCCTCACCGCCCACGAGACGCAAGGCCTCCTCCGCCGGCCGCGCGGCACCGACCTCGGTACGGCGGATGTGCTCCTGGCCGCGCTCGGCCGCACGCTGTTCGGCTGGAGCACCGCGGACAGGATCCTGATCGACGTCGAGACGCACGGGCGCGACCTCCTGGACGGACGGCTCGATGTGTCCCGCACCGTCGGCTGGTTCACCGCGATCCATCCCGTGGCGCTGGCTCGTCCGGACTTCGGCGAGCCCGGCGACGTCGGGGCCGCCGACCTCGGCGCCGGTGTCCGGTCGGTTCGGGAGAGCCTGCGCGAGGCCTCAGCGCGACGTGCGGCCGCCGAGCCGGGACACGCGCAGGTCGGTTTCAACTACCTGGGCCAACTGGGCGGGCGGTCATCCGACGCGTACGGGCCGTTCGACGTGCTGCCGCGGACCTGGGGCTCCGAGTGCGACGCGCGCATGGAGCGGCCGTACCTGCTCGACGTCGTCGCCGCGGTGCGCGACGGCGTGCTGACCGTGACGTGGATGTACTCCGAGGGGCGGCACCGGCGCGCGACGATCGAAGCCCTCGCGCGGCGCCATCTCAGCAGCCTGCGTGAGCTGGCCGCCCGCCTGGCCGCCGAGCCCGCCGTGACGGCCGAGCCCGCCGTGACGGCCGAGGAGCGCTGGCTGGACCGGTTGGGCCCGGATCCGGCACTGCTGTCGGCGCTGATGGCGCGTTACCGCACGCCGGGAGCCGGCGTGGCCATCGCCCGCGACGGCGTGATCCAGGCCTGGGGCCGCGGCACGACCGAGGTGGGCGGGCCGGATCCGGTGACCACGCGCACGGTCTTCCAGCTCGGTTCCATCAGCAAGCACCTCACGGCGTTCGCGGTGTCCGCGCTCGTCCAGTCCGGACGGCTCGATCTCGACACCGACGTGAACCACTACCTGCGCGGCTGGGAGCTGCCGTCGGCGCACGGCCCGATCACGCTGCGGACGCTGCTCGACCACACCTCGGGACTGAGCCAGGTCGACGTCGACACGTATGCGCCGGACGAACGGCTGCCGGCGATCTCCGACCTGCTGGCCGGGCCGGCGATCGGCCTGGTTCGGGCCCCGGGCTCGGAGTACGAGTACTCCGGTGCCAACTACGCGGTGATCGAGAAGGTCGTCGCCGATGTCACCGGCCTGCCCTACGCGGCGGCGATGGAGCAGCTCGTCCTGGCGCCGCTGGGCATGGCGGACTCGTCCTTCGACCCGGAGTTCCCGAAGCACCGCGGCGCTGACGTCGCCCTCGCGCACTCCGCCACCGGCCGGCGGTACCCGGAGGGCTGGCGGAACTTCCCGTCGATCGCGGCCGGCGGCATGTGGTCGACACCCCGCGACCTCGCCCTGGTCGCCGTCGAGATCCTCGACGCGATGGCCGGCCGGGGCAAGGTCATGACCGGCGACTCGGCGCGCGCCCTGACCGGCGACCTCGCGAACGGATACGGACTGGGCACCGTCGCCAAGACCGCCGACGGCCGCCGCTGGATCGGCCACCCGGGCGACAGCCCCGGCTTCCGCGCCCTGACCGCGCTGGACCCCGACAGCCGTACCGCGGTCGTGGTGGCCGCCAACGGCGACGGAGCGGGACTGCTGCTGGAAGAGCTGTTCGGGCAGCTGCAGCCGAGCCTGCTGATGCGGGTGCAGGGCCCCAGGAAGTTCACCTGACGTCCCGCCCGCCGTGTATCGACCCGTCCCCGACCGTCCCGACCGTCCCCGACCCGTCCCCGTTTCGTCCTCGTTCCGTCCTCGGCATGGCGGCCGGGGCCTTTCAGGAGGTGCCGATGAGCATCGACGTTCGTGCCGAGGGCCTGGCGGCGACCGGCCCCTCGGCGGCAGAACGCCGCCTCCGTGCGGCGGCCGCCCGCCGCTTCGGTGGCATCCCGTCCCGTCAGTCCGCCGACGCTCCGCTCTCCGCGGCCCAACGGGGCGTCTGGATCGCCGACGCCATGCTCGGCAACTCGGGGGTCTACAACCTGAGCCATCTGGTCTGGCTGCGCGGCGGTCTGGACCCGGTGCGGCTGCGGGCCGCGCTTGGTGCGATCGTCGAACGGCACGAGATCCTGCGCACCGTGTTCGCCGGGGTGGACGATCCGCGGCAGGTCGTGCGCGCCGCCGACGGGTTCGAGCTGCCGCTGCACGATCTCGAGGTGCTCCCGGAGGCACGGCGGCGGGCTGAGGCGATGCGCGTCGCGCAGGCGGAGTCCGGGCGGCCGTTCGATCCCGTCGAGGGCCCGCTGTTCCGCGCGGCGCTGATCCGGGTCGACGCCGGGACGCACCTGCTCGTCCTGAGCATGCACCATCTGCTGGCCGACGAGTGGGCGCTGGGCAACCTCATCGCCGAGGCGAACGCACTCTACAACGGCGGCACCATCCCGGACCTCGCCATCCAGTACGGCGACTTCGCGGCCTGGCAGGCGGCACGCCTGGCCGACGGGCTGGCCGACCGCCAGCTCGAGTACTGGCGCGAAGCCCTCGCCGATCTGCCGCACACCCTCGACCTGCCCACGGACCGGCCGCGAGGGGCGCGGCCGTCGCATGTGGGCCATCGTCGCGCGCTCCGCCTGACCGCCGAGGAGTCGTCGGCCTTCCGGCGGCTGGCCGCGGACCACGGCGTCACCGCGTTCAGCGCCATGACCGCGGTCTTCGCCCTCGTCCTCGCCCGGCACGCCGGGCAGCGGCGTTTCGCGTTCGGCACCGCGGTGTCCGCGCGCAGCCGGGTGGAGACCGAACCGCTGATCGGGCTGTTCGCCAACACGGTGGCCATCCCGCTCGACGTCGCACCCGAGGCCCCGGCGGACCGGCTGCTGCGCGCGGTCCACGCCTCGGTGGTCGAGGCGCTCGACCACCAGGACGTGGCGTTCGACCGCGTCCTCGGCGAGCTCGGTGTGCCGCGCAGCATGGGCCGCCATCCGGTCTTCCAGGTGCTCGTCCAGTGGGCCGAGGACTCCGGCGGCGGCTGGCGGCTGGCGGACGTCGAAGCGGAGCCGGTGACGCTCGACCACGGATCGGCCAAGGCCGACGTGACGCTCGTCGGCGTCGGCGGCGCGGACGGCATCGAGTTCGAGGTCATCTGCGAGCGGGATCTGTTCGAGCCGGAGACCGCCGAGCTGCTCCTCGGTCACTTCGCCACCGCGCTGCGCCACCTGGTCGCGCGACCCGGGACCCTCGTCGGGGACGTGCCGCTGGCGAGCGCCGAAGAGCAGCGGCGTCTGGAGACCGAATGGCGCGGATCGTTGGGGGACCTCGCCCTCGACGTCACGATTCCGGAGCTCTTCGACGAGATCGTGGCGCGGCAGCCGGACGCGCCAGCTCTGACATCCGGGGATGGTGTCACCACTCTGAGCTACGCCGAGCTCGACGCCGCCGCCGACCAGCTGGCGGACCGGTTGCGGCGCCTCGGCACCACCGTGGACGAGTGCGTCGGCGTGGCCGTGGCGCGCTCGGTCGAGATGGTCGTCGCGATGGTGGCCATCGCCAAGGCCGGCGGCGCCTGCCTGCCCCTCGATCCGGCGAACCCGGTCGAGCGCAACGCGTTGCTGATCGCGGAGCGCGACCCGGCCGTCGTCATCGCCGGCCACGCCTGGCAGGCCGCCCTCGGCGACGCCGCCGCCGGCCGCGCGGTGATCGTCCTCGACGACGAGGGCGGCCGCGGGCGCGTCACCGAGGAGGCACGTCCCGCGGCCCGGACCGCCACCGCCACCGCCACTGTTGCCGGCACCGGCACCACCGCCACCGCCACCGCCACCACCACCACCGCCACCGCCACCGCCGACACCGACGCCGACGCCGCCACTGCCACCGGCTTGAGCCTGGCCCACGTCTGCTACACCTCCGGATCGACCGGCACCCCGAAGGGCGTCGGCATCACCCACCGGGGCATCGTCCGGCTGACGCGCGGCCACCACCCCGCCGTCTACGGCCCGGGCCAGACCGCGGTGCTGCTCGCCCCGATCGCGTTCGACGTCTCGCTCATCGAGCTCTGGGGCTCACTGCTGAACGGTGCGCGGCTGGTCGTGCCCGAACCCGGGCGCCTGGACATCCCGGTGGTCGCCGACCTGCTGCGCCGCCACGGCATCACCACCCTGATCCTGATCACACCGGTGTTCCACCAGATCGTGCAGTGCGACATCGAAGCCCTCGCCGGAGTGCGCCACCTGCTGGTCGGCGGGGACTCGATGGCCGCCGCGGCCCTCACCGCCGCGCTGCGGGCTCTCCCCGACCTGCAGGTGATCGCCTGCTATGGACCTACGGAGAACACCGGGATCACGACGTCCATCGACTACGTGGACCCGGCGAGTGTCGGCACCCGGGTACCGATCGGTCGCCCGACCCCGCACAGCACCGTCCACGTGCTCGACGAGGCCCTCCGCCCGGTCCCGGCCGGGGTAGTCGGGGAGCTGTACTCCGGCGGCCACGGGCTCGCCAGGGGCTACCTGGGCCACCCGGCCGCGACCGCGCAGCGGTTCCTGCCGGACCCGTTCAGCGACGTGCCCGGCGCCCGCATGTACAAGACCGGCGACCTGGTGCGCTGGCGCACCGACGGCATGCTGGACTTCGTCGGGCGGATCGACGGGCAGGTGAAGATCCGGGGCTTCCGGATCGAGCTCGGCGAGATCGAGACCCGGCTGGCCCTGCACCCCGGCGTCGCCGAGGCCGCCGTGGTGGCCCGCCCGGACGCCGACGGGCACAAGCGGCTGATCGCGTACATCGTCGCGCCGCCCGGCGCCCGGGCGCCGGGAGCGGCCGAGGCCAAGCGCTTCATCCAGCAGGCGCTGCCCGAGTACATGACGCCCTCCGCGATCGTCGTCCTGGACCGGATGCCGCTGACCGCCCACGCGAAGCTCGACCGCGACGCCCTGCCGGACCCCGCCGGACTGCCGGACTCCGCGGCCGCGGACCGGACCGCGCCGCGCACCGCGGTCGAGGAGATCCTCGCCGGGATCTGGAGCAGGGTGCTCGGCGTGCCCGAGGTCGGCGTCCACGACGGGTTCTTCGACCTGGGCGGTGACTCGATCCAGTCGATCCGCATCGCCTCCGAGGCCCGCCGGGCCGGACTCGTCCTCGCCTCGGCGGACATCTTCGACCATCCGACGATCGCCGAGCTGGCCGAGATGTCGGTCGGTTCGGGGCCGGCCGGGCCGGCCGGCGACCCGGATCGGGGCCTGGCCGTCGACCCGGAACAGGGCCCGGTCGTCGGCGAGGTCCCGCTGACTCCGGTCCAGCACTGGTTCACCCGCCAGGACTACGTGAACGGCCGCTTCAACCAGGCCGTCCGGCTGGCCTGGGACACCGGGCCCGAGCCCGACCCGGCCGCGCTGGCCGGCGCCCTGGACGCCCTGCTCGCCCACCACGACGCGCTGCGGCTGCGGCTGACCTGTTCCGACGGTGTCTGGCAGCAGCAGGTGGCGGCCGGCGAAACCGAGAACGTGCTGGAGGTGATCGATCTCGACGACACCGCGCCGGGGGATCAGGAGGCCGTGATACTCGCCGCCGCGGCCCGCGCCCAGGACGCCATCAGCGCCGCCGACGGACCGCTGGTCCGCGCGGTGCTGTTCCGCGGCGCCGAGGCCGGCCCCCAGCTCGTGCTGGCGATCCACCACCTTGCCGTCGACACGGTGTCGTGGGGGATCCTGCTGGAGGACCTCGCGACCGCCCACGCGGACCTCGCCGCGGGACGGCAGCCGTCGCTGCCCGCCAAGACGACCTCGTTCCAGCGCTGGTCGAAGGCGCTGAGCGCCCATGCCCGCAGCGCCGGTTTCGACGCCGAGGCGGCGTTCTGGGCCGACTACCTCCTCGGCGGCGACGACGAGGGCCGCCTGCCGGCCGACCGCCCGGCGGGCTCGAACACCGTCGCCGACGAGGCGATCGTGGGCGTCGACCTGACCGAGGACGAGACCTCGGCCCTGCTGCGCCGGATGCCGGCGGCGCACGGCGCGCAGGCGGTCGAGGTGCTGCTCGCCGCGCTCGCGACCACGCTGAGCGGCTGGACCGGTGCGGCCGCGCACGTCATCGACCTGGAAGGCCACGGCCGCGAGCCGGTCGTCCCCGACGCCGGGCTCGACGTGTCGCGCACCGTCGGCTGGTTCACCGCGCTGCACCCGGTGCGGCTGGAGCCGCCGGCGTCGGACGACCCGGTCGAACGCCTCACCGCGGTCCGCGACCAGCTCCGCTCGATCCCGCACAAGGGCGTCGGCTACGGGATGGCGCGCTACCTGCGTGGTGACGCGGACGGCGGTGACGTGCCGCCGAGCCCGGCACACCTGGTCTTCAACTACCACGGGCAGATCGCCGCCGGCACCGCCGGCGCGGGCGGCGCCGGCGGCGAGATCAGGCGCCTGCGGGCCTCGGCGGGCCCCGAGATCCAGGGCGCCGCGCTGCGTCCCTACCGCCTGGAGGTGACCGCCGCCGTGGTCGCGGGATCCCTGCGCGTGACGTGGACGTACTCCTCGGCGCAGTACGACGCGGCCACGGTCGCGTCACTCGCCGAAGCCTGTCGCACCGAGCTTCGGGCCCTGATAGCCACCACCACGACCACCACCGAGATCAGGCGGTAGCCCCATGCGCGAGCTGCTCCGGAACCGCGAGTTCGCCTTCCTGTTCGTCGGCCAGGTCACCAGCATGATCGGTGAGTCGATCATGCTGATCGTGCTGGCCATCTGGGTCAAGGAGCTGACCGGGTCCAGCGGCCAGGCCGGCGCGGTCGTGCTGGCCGTCGCCGCCCCGGCGCTGGTCGCGCCGCTGCTCGGCTGGGCCGTGGACCGGGTGCGGCGCCGGCCGTTCCTGGTGTGGGTCAACCTCCTGTCGGCCGTCGCCCTGCTGCCGCTGCTCGCGGTGCACGATCGGCACGAAGTCTGGATCGTCTTCGCGGTCTCGGTGGCATACGGCTTCTCCTTCAGCCTCAACACGGCCGGACTGGCCGGGCTGATCAAGGTGACGGTCGCCGGCGACCGGCTGGTCGAGGCCAACAGCCTGCTGCGCTCGGTGCGCGAGGGCTCACGGCTGCTCGGACCACTGGCCGGCGCCGGACTGTACGCCTGGGCCGGCGTCTCGGCGGTGGTCATCGTGGACGCCGCGACCTTCGTCATCGCGGCGGTGACGCTGACGGCGATGCGCGTCGCCGAGGACCGGCCACGGCCGACCGAGCTGCACTGGGCCACCGAGGCCGGCGCCGGCTTCCGCCACCTGGCGGGCGAGGCGGCGCTGCTGCGCTGCGCGATCGCGATGGGGCTGGCGTTCCTGGTGTTCGGCGCCGTGAACCCGGGGGTCTTCGCGTATGTGGACCAGGGCCTGCACAGGCCCGCCACGTTCGTCGGCGTGCTGATGACGGTGATGGGGCTCGGCGCGGTACTCGGCGCGCTCGCGGCCCCGAAGCTGGTCAAGGTGCTGGGGGAGTCCGCGGCCGTCGCGGTCGGCCTGGGCGCGCTCGGCGCAGGGCTCGCGGCGCTGGTGTATCCGCGACTGTGGCTCGGGCTCGCGGTCGCGCCGGTCGTGGGTTTCGGCGTCTCGGTTGTCGCGATCGCCTTCACGACGCTGATGCAGCGCCGCACTCCCGCGCCGTTGATGGGACGGGTGTCGACGGCCACCGACCTGTTGGTCGGGGCGCCGCAGACGGCGTCGATCGCGGCCGGGGCGGTCCTGGTGTCGATGGTCGACTTCCGGTGGTTGTTCGGCGGAGCGGCGGCGGCACTGCTGATCGCGGCGTCCGGGCTGTGGACGGTGCGCGAGCGGGTATCCGTCGGCGGCGAGAACGGCGATGGCCGGCCGGACGGCGACGGCGCTGAAAAGGGCGATGGCGCTGAAAAGGGCGACGGCGCTCGGAACGGCGACGGCACTGACAAAGGCGACGGCGCTGAGAGCGCCGGCTCGGGGGGCGCCGACTCGGGCTCCGTCGCCGGCAACGGGAATCAGGACCTGATCCTCCAGGACCAGACATGAGGACGGCCGCCGTCCCGGTGACGCACTCGCAGGCCTCGCTGTACTTCGCGGAGGCGATGTGCCCGGAGGAAGGCGCCTACAACATGGCCTTCGCGATCGACGTGGAGGGCCCGGTATCGGACGCGGGCCTGGTCGCGGCCGCGCACCGGGCCTACCGGGCGATCCCGGCGCTGCGGCTGCGGCTCGGTATCGACGACGTCTCCGGGGAGATCGTCTCCTGGTTCCACGACCGGCTGCCGGACGTCGAGGTCGTCGACCTGGACGGTGCCGGACCGGACGCAGTGGCAGACGCGGTGGACGCCGCGACGCGCCGCGCGATCGACATCGACGAGGGCGGGTTGGCGCGGTTCGCAGTGCTGCGGACCGGGCGGACGGCGGCGACGTTGGCGGTGGTGTTCCATCACCTGGTCGCCGACGGCCTGTGCCACGTGCCTTTCGCCGAGCGGCTGGCGCGGTGTGTGGTGGGCGATCTGCCGGAGGACGACGGCCGGGACTACGTCGGTCTCGTCCGGCGGATCCGTGAACGGGAGACGCGCGCCGCCGCCGAGCTGCGCGGTGTCTCGTTCGCGCGACTGCCCGAGGATCTCCTGGCGCGGACCCGCCTGCCGTGCCGAACGGACGGCGCCGTCTCGCGGGGCGGGCGCACGGTGGTGATCGTTGACACGGGGGCGACGCGAGGCCTGCGGGAGCAGGCCCGACGGTTGGAGACCAGCTTGTTCAAGGTTCTGATCGGTGCGGTGCACCATGCGCTGCCGGCCGACGACGGCGGCGCGAGCGTGGTGTGCACGGCGGCGTCCCAGCGTCCGGCGGGTGGGGAGGCCGACTCCCTGATCGGCTGTTTCATCAACGAGGTGCCGCTGCCGGCGGCGCGGTACGGCTCCGACACGGTGGCCGACATCGTGCTGCGGGAGAGCGCCGGCTGGCATGCCGACCTGCGCCGGCGCGACTTCCCGTTCGCCGAGCTGGCACGCCGGGCCGATCCGGCGGGGACGTCGGCGGCCCGCCTGGACAGCGTCATGGTCGGCTACCGGAAGCTGCCCCGGACGATGCGGTGGACGGATGCCGGAGTGACCTGTCGGGCGGTGCTTGAGCAGCCGTTCCCGACGCCGAAGACGGAGATCTCGCTCCGGTTCCTGGACCGGGGCGACACCTTGGAGTGCGAGGTGCAGTGGGGGCGCGGCCTCGTCGAGACGGCGGGCGCGGCGTTCACCGATGAGCTGGGACGGTCGTTGGCCGGTGCCGGTGCCGGTGCCGGTGTGGGCGTGGGTGCCGGTGTGGGTGTGGGTGCCGCCGCGGGTGCGGGTGCTGGTGCCGCCGCGGTCGCGGAGGTCGTGAGATGAGCCATGGGACGGGGTGGGCCCCGCACGCGGCGGGGCCGGTGGGCCGGGTGCCGATCGGTGACGGCTCGCGCTGGGCGTTGTGGGATCTGGTGGAGCTGCGGACCGCCGGGTTTCCGGCGGCCGACATCGCGGTGCTTTTCGATCCCGGACTCGCGGAGCTCGCGGCAGGCGACGATGAGGAGAAGTTCCTGGCCGCGTACGCGCAGGCCGTGGACTCGTTCGCGACGGTCGCCAGGCGCGTGGCCTCCGGTCCCCGTTTCCAGGAGGCCGTGACCTGGCAGAACCCGACGATGTTCCGCGACTGCGTGGCGAAGATCGCCGAGGGTACGCCGAGCCGTCCGGCGCATCGGCGGCGGCGCGAGCTCAAGGTGGTGAGCTACCTCCAGCGCTACGCCCTGAAGAACGACACGATCGGGTTCTTCGGGCCGGTCGGGTTCGCGCGCGTCGCCGAAGACGGACCGGCGCTGCGGCAACAGCCGGGTCCGGCGCTGCTGGCGCGGCGGCGGGTGTACTTCGAGCAGTGGGCGATCGACGCGGTGGCCCGGCGGATCAGCGCCGATCCGGAAGTGCTGCCGTGGCTGAGGCCGCGACGCTCGGCGGCGGTGTCGGTGCGTGACGGACTCGCCCGCCGGCCGCACGGTGCGCCGATCGCCCTGACCCGGCACGAGGCGGAGATCTTCGAGCTTTGCGACGGGTCGCGGACGGCGGCGGAGATCGCCGGCTTCGACGCCGTGGCCGAGGCCTGGCTGGAAGCCGGCCTGATCACGCTCGAGATCGACGCGCGGGTCGAGGACGATCCCGAGGTGCGCCTTCGCGAGGAGGTGCTGCGGATCGGGGACGCGACGGTGCGGGACCGCGTGCTGACCGGCGTGGACGAACTGATCGCCGCCCGTGACGCGGTCGCGGCCTGCGCCGGGGACGCGGCGAGGCTGGCCACGGCGGGGCAGCGGCTCGACGAGGTGTTCGAGCGACTGGCGGGGGAGGCAGCCAGCCGGCGCGGCGGGGAGGCCTATGCCGGACGTCGGGTGATCTACGAGGACACCGTCCGCGACGTGGAGGTGCGGATCGGGCCGGAGTTCCTGGCGGCGGCCGAGGCGCCGCTGGAGTTGCTGTTGGACAGCGCTCGGTGGCTGGTGGCGGAAGCCGCTCAGGCCTACCGGGAGCGTTTCGACAGGGTTTTCGACGCCTGTCTCGCGGCGGGCGGGGACTCCGGGGCCTCGGCCGCGTCCCAGGCCGGGGCCCCGGCCTCGGTCCCGACCTCGGTCGCCTTCGGCGCCTTCCTCGCTGCGGCGACCCCGGACCTGGCCTTCTCCTACCGGGAGCTCCCCGACCTGGTCGCCGCCCTGATTCCCGAGTTCCAGCGCCGCTGGGCCACGATCCTGGCCGTGCCGTCCGGCGTCCGGCGCCACGAGCTCCGGTCGGCCGATCTCCTGGCCGCGGTGCGCGCGGCGTTCCCGCTCCGGGAGCTGCCCTGGTCGTCGGCGGTGCACCACTGCCCGGACATCATGGTCGCCGCCGCGAGCACCGACGCCGTCAACCGCGGCGACTTCCTTCTCATCCTCGGCGAACTCCACCTGACCGCGAACACCCTGGACGCCCGCGTCGTGCTCCAGCAGCACCCCGAGCCGGAGGAGCTGACCGCCGCCGACGCCCGCGACCGCCGCGGCCCGCGCATCCAGCCGGTGCCCGCGAAGGCCTCCAGCAGCGTCAACTCCCGGGTGTACCCGCCGGCGATGAGATCGTCCGACGACCTGTTCTGGACGCTGCACACCCGCCACACCGGAGCCGCCGGGCAGATCCTGCCCGGCGCCGGGCTGCGCGTGCATCGTGAGCAGGGCGTCCTGCGGGTCCGTTTCGAGGACCGCGCGTGCTGGGATCTCCTCGAGGTGCTCGGAGAGATCATCAGCGCGGCCGTGATGAACGCGTTCAAGCCGATCGGCACAGCCGGCCACCGCCCCCGCGTCACCATCGACCGGATGGTCATCGCCCGGGAGGCGTGGGGGTTCGCGCCGGGCGAGCTGCGCTGGGCGTTCGAGAAGGACGCGGCCCGCTGCTATCGCGGGGCACAGGCGTGGCGGCGTGCGGCCGGCCTGCCGCCGCGGGCGTTCTATCGGGTCGCGGTCGAGGACAAGCCGCTGTTCGTGGACTTCAGCAGCGTGGCGTTGGTGAGACTGCTCGCGACTGCCGTCAGGTCGGCGGCCGAGGAGGAACCCGACAGCCTGGTCGGGTTCACCGAGATGCTGCCGGATCTCGGCGAGCACTGGGTACGGGACGCCGCCGGCGCCGCCTACGCCTCCGAACTCCGCCTGGTGGCCGTCGACCTCACCGAACGGCCTTGAAGTCGACTGGCACCGGGTAGGCGCCGGACTCCGGGAGATCGTGCGTCCTCCTCGATGATCTGGAAGCTGATTCCCCGGCCGACCGGGGTGCTGCCCGGGTCGGCGAGCTGACGGTTGAGCGCGTCCACCGCGGCCCAGCCGACCCATTCCGAGGAGAAGGCCACGCAGGCCTGCTCCGGCCCGCCGGCGCGGATCGCGTCCTATGGCCGCGGTCCCGAGGCATTCACCGCCGGCCACGGAAAGCCCGTCGTAACCGACGGCCTTGAGTGCCGAGTTGTCGACCTGCTGGAAGAGCGCGTCGTTGAGGAGCTGGCCGGCGTTCGCCGAGGAGTACTTCTGCAGCGCGGCCGCTGCTTGCTTCCAAGTAAGAAAGAGAGATTTCGGCTGCTGCAGCGACCGAAATCCTTCTTTCTTGCGCATCGTCAAGCGATCTGGCGCCCCGTTTGCCGTTATTGGCATGAGTTGGCGCCGCGTGGCGCCAAACGGCGCCACGCGGCGGCGTGACGGTTCACCCGGAGAAGGACATCAGACCAGGGCGGCGGCGAGCCTTTCCACGCCCGCGGCCGCGCCCGCGACCGTCGGGTTCTCGAACAGCAGGCTCAGGGGCACGTCGAGGTCGAACAGGTCGCGCAGCCGGTTGGCGGCGCGGATCAGAAGCAGCGAGTGTCCGCCGAGGCCGAAGAAGTCGTCGTCGACACCAACCTCGCCGACGCCCAGCACCTCGGCCCAGACCTCGGCGACCGCCTCCTCGACGGCGTTGCGCGGCGCCACGCGCGCGACGCCGCCTGCTGTCGGTCCCGACGAGGGCTCGGGCAGCTGCGCGCGGTCGATCTTCCCGCTCGGCCCGACCGGCAGGGCCGGCAGCATCACCACCGCGGCCGGCACCATCGCCGCCGGGAGCAGGTCGCGCAGTGCCCGGCGCAGCGCTGCGCCGTCCGCGCCGCCTGACGCGTAGGCGATCAGGCGTTGGTCGCCGGGGGTCGTCTCGCGCACGACGACCACGGCCTCGTCGACGCCCGGCTGACGACGCAGAGCGTGCTCGATCTCGCCGGGTTCGACGCGGATGCCGTTCAGCTTCACCTGGCGGTCGGCGCGGCCCAGGAAGTCGATGACGGCGGGCCTGGGCCCCGGCATCGGCCGCCAGCGGGCGAGGTCGCCGGTCCGGTACATGCGGCTGCCGGGGGTCCCGTGCGGGTCCGGGATGAACCGGTCGGCGGTGAGCCCGGGACGCAGATGGTAGCCGCGGGCCACCGCGACGCCGCCGATGTACAGGTCGCCGACGGCCCCGGCCGGGACCGGGTTCAGCCATTCGTCGAGCACGTACATCCGCACGTTGTCGATCGGGCCGCCGATGGGGATCGCGGGCAGTGCCGCGACCGCGGCGGGGTCGCAGGTGAAGGCCGTGACCTCGATCGCGGCCTCGGTGGGGCCGTAGAGGTCGTGGACGGCGCAGTGCGGCAGGCGGGCCAGGAACGCGGTGACGGAGGCGAGGGGCAGCTCCTCACCCGAACAGAACACGTCGCGCAGGCCTGCGCAGCGTTCGATGTCCGGCAGCGTCACGAAGGCGGCCAGCATCGACGGCACGAACTGCGTCGCCGTGATCCGCTGCGCGGCGATGACGTCCCGCAGGTACTCGGCGTCCTTGTGGCCACCGGGGCGGGCCAGGACCAGGCGGGCGCCGGTCCACAACGGCCAGAAGAACTCCCAGACCGAGACGTCGAAGCTGGTCGGTGTCTTCTGCAGGACCGCGTCGTCCGGGCCGAGCGGGTGCGTGCCGCGCATCCACTCCAGCCTGTTGACGATGCCGCGGTGCGCGTTGACGACCCCCTTGGGCCGACCGGTGGAGCCGGACGTGTAGATCACGTAGGCGGCGTTGTCGGCGACGACGGGCGGCGTCGGTGCCAGCGGCTCGGCCGGCAGGTCCGCCCAGGCGGCGGCGTCGTCGAGCGGGACGACCGACATGTCGGGGTCCGACGATGCGATCAGGTCGCGGAACCGCTGCTGCACGAGCACCACCGGCGGCGCCGCGTCGTGGAGCATGAAGGCCAGCCGGTCGGCCGGATAGTCGGGGTCGAGCGGCACGAAGGCGCCGCCGGCCTTGAGCACCGCGAGCAGCGCGACGACCAGGTCCACCGATCGCTCGGCGCAGATCCCGACGCGCACCTCGGGCCCGACACCGCGCTGCCGCAGCAGCCACGCCAGCCGGTTCGCGGCGGCGTCCAGGTCGGCGTACGTCACCGTGGTCGCGTCCGGCGCCACGACCGCCACCGCGTCCGGTGTCCGTGCGGCCTGCGCCTCGAACGGGCCGTGCAGGGTGGAGGCGGTGGCGGCGACCGCCGTTCCCGCCGCGTAGTCGACCGTCAGCGCCGCGAGCTCCTCGGCGTCGACCATGTGCAGCTCGCTGATCCGTGTCGTCGAGCGCGCCGCGACCTCGGCGAGGATCGAGCGCAGGTGCGAGGCCAGACGCTCCATGTACTCGGCCGGGTAGAGCGCCGTGTCCCACACGACCTCGCAGTCCGCCGAGCCGTCCGGGTGGTTCTCGAACCAGACGCTCAGGTCGTACTTCGACGTCGTCCAGGTCACCGGCATCTCCTCGACCTCGACGCCGGCCAGGATCGGCGCCCGACGCGTGCCGCTGCCGGCACCCACGAGCACCTGGAACAGCGGCGTGCGCGAGGCGTCGCGAGGCACGCCGAGCCGTTCGGCCAGCCAGCCGAAGGGGGCCTCGCAGTGTTCGAACGCGTCCAGGCAGACGTCGCGGGTGCGGGCGACGAGCTCCGCGAACGACGGGTTCCCGGCGGTGTCGCAGCGCAGCACGAGCAGGTTGAGGAGCGGGCCGACCACGTGGCGTGCATCGGGCTCGGCCCGCTCGGCCCACGTCGTCCCGACCGTGATGTCGTCCCGCCCCGACCAGCGCCGCAGCAGCGCCTGGACCGCGGCGAACAGGACCATGTTCGTCGAGGCCCCGGCGTCGCGCCCGATCTCCGCCAGCCCGGCCATCACCGACGCCGGGACACCGAACACGGTGGCCGCGCCGACGCCGGCGCGGCGGGCCGGGCGCGGCCGGTCCGCGGTCAGCTCGAACGGTGTCAGGCCGGCCAGCCGCGGACGCCAGAAGCCCAGCAGCCGGTCGGCGTCCTCCGCCAGCTCCTGGTCCCGCCGCTGCGCGTACCGCGCGTAGCCGGAAGCAGGCGGGAGCGCCGCCGGACGCCCTGCACGGTGGCTTTCGTAGAGCTCTGACAACTCGTCGAACAGCAGGTACCGGGACCAGTCGTCGAACGCGGTGTGATGCACCGTCAGGCACAGCACCGCCGTGGCGTCCGGCAGCCGCAGCAGCCGGGCCCGGAACGGGATTCCCGCCGCGAGGTCGAGTGGCGCCGTGGCCTCGGACAGGCGCAGGCCGTCCAGGCCGCCGGCGGCGTCCAGCGCGGCGGCGCCGACCTGGACGACGCCGAGCTCGAACGCGGACGCGGGCCGCAGGATGGCCGCCGGCTCACCGTCCGCCGACATATCCATCGAGGTCCGCAGGGCGGTGTGGCGCCCGACGATGGCGCGCAGCGCATCGCCCAGGGCGGTCTCGTCGACGGCTCCCGTGAGCCGCAGGTGGATCGGGATCAGGTGCCCGACCGGGTTCTCGGCGACCTGCTCGCCGAACCACATGTGCCTCTGGACGCGGGAGACCGGTGCCGACATCGCAGCTTCCTCATCTTCCTTCGGGTTCTGCCTTCCGGCGGACCGCGGACTGGTCCGACTCGTGTTCCCGGGCCTGACGCTCCTCGACCAGGGCCGCCAGCTTCGCGGCGGTGCGGCACCGGTACAGGTCGGGCACGCCGAGCCGGGGGAGACCGGCCTGCGCGATCCCGTTCAGGACCCGGACCGCGGCCAGCGAGTTGCCGCCGTTGTCGAAGAAGTCGTCGTCCAGGCCGACGGGCTGTGCCAGCACCCGCCGCCAGACCCGCACGACGGTGTCCGGGATCCGATCGCCGGCCTCCGGCCGCGCGTCGCCGGGTTTGACGTCGCCGGGTTCGACGGCGCTGGGTTTGACCGCGCCGGGTTCGACGGCGCTGGGTTCCACGGCACGGGGCGGCGGCAGGCGGGTGACGTCGAGCTTCCCGTTCGCGGTCAGCGGCAGTTCGGTCAGCGGCGTGATCGACGCGGGCAGCATGTAGTCGGGGAGCAGCTCGGCGATCCGTCGCCGTACCGCGCGGGCGGCCTCGCGGGCGGCCGGACCGGTCGCGCCGTCGCGCAGGATGACGTAGGCCGCGATCCGCGCCTCGGCAGGGTCGTCGTCCGCGGCCGTCACGCACAGGGCGGCGGTCTGGACGGCATGGTCGTCCTGCAGGACCGAGCGGATCTCGTCGAGCTCGATCCGATAGCCGCGGATCTTGACCTGGCTGTCCAGCCGGCCCAGGTGGTCCAGGGCGCCGTCGGGCCGCAGCCGGCCGCGGTCGCCGGAGCGGTAGATCCGGCCGCAGCCATACCGGTCCTCGACGAAGCGCGCCGCGGTGAGGTCGTCGCGGCCGTGGTACCCGATGGCCACGCCGGCGCCGCCGACGTGGATCTCGCCGGGGACGCTGGGCGGGACCAGACGTCCGAGGGGATCGCGCACCGACACCGACCAGCCCGGCAGCGCCGGGCCGACGGACCGCGAGCGCAGCTCGACGTCGGCCGGGGTCACGGTCCTGGCGGTGACGTGCACCGTGGTCTCGGTGATGCCGAACATGTTGACCACGCGGCAGTCGGCGGACGGGTGCCGGGCGAACCAGCCCCGCAGCATCCGCACGTCCAGTGGCTCCCCGCCGAAGACGACCAGGCGCAGCGCGAGCCGGTCGCCGCCACGCGCGTCGGCGTCCAACAGGTTGGCGAAGGCCGACGGGGTCTGGCTCAGCACCGTGACCCGCTCCCGGACCAGCAACTCGCGGAACTCGGCCGGCGAGCGTGCGACCAGGTGGGGCACCACGACGAGCCGGCCGCCGGTGAGCAGGCAGCCCCAGATCTCCCACACCGAGAAGTCGAACGAGCTGGAGTGGAAGAGCGTCCAGACGTCCGTCTCGTCGAGCTCGAAGTCCTCGACCGCCGCGACCAGGGCGGCCACGTTGCGGTGCGGCACCACGACGCCCTTGGGGCGCCCGGTGGAGCCCGACGTGTAGATGACGTAGGCGGGATCGTCGGGTCTCGCGCCGCCGGGACGCGCCACGTAGTCGACGAGAGGCGCCCCTAACGCCAGCGACGACGGCGAGACCACCCTGGCCGGGCCGTCCGACGGGAACGCGTCCTCGTCCGCGACGACCAGGTGCAGGCCAGCGTCCTCGGTGATGAAGCGTAACCGGTCGGCCGGATTGTGCGGGTCCAACGGCACGTAGGCGGCGTCGGCGAGCAGCACCGCGAGCAGGGTGACGACCAGGTCCGAGGTCCGCTCGGCGCACACGCCGACGAAGTGGCCGGGCCGGACGCCGAGCGCGACCAGGCCCAGGGCTCTGCGCTCGGCTTCCAGCACCAGCTCGCGATAGGTCAGGACGCGCTCGGCGTCCGACACCGCCGGCCGGTTCGGGAAGCGGTCGGCGACATCGCGCAGCGCCCGGTGGATCGTGACCGACACGTCGTCCCTCGGCGCGGCCGCGGTGCCGGCGGCCAGGACCGCGGCCACCTCCGCGGCAGGCATCAGCTCGACCTCGGACAGCGGGCGGTCGGGCGCGGCGGCGGCGAGCTGCCCGGCGACGTGCAGCAGATGGCGGGCGAAGCCGCGGGCGATGGGAGTGCAGACCGCCGCCGCGGCGTGGTAGCAGGCGCCTGACACCGCGGTGTCGCCGTCGAGCTCGACGTGGAGCACGATCGGGCGGGGTGTCGTCAGATACGGTCGATAGGCCAGGTCCGGATCGTGGGCGGTGAAGACGACCTCGACGGCGGCCGGCGTGCCGTGGGGTCCGGCGTCGGCCCGCTCCACCCGCTCCAGGAACGCGCCCACCGCTTCGGTTTCATCGACCTCGATGTCGACGGAGCCATCACCGAGGGCCAGGACAGCCGACGTCGCGGCGTCGTAGCGTGCGAGGGTCAGGGCCGCCGCCGCGAGGAGCACGGCGGCGGAGAGCTTCAGCGAACCGTTGACGTCCAGGACGTCCAGCGGGATGCAGCCGTCGGTGCCGACCGGATCGGGCAGGCCCCACTCGACGGCGGTGCGGATCTCGCCGGGGCCGCGTTCGGTGACCGCGTCGACGCGGCGAGGCCCGGCGAGTGCCACGGCCGCGGGGGCCTGGCGATCGTCGCGCAGCCCCCCGCCCTCGTCGCGCAGCCCGCCCTCGTCGCGCAGTCCGGCACTGTCACGCAGTCCGCCCCCATCACGCGGCCCGCCTTCGCGCAGCCCGGCACCGATCCGCAGCATCTCGGCAAGGTCGACGACCGCCCGGTCCGCGACCAGCACCGCGTCTGCCGTGCCGTCGGCATGGCGCACAAACGTCGTCCGCAGCGCGGGCCCGTCGGGGGAAAGCCCGCGGGCGGCCTCGCGCGCGATCAGTGCCCGGGTCCGCTCGTCCGCGCGTGGGCGGCCGGTGGTCTCCTCCCAGATCCGCAGCCCGGATCCGATCCATTCCTCGGCCGACGCGGCCGACGCGGGCGGCAGGCCGACCACCAGACTGTGGCACTCCCGTCGCCGTACCCGTCCGGCGCGGCCGCCGTCCACGGACTCGGACTCCATGGCCCCTGGTGCTCCTCTCGGTTCCCCTCGATGCTCGCGGTCAGCGCGCGGTGAATCCGCCGTCGACGGTGACGACGCTGCCGGTGACCTGCGCCGAGTCGTCGGCGCCGAGCCAGACCGCGGCCCCGGCGACGTCCTCGGCCTCGATCAGCCGGTTCATCGGCTGCGCCTGGACGAACGTGGCCTCGTGGTCGGCCACGTCGGTGTCCAGGGAACGCGCGATCTCCGCGAGCATCCGGCCATCCAGCGTCGGGTCGTCGCGCACCGAGCCCGGGCACAGGGCGTTGACCCGGACCGACATCGGCGCGTAGTCCAGGGCCGTCGCCTTCGTAAGGCCGATCAGGCCGTGCTTGGCCGTGACGTAGGCGGCGAAGTGCCGGTAACCGACCAGGCCCGCCGTCGAGGCGATGTTGATGATGCTGCCCGAGCGCCGCTCCAGCATCGCCGGCACAACCTCGCGGATCATCCGCAGTGCCCCGGTCAGGTCGACGTCCAGCATCACCGCCCACTCGTGCTCGGTGATCTGGTGTGCCGGCCGGCCGGACGGCGCCGCGATGCCCGCGTTGTTCACCAGGATGTCGATGCGGCCGAAGCGGTCAAGGCCGGCGGCCACGGCCTTCGCCAGGGACGCCGCGTCGCGCAGATCGGCGGGGACGGCCAGTGCCGCCGCGCCGCGGTCCCGGCACCGGTCCGCGGTCTGGGCGAGCTGCCGCCTGGAGCCCAGCGGGTAGGGGACGTCGTCGACGTCGCGCGCGATGTCGAGCAGGATCAGGTCCGCGCCTTCCGCGGCGTAACGGACGGCGCACGCACGGCCGATGCCCCGCGCGGCTCCGGTGATGAGCGCGACCTTGTCGTGCAGCCTCAGCGAGTTCACCGCGCCACCGCCCCGGTCGGCTCGGCCAGCCGCTCGCCCATGATCCGCAGCAGCGCGGACGGGTCGTCCGCCAGATACATGTGGCCGCCGGGCAGCTCGACCGTCTCACAGCCGCTCTCCGAGGCCTCCCACCAGCCGGCGGTGTCGGCGGCTGCCACCAGCGCGTCGTCGTGGCCGCGCAGGCAGGTGATCGGCGCCCGCAGGCGCGGCCCGGGCAGCGGGACGTAGGACTCGTGCAGCTCCACGTCGGCCCGGATGGTCGGCAGCAGCATCTCGCGCAGTTCCGGGATGTCGAACGCCTCGTGGCGGAATCCGGCGAACTCCTCGACCCGGGCCAGGAAGTCGTCGTCGCTCAGACCGGTCGCGTGCCGCTCGCGCATGGCGTCCGGCGCGGGCGAGCCGCTGACGAACAGCCGCGTGACGCGGCCGCCCGCGCGGGCCTCGATCCGCCGGGCCACCTCATAGGCGAGGACGGCGCCCAGGCTGTGGCCGAACAGCGCGACCTGGGTACAACGGCCCAGCACACCGCGCACGAGATCGGCGACGACGGTGTCGACGGCCGCGCGCAGGTCGGTGGGCGGCTCCTCGTCGATCCGCTCCTCCCGGCCGGGCAGCTGCACCGGTACCAGGTCCAGGTCCGGGCAGCGGTGCTGCCACGGCCAGAAGAAGCTGGCCCCGGCGCCCGCGTGCGGCAGGCAGATCACCGGCACCGCGCCGGCGGACCCGGCCTTCGGCGCGGCGCCGCTGCGCGCCGGGATGCTCACGGCTGCACCGCCCGGGCCCGCAGAACGTCAGCCAGAGCGCCGGCGCTCCGCGCCCGGAACAGGTCCCTGATGGTGACCTTCACCGGCAGCGCCTGCCGGAGCGACGCGACCAGCTGCGCGCCGAGGACCGAGGTGCCTCCGAGCAGGAAGAAGTCGCTGGCCGGCGTCACGACGGCCCCGGAGTCCGCGAGCGACCGGACGAACGCGTCGATCACTGCTTCCTCGTACACGTCCCGGAATCCCATCGTCGTCACTGAGCTCATCCCTCTCCCTCGGGGCCCGATCCGGCACGACGACTGTGGGCGGCGGCCCTATCGCCGCGTTATCGGGCTCGGCGGCCGCCGAAGGATAGGAGCCGCATAGCCCGCCGGGAGACGTTGCGCTCGCGCCGAACGGCGCCACGGACCGTGGGAAAGGGAGGAGATCGATGGGCGAGGACGAGGCCGTCGCGCTGGTCACGACTCTGATCTGCAGGTTCCGCAAGGTCGAGGCATCGCAGGTGCCGCCGGACGCGGATCTGGCCGACACCCTGGGATTCGACTCGCTGGACGCCGCCGAGATCCTCGCGGCGGTGCACAAGGAGACCGGCCGCGAGGTGGAGGTCTGTTCGATGGCGGACCTGAGCACCGTGGCCGGCATCGCCAGGCATCTCGTCGCGGCGGGAGCGGGTTCATGATGACCACGCCGGGACGCCGTTTCGAGGAGCTGGAACCGGTCTGGGTGCTGAACCAGTACCGCGCCGCGGAGATCCACGGTGCCGGTGCCATCATGCGCATGAGCCGGCTCGCCGACGACCTGGCGCTGAGCACCGATCTGAGTCGCCACCTGCGCGACGAGGCGGTGCACGCCTGGCTGTGGACCAAGGCGCTGCGTGACATCGACGGCGAGATCTTCGATGTCGAGGAGCCCTACCAGACCCGGCTCGGCCTGCATTTCGGCATCCCGCGCACGCTCACCGACCTGTTGGCGCTGACGTGGGTGTCGGAGAGCCGCGGCGTCGAGCAGTACGAGAGCCATCTGGACCTGAAGGACGTCCCGCCGAACATCCGCAGGACGCTGCGCGCCATCCYCAAGGACGAGACCTGGCACGTCGCCTACATTCGCGAGGAGCTTGAGCGCCGCGGCCGCCTCGACCCGTCGGTTCAGTCCGTCATCGACCGGGCCCAGGACGCCGACGCCAGGGCCGTCGCCGAGCTGGCCCTCGAGGGCGACGCCGTCACCCCGCTGACCGCCGGAGCCGCGGTGTGAACGCCGCCCCGCCAAGCCGGGTCCGGCTCACCGGCCCGGCACTGCCGGCCGGCGGGCTGAGCCTGGCCGAGGCCGTACGGCCGTTCGGCGTCGCCACCCGCGGCATCACCTTCCTGGATGGCGGTGACGACCGCCGCTACTCCTACGACGAACTGGCCGGCCTGGCGGCGGCCGTGGCCGTCCGGCTGCGCTCGCACGGTGTGCGGCCGGGATCCCGCGTCGCCATGACGATCAGCAACGACCTCGAGTCGGTGCTGACCGCCATGGGTGTCTGGGCGGCCGGCGCCGCGGTGGTGTCGGTGCCGCCGGCGTCGCGGCGCGCGGTGCCCTGGTACGCCCGGCACTTCGGCGACCTCCTGCGCGCCACCGGCTGCGAGCTGGTGGTCGCGGGCCACGACGACGACCAGGCGAACCCGATCGACGGTCTCGGACTGGCGAGTCTGTCCCGGAGCCGGCTGTGCGCGGACCTGACGGCGCTGCCGGGGTCCGACGTGGCCATCGACGGCACGGCCCTGATCCAGTTCACCTCCGGCAGTGTCTCGGCGCCCAAGGGCGTGGCCGTGGAGAGCCGAACGCTGGCCGGGCACCTGGCCGCGGTCGCCGCGAGCCTGGGGTTCGACCCGGAGACCGACCGCGTCGTCTCCTGGCTGCCGCTTTACCACGACATGGGCCTGCTGGCGATGTTCATGACCGCGCTGGCGACCCGTACCGACCTGGTGCTGATGCCGCCGACCCGGTTCGCCACCGGACCGGCGCGCTGGCTGACGACGCTCGGCCGGCTCGGCGGCACCGTCACCGCCGCGCCCAACTTCGCCTACCGGATGGCCGCCGCGGTGCCGTACGAGGAGGGGCTCGACCTTTCCAGGGTGCGGGTCTCGCTCAGCGGCGGCGAGCGGGTGAACTGGCAGACCCTGACCGCCTTCCACGAGGCAGTCGGGCCGCTCGGCTTCTCCTGGGGTGCGATCATGCCCAGCTACGGCCTGGCCGAGGGCGTCGTCGGAACCACCACCGCGCGGCTGGGCCGCGGCCCGATCCAGGGACCCGGCGGACGCGTCTGCGTCGGCCGCCCGCTGCCCGGCGTCGTCCTGGAAGCCCCCGACGGGCCGCCGGGTGGTCCGGTCGAGCTCGGCGGCTCCTGGGTGTACGAGGGCTACCACACGGTCGACGGCTTCCGGCCGGCGCCGAGCGACGGCTGGTTCGACACCGGCGACGACGGCTTCGTCCACGACGGCGAGCTCTACGTGCTCGGCCGGCGTAACGAGGTGGTCGCGGTGGCGGGCCGGAACGTGTTCGCCGAGGACATCGAGATGATCGTGCTGGACGCGCAGGCCGACGGTGTCAAGGCCTGCGCGGCGTTCCGCCTCAAGGACGCCGACCAGGACTTCGGTCTCATGGTCGAGGTCCCGGTGCGGCCAAGGCGCTCGCCGGAGGAGGTCGCCGTCCTGGGCGCGCAGGTGCGCTCGGCGGTGAGCTCGACGCTCGGCGTCCGCCTGAAGACCGTGCTGCTGGTGCGGCCCGGCACCATTCCGCGCACCACGTCCGGGAAGGTGCAGCGGGCCGAGTGCCGGGAGCTGCACGCCGAGGGCGGCCTGAAGCGGCGGCTGCTGACCGCGGTGCACTGACCGGAAGGACCTTCAGACATGACACCCACGCCGACCTCCATCCCGGACGCCTCCATCCCGGACGACTCAGCCCCGGACGCCTCAGCCCCGGATGTCCCCGCGCCGCCGAAGTTCGCCTGGCTGGACGGGGAGCTGGTGGACTGGTCCGACGCGACCGTCCACGTCACCACGCTCGCCCTGCACTACGGCATCGGCTTCTTCGAGGGGATCCRCTGCCATGACACGCCCGACGGCCCGGCCTTCTTCCGGCTCGGTGACCACCTGCGCCGCCTGGCCCGGTCGGCCGCGGTCTACGGTGTCGCGCTGCCGCACACCGCCGGGGAACTGGCCGAGGCCTGTCGCCAGGTGGTGCTGCGCAACGGGCTCACCGACTGTTATCTCCGGCCGCTGGTGTTCCTGGGCGCCGGACCGAACCCGCTCCAGGCACCGTTGCGCTGCTCGGTGACCGCGAGCGCGGCGGGCCCGCTGGTCGGGCCGCCGAAGGAGGGCGGCGTGCGGGCCCAGATCAGCGCCTTCCAGCGCTACGGCGCCAACACCCTGCCGCCGGCCGCCAAGGCCAGCGGCCAGTACCTCAACGCGTTCCTGGCGCAGCGGGCCGCGGTCCAGGCCGGCTACGGCGAGGCGATCCTCCTCAATGAGGCGGGCTTCGTCGCGGACGGCTGGGCGCACAACGTGTTCGTCGTCGCCGACGGCGAACTGGTCACACCCCCGGTCTGGAGCGGCGGCCTGCCCGGCATCACCCGCGACACGGTCCTGAAGCTGGCCGCGGAGCGGGGGATCCCGGTCGCCGAGCGTCCGCTGGTGCGCTCCGACCTGTACCTGGCCGACGAGTGCTTCCTCACCGGCACCGCCGCCGGCGTGGTCGCCGTCTCCTCCGTGGACGACCGCGTGCTGACCGGCGGCGCGCCGGGCCCGGTCACCCGCACCGTCGCAGACCTGGTGACCGCGGTCACGGCGGGCGCTACCGAGGCCCACCCCCAGTGGCGGGAGTACCTGCATTGAGCCGCCCGGACCTGCGGACGCCGTCGGCGGCGCAGGACCTCGCAGAGTTCCAGGAAGCGGAGTTCCAGGAAGCCGAGTTCCGGGAACTGGTCCGCGCCGCGGGCACGCGGAGCGTCGACGGCGCCGAGCGATGGGTGCTCGACCGGCATGTGCCGGCCTCGGCGATCGTCGAACTCGCCGACGCCGGCCTGTTCCGGCGGCGGTGGGACGGCGGTGCCACCGGCGGGCTGGCGCATCTCATCGTGCTGTCGCAGGAGCTGTTCCGCTGCGACAGCGGACTCGCGCTGGCCGCGATGGCGCACAGCGAGGCGTTCATCGGCGCGCTGCACCGCCACGCGCGCACCGACGAGCAGAGATCGCTGCTGGAGGCGGCGTTCGACGGCCGGGCGATCGGCTGCTTCGCGGCCACCGAGGCCCACGGCGGTTCGAGCCTCTCCGACCGGCTCACCGTCGCGAGCCGGCTGCCGGACGGCTGGCGGCTCACCGGGACCAAGCGCTACGTCTCCAACGTCGGCAGCGCCTCCCACGCGATCGTGACCGCCCGGGCCTCGGACTCGGCGGACGCCGACGACCTCAGCCTGTTCGTGCTGCCGCTGGACCTGCCCGGGGTGAGCGTCGACGGTTTCTTCGACACCGCCGGCGTGCAGGCCTGCGACGTCGGCCAGATCAGCTTCAACGTCGAGCTGCCGCCCAGCGCCCTGCTCGGCAGCCCCGGCATGGGGCTGCTGTACGCGTCGCACGTGCTGCAGTTCGAGCGGCTCGCGATCTGCGCGCAACTRCACAGCGCGGCGGAGACGGCGCTGAACCTGGCGTCCGCCTACGCCCGGCGGCGAAAGCTGGGCGGTGTCCGGATGATGGACAAGCAGGTGATCCGGCACCGGCTGGCGCACGGCCGCGCCGAGCTCTGGAACCTGCAGAGCCGCCTGGCCGCCCTGGTCGAGATCGCCGTGACCCAGGGACGCATGCCGGGGCACGAGATCGCCGCCCTGAAGCTGACGTCCGGCAAGGCGGTCAGCGAGATCGTCGACATGTGCATGCAGGTGTTCGGTGCTCGTGGCAACACCAGTGCGTACCCGCTGGAGAAGCTGCTGCGCGACACTCGCATCGCGCGCATCGGCGGTGGCACTGACGAAGTGCTCGCGGACGCCGTCGCGGGCGTGCTCGACCGGCCGGACCCGGACGCCGAGTCGGCGCTGGACCGCGCCGCCTCGGCCGACCTGCCGAACCTGGACCGCCGGTATGCCCAGGACGGGCCGAGCAGGCCCGCGGCGGCGAGGGGGAGCGCCGCGACGTTGTAGGCGAACGCCCAGAACAGGTTGCCATTGATGGTGGCCAGGGTCCGGCAGGCGAATGTTCACCCACACATGGCTGAACGTTGCAGCATGCGCGATGTGCCCCCGAGGGCGGGTCGGGACACTTCCCCCAACCCGCCAACAGCAGGGTCGCGGGCCGGTCCCGCACGCCAACTCGAAGGGTTTCTTTTCGATGAAACTCCGGCTCCGCGCGCTCGTGGGGACCCTGGCCGCCGCCGCGACGATGGCAACGCTCACCACGCTCACCACCGCCCCCGCGGCGAATGCAGCCACGATTCCGTCGCAGGGATCGGCGACACTGCTCGACGTCGGCAACTGGAACGTCGAATGGTTCGGTGCGACGGGCTACGGCCCGACCAACGAGGCGCTTCAACAGCAGAACGTCCGCGACGTCATGGCGGGCGCCGACATGGATGTGTGGGGCCTCTCCGAGGTCGTCAGCACCTCGGCGTTCAACACACTCGTGGCCGGCATGCCCGGGTACACCGGGGTCGTGGCCAACGACCCGATCGTGACGAACGGCGCGCAGTACTACTCGGACTTCAGCAACACCGAGCAGAAGGTCGCCCTGGTCTGGCGCTCCAGCATTGCCACCCTGGTGAGCGCGAAGGTCATCCTGACCAGCCAGAACAGCAACTTCGCCGGCCGCCCGCCGGTGGAGTTCACATTGCGCGGCACGTTCGACGGTGTCACCCGTGACCTCGTCTTCATCGTCCTGCACGCGAAGGCCGGGTCCACCCAGGACGCGTGGAACCTGCGCAACCCCGCGTCGCAGGCTCTCAAGTCCTACCTCGACACGACCTACCCCACCCAGAACGTCTTCGTCATCGGTGACTGGAACGACGACGTCGACACCTCCATCACCTCCGGGAACGCTTCGCCCTACGCCAACTTCGTGAACGACACGGCGCGCTACACGTTCCCGACGCGGGCCCTTTCGCTGGCGGGCGTGGCGTCGACGGCGAGCTACTCGGACTTCATCGACCACCAGCTCAACACCAACGAGGTGCAGGCGAAGTACGTCGCCGGCTCGGCGAAGGCCTTCCAGCCCCAGGCCTATGTCTCGAACTACGCGACGACGACCAGCGACCACTACCCGGTGCTGGCTCGCTACAACTACGTCATCGGCGGTGACGGTGGCGGCGGTGGTGGCACACCCGCCGACGTCATCATCAACGAGGTGCTGGCCAACGAACCGGGCAGCGACACCGCCGGCGAGGCCGTCGAGCTCGTGAACACCGGTGGCACGGCGATCAGCATCGCCGGCTGGACCGTCCGGGACTCGTCGGCACTGCGGCACACGTTCGCCGCCGGTACGACGCTGCAGCCCGGCAAGGCGATCACCGTGTTCGGCGCGAGCTCCGCGATCCCCGGCGGGATCGTGGCGGTGGCGGCCAGCACCGGCGGCCTCAACCTGTCCAACAGCGGTGACCAGGTGATCCTGCGGGATTCGGCCGGAACGACAGTCCAGTCGCTGAGCTACACCTCGAGCCAGGTGAACTCCGACGGTGTGTCCCTCAACCGAAGCCCTGACGGCTCGGCGACCGGCGCCTGGGTCAAGCACAACACCATCAGCTCGCTGTCCAGCTCACCCGGCCAGCGCGCCGACGGAACGGTGTACTGAGCCCGGATTCTCCGGCGTGACCTCGAAATGATCGCTTAGCGGGACTGCGAGGGGCCTCGACAACGTTGTCGAGGCCCCTCTTCATGGTTCCGCTCGATCGGCCCCGTCCTCGGTCAGATCTTCCAGACCTGGCAGGCAACCGGACGCCGTCCGCCCGCCGGGCACGGGGAGCGGACGGCGTCGTTCACCGACCCTGCGGGTCAGCCGCTGACGGAGGTGAACAGGTTCCCGTACCCGAGAAACCCGTAGATGGTGGTGTTCGCCGGCGCCTCGTCGGAACACCATCCCCCGTCGGGGCCGGCCACGATCGTGCTCGTCTGCCCGTACTCGTATCCACTTGGCGTGGCGTAGGCGAAACCGTTCACCGGTGACCGGGGGACGGTGGAGATGTTCCGGAAACGGACCATCTTCGTCCCGCTGGTCGTGTTCTGCAGCACCTGTACCTGGATGCCGGCGTCCAGGACGGGATTCCCGGACCACGACCGCGGGTTCTTGGAGACGGTGACCGACCAGCCGGGGAGGCTGGCAGCCCCCGAACAGGTTCCCGACGCGTGCGCGGGAGATGTGAGCACGACGGACGACAGCGCGAAGAACAGGGCTGCGACGACGACGGCAGCACGTGGACGCATGACTTTTCCCCTCCTGCGGAGATCCTGCGCGTGCAGGGACCGGGAGCTGCGGAAACAGGCCATACGTCCGTCCGACCTCGCCCGAGGCGGCCCCGGAACCGCCTCCTGCCTCGTGGGGTCGAGGTCGCGCGCATGACATCGGATCATCACGATCCGCATCAAGCATGAACGGTCCGGGCGCCCGACGCACGCAAAGCACCACGGGCGGCACCCGCGGCACACCGTGCCCCGGGTTGACGCATGCCGATATGGGAATATGATGTCGACCGTGGCGCGAGCAGCGACGACGTCGGACGTCTTCAACGCGATCGCCGAGCCGCAGCGCCGGCAGATCCTGGTGCTGCTGCGGGCGGGTGAGCGGCCGGTGACGGAGGTGGCCCAGGAACTGGGGATGACCCAACCGGGAGCGTCCAAGCACCTGAGGGTGCTCCGGGAGGTCGGGCTGGTGCGGGACCGCAGGGTGGGCAAGCAGCGCCTGTACGGCCTCGACGCCCGCGGGCTGCGGCCGGTCCACGAGTGGATCGGCGGGTTCGAGCGGTTCTGGAACGAGAGCTTCGACCGGCTGGACGAATACGTGCAGGACCTCAAGCAGGCAAGGCAGGAGGAGTAGCTGATGAGCACGACGGGACGAGGAGTGCCGGCGCGGTCCGCGACAGCCGACCGCGAGATCGTCATCTCCCGGGTCATCGACGCCCCACGGGAGCTTGTGTTCGAGGCGTTCACCGAGGTGCGGCACCTGTCGCGGTGGTGGGGGCCGGAGGGGTTCACCACGACCACGCGGGCGTTCGAGTTCCGCGTCGGCGCGGAGTGGGACTTCGTGATGCACGGCCCGGACGGGACGGACTACCAGGAGTGGATCTCCTGGACCGAGATCGCCCCGCCGGAGCGGATCGCGCTGCTGCACGGTGAGCGGCGCGGCGACCCGAACGCCTTCGAGTCGGTTCTGACGTTCGAGCCCGCCGGTGCGGCGACCCGGATCGAGATGCGCACGGTGTTCCCCACCAAGGAGCTGCGCGACGAGGCGGTCGAGAAGTACCACGCGATCGAGGGCGGCCAGCAGACCCTGGGCAACCTGGCTGCGTACGTCACCGAGATCCTTCGGCAGGGAACGGAGCGCTGATGACCGGGAAGGTGTTCTTCAGCGTTTCGATGTCGCTGGACGGGTTCATCGCGCCCGGGTCCACCGAGGAGCTGATGGGGCAGCAGTGGATGGAACTGCAGCAGTGGGCCTTCCCACTGCGGTTCTTCCGGGAGAACCTGAAGCTCGGCGACGGTGGTGAGGAGGGCCGCGACAACGACATCGCGCGGGAGACGTTCGAGCGCACCGGCGCGAGCGTCATGGGCAGGCGCATGTTCGATGCCGGCGAGCACGCGTGGCCGGAGGAGGCGCCGTTCCACACGCCGGTCTTCGTCCTGACGCACGAGCGGCGTGACCCCTGGGAGCGGCTGGGTGGGACCACCTTCCACTTCGTCGACGACGGCATCAGGGCCGCGCTCGACCAGGCCCGCGAGGCCGCCGGCGACCGGGATGTCCGCATCGCGGGCGGCGGCGCGGCGATCCTGGAGTATGTGAACGCCGGCCTGGTCGACGAGTTCACGATCGCGCTCTCACCCGTGCTGTTCGGTTCCGGCATCCGCCTGTTCGAGGGCGTGGATGCGGCCCGCGTCGCCCTGGAGCCGGTTCGCGCGGAGACCTCCCCGCGGGTGACGCACCTGACGTACGCAGTCCGGGAGCGGTGACTGCCCCGACCCCATCGCCCTCCCGCCGAGGCCCGCAGCGTTGCTATTGGACGTCGTGCTCGTTTCGCCGCGCCGCATCGACCGTTGGGTCTGGCGCGTGCCGGCTGCCCGCGGGAGCCGGGGTGATGAAGCCGCGGGCGAGTTCGGCCGCCTGCTGTTGCGCCGCCGTTCTCGCCGGCCCCGGGGGAGTCTGGATGACCAGTTCGTGAATGACGGCGAGTACGGCGATCACGAGGGTCCTGGCGCGCAGTTCCGGCGGGCCGGGCGTTTTCCAGCGCCGGAGGTGGATCGCCACTTCGTCGGCAAGCTCGGCGACCAGGGCCTCGGTCATTTCCTGCGTGCGGGGCAGCGGCGGCGCGTTGTTGTAGGTGACGCGGTGCACGGGCGCGTCGTTCACCTCGACCAGCAGCCGGGCGAAGGACGCGGCGAACTCGGCCGGCCCCGGGCGGTCTCGGCGCCAGGCGCGGCACGCTTCTCGAATCATCTCGCCCGCCGCGGCGAGGTGCTCTTCGACCAGCGCGGCGACCAGTGCGTCCTTGTTCGGGAAGTACTGGTACAGCGAGCCGATGGAGACGCCGGCTCGCTCGGCGACGTGGTTTGTCGTCGTCGCCCGGTAGCCCTTTGTGGCCAGAAGCTGAGCAGCGGCTTCCAGAATGGCCTCGACGGTGCGGCGCGAACGTTCCTGCGCGGGGCGTTTTCGCGCCTCCGCGTGCGAGGCCGAATGCGAGTTGTCAGATGTGAGCATTAATCACATTCTAGCTTCATGCCTTCCTCTGGAACCTCCGGAACGACGTCCGCACCCGCGCCCGCAACGGCGTCCTCCTACAGCTCCCGGGTCGTCGCCGTCGGGTACGACGTCCTCAACGGCCTCCTGTGGCTGCCCGGCGGGTCGCGCGGTCTACGACGCCGGTTCGTCGACGACATCGGGATGAGCGGCGGCATGCGTGTGCTCGAACTCGGCTGTGGGTCCGGGCTCGTCACCCGTCACCTGGTCGCCCGAGGTGCCGCGGTGACCGCGATCGACGCCGCCGAGCCGATGCTCGCGCGGGCCCGGCGGCGTGCGTCCGGCGCCGCCTTCGCCACGGCGGACCTTCTCGCCGCGGACGCCCTGCCGGCGGGGCCGTTCGACCGGATCGTGCTGGCGTTCGTGCTGCACGAACTCGACGCCGAGTCCCGGGCGCGGGTTCTGACAAGCGCCCGGGAGAGGCTGGCAGCCGACGGCCTGATCGGGATCCTCGAATGGGGGCTCCCGACGTCCGGACCCGCGGCGGCGGTGTGGCGCACCGTCGTGCGCCGCATCGAGCCTCCGGTCGCCCACGACATGCTGACCGGCGGGCTGGACGGGGCGCTGGAACGGAGCATGCTGCGTACCGTGAGCGACCGGAGATACGCCGGCGGGCGAGCCCGAGGCATCGCGGTGACGCCACACCGCGTCCCGACAGCGGATGCGAGGATCAGCGGTACCGGAGCCGTCGCCGCGATGGCGGCGCCGCCAACTCGTCTGGAGATCGCATGACCGAGACGACTCCCAGCGACAGCCCGATGGACTGGATTGCTGATCACACCCGCCGCTATCTCGACAGCGACGGTGCCGACGGGCACCTCTGGCACGGCATCGACGGCTCGCTCACCCAGGGAGCCCCGACGCTGCTGTTGACGACGCGGGGCCGTCGCAGCGGCAAGCTGCGCCGCACACCCCTGATCTACGGCCGGGACGGGAACGACTACGTCATCGTCGCGTCGAAGGCCGGCTTTCCCGAGCATCCGCTGTGGTATCTGAACCTGCTCGCCCACCCGGAGGTCGAGCTGCAGGTCGGGGCGGAACGGTTCCCAGCGAAGGCACGCGTGGCGGAGCCCGCTGAGAAAGCCCGCCTGTGGCCCACGATGACGGCGCTCTGGCCGGACTACGACGGGTACCAGAGCAGTACGGATCGCGACATCCCGATCGTGCTACTCGAACGGATCTGAGCCAAGCCAAGCCGGGGACGGGGTCCGGGGACGCCTCGACACCAGCCGTCTGGATACCGCGACCTCCGGGCCCCTCAGAGGCCCGGAGCATCGACTGGTCAGCCGCAGTCAGCCGCAGTCAGTCCAGTCAGTCGCAGACCAGGCAGAACTCGTTGCCTTCTGGATCCGCCATGACCTGGTAGGCGCCCAGATCTGTGGTGACGGTCGTGCCGATCCTGACCGCGCCCTGGCGCACTGCTTCCGTGACGGCGGTGGCGAGCTCGTCGACCTCGATGTCGAGGTGCAGCCGGTTCTTCGCGCGCTTCACGTCGGGGACCGGCTGAAAGGCAAGGCGGACGAAGCCGGGTGGCTCGACATGTGACCAGCCGAAGGCGCGGTCGACCGGCTCGCCGCCGAGCAGCCCGGCCCAGAATCGTACGAGTGAGCTGGGGTCGCGGCAGTCCACGACGATCTGATCGAGACGCGCGTGCATGCACGCCAGCCTAGGAGCGATCCCGCACCTCACGATGAGAGGTAGCAGCAATCGCTCTCGACTCGGCCTGCGCAGGATTATGCTTTCTTGGTAGCCGTGTAGATGTTGTAGTGCCAAGCCTCCTGATGCTTCCACATTTCCACGCCACTCATTGCGTTTACGGCCTTCTCCGTCTTGCCCAACAGGCGCGCGAGGGCGTAGGGGACGCGGCCGAGGAGGGCGAACATGCGCAGCATCGGCAGCATGCGGGCCGTCACGTCATCCACCGACTCGACCTTGAATGACGCCGATTCGAGCAGATCTTCGAGGTCGCCGAGGTTGAGGCGGTGCCAGGCCGGCATCGCGCCCAGCTCGCACACGGCGTCGAACGCAGCCCGCGCGGCAGGCGTCAACCGCTCCTCCGGAGTCCGTGAGTACTCGAACATCACGAGCCGCCCGCCCGGGCGCAGGACCCGGTGGAACTCGGCCAGCACCCGCTCAGGATCAGCGGTGTGTGCCGCCGTTCACCGTGCCGAGTAATGCGAGGAGTAGCAGATCATCGCCGGACAGGCCCCAAGTCCCCCCGACCGCCGTCGACGCTACCGCGACAGTGAGGAGCCCGGGGCCATAGGACAACACCATCAAACGGAGAATGGCCCACGGACTCCGGATGGCGGTCCGGCCTGGGTCGCGATTCCCGCGGACAAGGAAGATGGCGTAGATGCGGCGAAACCCCAGGAGCCATGCGTCGGAGAACCCCGACCACGAGTCGCCGGCGTCACCCGACATGATCGCTGTCCATCGCGATCCGGTCCCTTCAAGGCAGYCCGGCGGATCACATCGGTGCCACGCTACTAGCGAGGGCCCGCGAGCGTGGTCGAAACCTTACTGTCCGCCGCCGCGAGCGACGCCGGTGCGCCGGACGCTCGCAGGAGGCGGGCCGCGGGCGGGGCGCGCCTGTGCGGGATGGTCATCCGGCAGACGCTGGACCATCTGTGACACGGCTTCCGGTGCCGGCGGGTGGCGTCGGCCATCATCTGCATGCCGGCGACGCACAGGATGGCGGCGTGCGCCGTGCACGTCCTAAGCGCGATGGTGGGCGCGTCGGCCGGTTGCGGGACCACCCGGTTGGCGGCGTCCTGTCGGTGCCTGGTCGTACGGTGCGCCTGTGACTGTTCGGGGTGCTTGCGAGGCGGCCGGAGACACGATTGGCGAACCCACCATGCCCACGGTGCCGCCACCAGCGGCATCGGGCGATGGTCCGGCCGCGGCGCCGCCCGGGGCGCGAAAGCCGCTGCCAGTCCAGGTGGCGGGTCCGATGGTGCCGTTGGGTCCGCGGGCGCGCCGGGTGAGGCCCGAACAGCTCAGCGCCGCGCAGGCCCGCCGGCTCGCGCTTGCCGCCCAGGGCTTCGGGCGGCCCCGGCCCGCCGGGTCGGCCGGGCGCCGCCACCTGCCCGGGCTGCTGGACCGCGTCGGCCTGCTCCAGATCGATTCGGTGAACGTGCTGGCCAGGTCGCACTACCTGCCGGGCTGGTCGCGCCTCGGGCCGTATCCGCGGGCCGCCCTGGACGACTACGTCCACCGGGAGCGTCGCGCGTTCGAGTACTGGGCGCACGAGGCGTCCGTGGTGCCGGTCGCCTGGCAGCCGCTGCTGCGGTGGCGAGCCGAGGCGGCCCTGGCAGGCGTCGGGATGTGGCGAGGCGTCGCGGCCTTCGGGCGGGAACGCGCCGACTACGTCGCGGCGGCACTCGCCGAGGTGACCCGACGTGGGCCGATCACCGCGGCCGAGCTGCCCGGCCCAGGCCGTGCCGGCGGCTCCTGGTGGGGGTGGACGGACGGCAAGCGTGCGCTGGAGTACCTGTTCTGGACCGGGCAGGTGTGCGCGGCCGGGCGCCGGGCGACCTTCGAGCGCGTCTACGACCTGCCCGAGCGGGTGCTGCCCGCCGACGTGCTCGCCGTGCCCACACCGGAGCCGGCCCAGGCGCACCGCGCTCTGCTGCTGCACGCGGCGGACCGGCTGGGCGTGGCCACCGCCGGTGACCTCGCCGACTACTTCCGGCTCCCGGCCAGGTTGGCCCGGCCTCGGCTGGCCGAGCTTGTCGAGTCGGGTGACCTGCTGCCGGTGCGGGTGGAGGGCTGGTCGTCACCGGCCTACCTGCGCCCTGGGCTCGTCATACCGCGCCGAGTCGACGCCGCCGCACTGCTGTCACCGTTCGATTCGCTGATATGGGAGCGTTCGCGGACCAGGCGGCTGTTCGGCATGGAGGTGAAGCTCGAGGTCTACACGCCGGCACCGCGCCGTCGCTACGGCTACTACGTGCTGCCGTTCCTGCTGGGTGACCGGCTCGTCGCCCGGGTCGACCTGAAAGCCGACCGGGCCGCCGGTGTCCTGCGGGTTCTCGCCGCCTGGGCACATGATCCCACCGAACCAGCCGAACTCGCCGCCGGTGCGCCGGCGGCGGCCCCTGTGGTGGCGAGCGCCCCGGCGCCGCCGGCCGGCGGGCAGCCGTCGTCGGCGGTGGTGGTCGAGGCGCTCGCCACCGAGCTGCTCGGCGTGTCGTCCTGGCTGGAACTTGGCCCGGTCGAGGTGACCGCACGGGGCACTCTCGCAGGCCCGCTGCGCCGCGCCTTGGCTGCGTCTCCGGCCGCGCGAGGTGGATGATCGGCTTGGTCAGTCGAGGCCTGGCTGCGTGCCCACCCCGTTCCTTCACCCGCGGTCTCGAGCTTGACCACGCGGCTGTCGACGCCGCTCTCACCCTGCACCTAGGCCGGGTCGTAGAAGGGCCGCTCCAAAGCCCGCACGAGATCGGCAGCGACTCGGCTGTCAGCCGGCGGGCCGTCCGCTCCGGCCTGGATCGGCGGTTGCCGGTCGGGAGGGTTGAGTGGCCGATCAGAGGGGACAGAAGCCGGCATACCGTCGATCGGAGAGGAATCACCATGAAACTTCTGGAACGTCTCAAGGGCGACATACGGCGAGCCCGGTTGCGTCGTCGTCGGCGTACCGAGCACCCGGACCGTAACCCGCGCTACTGAGGGCGCAGACAGGTCTGAGGAGTCCGGGATCAGCCGTTCAGCCAAGCCCGGAGGCGTTTGCGGCGTGATCGCGGATGTTAGCGATGATCTCAAGGTAGTCGAGGATCTCGACCTATATGAGGTGGCGAGATGAATGGCTGACATCGTGGATCTGATCTATGCCGATCACGATTGGCTGCGGCGCCATTTTCTGTATCTGGACTATGCGACCAGCAATGCCGAGCTGAAGGCGGTGTGGGAGGTACTGGCGACCCGTCTGGACACCCATGCCGAGGCGGAGGAGACGGTGTTCTACCCGGCTCTGCTGAAGAAGGGGGAGGCCGGTGAGCCGGAGGACGAGACCGAGGACGCGATCGAGGACCACAACAAGATCCGCGCCGCTGTCGCCGACGCTCGTTCGCACGGCGTCGGAAGCAGGGCCTGGTTCGAGGCGGTGGGCAGGGCCCGGACGGAGAACGGAGAGCATCTGGACGAGGAGGAGCGCGAGGCGTTCCCGGATTTCATCAAGAGCACCGGGCCTGAGTTGCGCCACGAGTTGGCGATGCGATGGCTGCGATTCTACGCCGAGCACCAGGCCGGGGCTGGGGTGAACACGGAAAGCAGGGATGCCGCGCGCTACATCGAGGTGAACAGCTGACCGGCCGGGGCTGTGGCGTTCGGCCGCCGACGCCGGGCGGACCCGAGGAGGAAAGGCCTCGATGCGTGAATTTCTCTGCCCCAGCTGTGGGCAGCGGCTGACGTTCGAGAACTCGCTGTGCCTGGGCTGCCGGAGCACCGTCGGCTTCGACCCCGAAACGCGCTCGTTCGCCGTCCTGACGCCGGAGGGGGTGCGTGCCGAGGGCTCCGGCGATTCCAGGTGCGCGAACCGCGAGATCGCCGTCTGTAACTGGCTCGCTCCGGTCGGGCGGTCGTCCGGGCTGTGTGTGTCGTGCGCGCTCACCCGCACGCGCCCCGCGGACGCCGATTTCCGTGCGCTGCCGGCCTTCGCAGAGGCCGAAACGGCCAAACGGAGACTGATCTTCGAGCTGATCGAGGTGGGCCTGCCGATTCGCGGGCGGGACGTCGATCCTGAGACCGGACTGTGTTTCGACCTGCTCTCCAGCAGCCATGAGCCCGTCGTCACGGGCCATGCCGGCGGGGTGATCACCCTGGATCTGGCGGAGGGCGACGACGTGCACCGCGAGCAGCTGAGGGTGTCGATGGGCGAGCCCTATCGCACTCTGCTCGGCCACTTCCGGCATGAGGTCGGTCATTATTACTTCACGATGCTGGCCGAAACCGGAGCCGGCCATGCCCGGTTTGTGGAGCTGTTCGGCGATCCCGACGCCGACTACCAGGCGGCCCTGAACCGCCACTATCAGGAAGGACCTCCGCGCGACTGGCGGCAGACCTACGTCTCCGCATACGCCACCATGCACCCGGCCGAGGACTGGGCCGAGACCTTCGCGCACTACCTGCATGTTCGCGACGCTCTCGACACCGCCGCCGCGTTCGGACTCGCTCCCGCCGCCGCCACGTTGACGACGCCGCTGCCCGGCGCGGTCGGGTTCGGCCGCATCGTCGACCTGTGGCTACCGCTCGCGTGGTCACTCAATATGATCAACAGGTCGATGGGGCGCCCGGACCTCTATCCGTTCGTCCTCCCGGCCCCTGCGCTGGACAAGATGCGCCTCGTGCACGAGCTCGTCACCGCCGGGCGTGACGCCGGGAGTACGGCGTGAGAGATCACTGGACGGCCAGGAGGCAGAGGTCGTCCTCCCGTTTGGCTGGTTTGGCGACGCGGGTGAGGATCCGGTCACAGAGGCCGGTGAGGCTGTCGCACCCGAGTGGGCTGTGGTCGGCGACGCCGGCCAGGGTGTCGAGCCGGTTGGTGATCGAGATGTGCCGGCGTTCGGCGAGCCCGTCGGCCGAGGAACGGGCCGTGCACGTCGTCGAGGTAGGTCGATTGATTCCATCAGGGTCGGTCAGTGGCCAGCCGCCGGCGGAGGTGGTGGACAGAGATGACCGGCCTGGTCAGTCGCGTCGGACCGCGACGCCCTCGTAGCCGAAGCCGATGATCTCCGGGCCGATCCGGTAGTTGTCGAGGCTCTCCAACGTCAGCCCGGCCTTCGTGACGAGCTCGTCGATGGGGCGGTCGAGGTGGCAGCCGCCGAACAGCCGGCCCCAGGCCGGGGTGAGCCGTGTCTGCCAGCGGGCGACCCGCGCCCGCGGAGACCGGCCGTGCTCGGTGAAATGCAGTGTCCCCTGGGGCCGCAGGACGCGATGGACCTCCCGCAGCGCCCGGTCGACGTCGGGGATCGTGCACAGCGTCCAGGTGACCAGCACGTGGTCGACCGAGGCGTCGGCCAGGTCCAGCCGCTGCCCGTCCCGGCCGACGAACTCGACCGGTACAGCCGTCGTGGCGATTCGCCGCCGCGCGAGCCGCTGGCCGGTTGCCGCCGGCTCGACCGCCAGCAGCCGGGTGACCTGCGCCGGCAGGTGCGGCAGGTTGCGCCCCGAGCCGAAGCCGATCTCCAGTACTTCCCCGCTCAGCCCGGCGGCCGCCCGGGCCCGTGCCGGGTCGACCATTCGCCCGAGCACCACGTCGATGATTCGTGGCAGCACCTGGTCCTCGTAGAAACCCACACCCGCTCCTTACCCGGATCGCCGTCGGCCGGATCAGTGCTCATGTGGTAACAGCAGGCGGCGGGCCGGCGCAAGGCTGCTCGTGAGCGGGATGCACCGCGCTCTCGCTGTGGGCACCGGTCGCGCTGGCGGCGCGGACCAGCGCGGCGATGCCTCGGGAGCGGGAGTGCTCGTGCCAGGCGATGGTGAGTGTCGCCGGCGGGGCGTCGGTGATCGGCACGTAGGTGATGCGTGGCCGCGGGTAGCGGGTGGCGATCGAGTGCGGCAGAACCGTGGTGGTGACCTGGAGGGCGACGAGGGCGAGGAGCCGCGGCAGGTCGGCGAACGATCGAATCGATGTCGCCAGCTACGTGCTCGACCGCAAGCCCGCGCGTCTGGCCGACCTCGCGGGAGACCTCGCCAGCGGCGCCGTCCACCCCGTCATCGGTGCGGAGATCGACCTCGCGGACGCCGCGAAGCCGACTCCGGTCGCGATCGCCGGCGCTCGAGGTAAGACCGTCATCCGTGTCCGTGGCTGAACGGGTGCGAGCCGGCTTCGGCCGGTCGCTACCGGTCTACGTTGAGAAGGGCGCTTGCGCGCGTCAGTCGGTCGGCGTGCTCTGAATCCTCACGGCCGTTGATCTGGAGCAGGTGCGCGATCTCCGGGTCGGGTTCGGCGCTGGCCCACCGCTGGTAGTCGGCGTCGCCGCCCCGTTCGCCGCGCGCGATCGCGGCCAGCAACGCCGCGTCCACCGGGGGCGGCACACCGAGGGGATATCCGCCGTCCATGTCCGCGGAAGGCTGGTAAGAGCGCCCCAGTCTGATCGTGAGGGCCTGTTGGATCCGCCTGGCATGGCCCAACTCCCCGCGGCCGTTACGGCGGAGGAATTCGGCCACCTCTTCGTTCTGGATGCTGTCGGCCAGCTGAAAGTAGAACAGCCCGGAGGTCATTTCCAGCTTGTAGAGGATCTCAAGCTCTCGGACGTCCAGGTGATCAAGCGCCGAAAGAGACCGGGCGGCCTCCCTGAAGCCGTTCTCGCTCATTCTTCGCTGCCTCCTCGGTGACCCGGAGCACGCACGGGCTGACGAGTCACGTCCGCCGCGCGGCGCCGCTCGGTCGATGATCCCGTCGTCGCCTTCGCGTGCCCTTACGCCGTCAGGCGCCGAAGCAGAGCGCGGCGATCGCTGCCTGGTCCAACAGCTTCGACGGGCTGATGCCGTCGAGGCAATGGTCGGCACGCTGCTCGGCGTCCATCCGGACGACCCGCTGCGGCCGTACCCAGGGGCCACGACGGGTCGACACCAGGCCCGGCCTGGCGGCCCTGACCGGCGTGGCGGCCGAGATCGTTCTGGCACTGGCGGGCGCCCAGGCCAGGGCCGGGGAACCAGAACCTGTTCCCACGCTCGCCTCGGTCGTGCCGCTCGCCTGCGTCGCCGCAGCGCCTGCGCCGCCGCCGGCGTCGGGCGCCTCGTCGGTCAGTGACTGGGCGGCGACGGCCTCGAACCAGTTGAGGTTGAAACCATGCCGACCCGCCGGCACGTACAGCCGCAGCCGGTGCACGCCGGCCGGCAGCGCCACGCCGACGTTGACGGTCTGCCAGCTCTGCCATCCGCCGGTGTCGGGGACGTCCACCGTCGCCAGCACGCCCACCCCGGCCAGCTGCACCTCAAGACCGGGATCGGGCACTGGTGCGGGCATCGTGGTGTAGTTCGACGCCACCCGGAACGACAGCTGGTACGTCCCGGCGGACGCGATCTCGACCGGGTAGTCCATCACCGCACCGCCGCTCGGCAGGTAGCCCACCAGCAGGCCACCGCCGACGTCCTGGGCCGCGGTGGTGAACACCGGTGAGGTCGACGACTCCGCCTCGACCCGCCCGGGCAGTGCCGAGAGCGGCGCCGGGCCGTACGCCGCGACGTAGGAGTCGGTGTCGTAGCCGGCGCTCACCACCTGGCCGCCGGCGACGGCGAGCGTGTCCGGGAAGGGCCGCATCGAGGTCATCGACAGCGGTCGGCCGTCCGACGCGGCGAACGCGCAGAGGAACGACACCCGGTCGATCCGCGGGTAGCTGCATTGGGCGTAGATGACGTCGTTCGCGACGGCGACCGAACCGATGATGTTCAGGTCGCCCAGTTCCGCCACCCAGTGGGCGACGCCGGAGACGCCGTCCACCCGGTACAGCCGGTCGCTCTCGTCCGGCTGGTACTCCGACGCCTCCCGGGTGAAGAAGACCAGATCGTCACCGATTGCCGCCATGTTCGTCGGGATCTGGCCGCGATCGGCTCCATGGCCGTAGCTCAGCGAGAGCTTGTTGCCCACGTTCACGTCGAACGCCGTGAAGTCGGAGGCGATCGTGCCGGTCCCGGGGACGAAGAACTCCGGGGTCCACACGTGGATCCGGCCGGCGGCGACCGTGGCCTCCACGTAGGGCACGGCCCGGCCGTCCTGCGGCCGCAGTGGCGTCGACCAGACCAGTGCGCCGGTGGCCCCGTCCCGTTCGCAGATCGAGGTCCTGCCTTCGCAGAGGACGAACACCTGACCGGCCGGGCCGTAGGTGGAGGCCGCGAGGAGATCGACGTCCGGTTCGGTGACCGTCCACAGCGCGGCGCCGGTCCCCAGGGTGAAACCGCGCAGCTCGGACGTCCCGATCGACAGGAACACCCGGCCGCCGTCGACCCGGAGCCGCGACGGCGTCCCGAGCGCGAAGGTGAACGGCGTCGTCCAGGCCGGCGCGCCGGTCACGGCGTCGAAGGCCGCGACGCCGGCCGCCGGGTTGGCACCGGCGATCGTCACCACGACCAGCCCGTCGGCGGCGGCGACTGACTGCGGCAGGGTCACGCCTGCCGTGCCTACGGCCCGCGTCCACCGCACCGCTCCGTCGGAGCGCTGCCGTGCGACCAGCGACGTGCTGTTCTCCACGGAGTACATGAGGTCGCCCGCCAGCACGCCGGGCAGGTCGGGCTTGATTCCGGTGGACGGGAAGGTGAGTTCCCAGTTCCGGGTGAGTCCGGCCGCGACCCTGGAGGTGTCGAGCACCGAGGCGGCGGGGTTGTTCGCGGTGTTGCCGCCGTCGTGGTGCGACTGCCCCCAGTCGCCCCCGGGTACGGCCTGGGCGGCCCCGCCGGGCAGCAGTACCGCGGCGAGCGCGGCCGAGATCAGCGCCGCCACGATGTGGGCGGAGCGACGCCGGGCGGGAGAACCCGGGAGCCTTCTGAACACGTCGACTCCCTGCTCGGACCTGCGCGATCAGGACGCTGAGCAACCTATCGAATACATTCCGCCGCGATAAATACCACGAAGGTGGTAAATCGTCGGACTGGCGCGAGGGCTCGCCTCGCGCAGCCGACCCGAGCCGACCCGAGCCGACCCGAGCCGACCCGAGCCGACCCGACGAGGTCCCCGACGTCGCCCCGGCGGTAGACATCAACCGCGCCGACGCCCGCGATCGCGATCACCCCGGCCCTGACTCCGGGCGGCCGCCCCACAGGCGAAGGGCGGCCGCGAGAACAATCTCCGTCAAAGGGCGATCTGGTGAAGGTCGGTGATCTCCCGGGCGGCCTCGGTTGTTTCCAGCCGATCCAGGGGATCGGCCTCGGTGAGGGTGCCGAAGGAGAGCCGTGTGAGTGCCGCGATGCGCCGAAGGGGTACCTGGTAGGTTCTGTAGGCTCCGTAGGAGAAGGTCTCCGGTGTGATTTCCAGGCCGCGTATCAGGTCGGCCTGGCTGAGGAGATAGCCGGTGGCCGACAGCCTGCCAGCCGCCGTGACCATGACGGCGACCTTCCAGAACTGCCGGGGCAGCTGCACGCCCCGGTAGGAGTCGTCGTCGGCGGCGAGGACGGGACCGGCGAAGACGTTCACCTTGAAGTTCCGGTTGTCCGCGTTCTCCAGGATGTAGTCCTCCAGCCCCAGCCAGGTGGTTTTGTTCTGGTTGAAGTCGGCGTGCTGCGGTGTGCAGTTGGTGAAGTGGAAGGTGTCGTCGTTCGCCAGCTTGGCCTGGGTTCGGCTGGCCCCCCAGACGGGATCGAGGCGGCGGACGAGGTGGCCGCGGTCCAGTGGGTTGTTGCGGTAGACCTCCTCGCCGGTCTGCTCGTCCGCTGGCACGCGTGGGTCGAACGACCAGTGGTCCTGGTCGCGGGGCAGCCGGACCGCGCTACCGCCGTCGATGTTCACCGCGGTGAAGAACGCCAGCCGGCGTTGTCGGTTCAGCACGACGCTGAAGTGGTGGTAGGGCAGCACGTATGCGGGCCTCTGCCCGAGGGGACGCCGGTTGATCGCCGCCAACGGCACCAGGTCCGGGTGCAGGGCAGGCAGCGCGACCCGGTTGCCGCCTCCCAGGAAGTCCTCGTCGTAGCCATGCCGGCTCGTGTAGTCCGGGTCGATCCGGATCGCTTCCTCGGCGGGCGGAGAAAGGACCGGGCCGGCGAGGTCGCCGTGCAGCTGGACGTTGAACGACGGCACCGTGAGCGTCACTGACTGCTGGATTCTGCTCGCCTCGGGGACCAGCATCGGTCCGACAGCGGGTGCTCCTCCGAAGACCGGTATCACGACTTCTACCGCGGAAGCCGGTCCGCCGCGGCCGTCGAAGAGGCGGTCGACGAGTGGCTGTTGCATCGAGGGGAAGGACTGGTCGCGCAGGGACGCGAGCAGCCGGCTGATGCGAATCCCCTCGTTCAGGATGCCGCCGAGCTCTCCATGGTCCGGCGCCGGCACGGAGGCGTGGTGCAGCGCGACGATTTCCCACTGGTCGTTGAACACGGGCGACCCTGATGATCCAGGTTCCGTGTCGGTCTCGTAGTGCATGAACAGGTCAAGCACGTCCACGATCCGGTTCTCCCGCAGCGCGATCTGCTTCTTGCCGCCGCCGGGATGCTGAATGATCGTGACGAAGTCCCCGACGATTGCCTTGCCCTCCGCCGTGACCAGCCGGTTGAATCCGAACTGATTCAGCTCGGCCGGGGTCGCCCGCAGCGCGACCAGCGCGAAGTCCATCGCCTCGTCCGCGCAGAAGAACCGGTCCGGGTCAAACGCGAACTCCATCGGTGCCGCTGGCTGGCCGCCAGGCGCGTCCTGGAAGCCGAACTGGACACTGCTCAACCCGGCTGTCCGGGTGTCGCCGAGAACATGGTGGTTCGTCAGGAGAAGTTCGGGGGAGACCATGCTCCCGGTGCCGAAGCCGACCTCCCGGCCCCGGGCGTCCCGAATGACGATCCGGCCCACCGCCCGCGCGGCGGCGACGCCGTTCTCCAGATAGTCGACCCCGAGCAGGTCATTCGTCAGAATGATCTTCTCCAGGGCGACGCCCGCCTCCGCGATGGCCGCCGGATCCTCGGCGCCTATCGCGGCCGGACTGACCGACCGCGCAGCCGGGTGATATCTGGCCAGCCGCTCGATCCGGGCCGCCACCCGGGTCGGGTCGTCCGCCCGCGCGACCCCGCCTGGCTCCTGCAGCACGGAGATTTTCCCCCGGCGTGGTTCGGTCCTGTCCGCCGCCCGTGCCGCGAGCGCTGCCTCCTGCTCGGCGAGAAGTGCTGCCGCCCGTTCGGTTCGTGCACTGTCTACCGACACCATCGGTACCTCCCCGATTGCCCCCCGATCTACTGCCACGGCCTCGACACCGGTGTCTTGCGCCTCATTCCCGCAATGCGGCCGGCTGACCCCACACGCCGGCGCCAGGCTGCTCGGAAATGCGACGGCCTCGGCGAAAGGCCTGATACTCAGGCGTCCGGGCACGCCGACCGCACGAAGATCGCAGCGGTCCGGCTGACGAGTCGGAGCCCGCGGCCAGAGGTGGTCGCGGGCTCCGAAGGACGAAGCGGCGGTCAAGGCCGGCAGACCTGACCGCCGCGGCCACTTCACTGGTCCCTACTGGTCGCTGCCCTTGCGCAGCCAGTGCCAGGCGAGCGCCCCCACCCACAGTTCGAAGCCGAGCGTGCTCAGGGCGAGCAGCGGGAACACGTCGCTGGCCACCAGGGTGGCGCTGCCGACGAGGCTGACCGGCAGCAGCGCGACGCCGGTGCGCCGCAGCCACGGCGCCACACCCTGCGCACGCAGGCCGAGCAGGATCGCGCCGACGAAGAACACCCGCGGCAGCACCGAGAACGCCAGCGCGAACGGCGCGGCCGCGTCCCATCCGGCGAGAATCCGCACGTCACTTCCCGTGGTCGCCGTTTCCAGGGCGATGTCGTGTAGCACCCCGGCGAACGGCCAGATGAGGGCCAGCAGGGTGCCCGCGGCGACGGCGACCGTCGCGAGCATGCCGGTGTCGTCCACCCGGCGCAGGCGCATGTGTGTCACGCCGAGAAACCCCAACAGCAGCGACCCGGAGATCATGAACACGTAGTTGCCGATCCGGTAGGCGGTCTCGGCGTCGAGCACGTTTGTGCCGCGTTCGAGCGCCGGGTCCTCCGGCGAGCCACCGTGCGGCAGCACGAACACCGCCATACAGATCATCACGACGAGCTGGCAGACGGTGAAGGCGATGCCGAAGCGCGCGCTGAGCCGTCCGACGTCCAGGCCGCCGCCGGGGCGGGCGTGGGTGGAGCGCAGGCCACCGCTCGCGCGGTCCGGGGCGTGACGGCGGGACGCGGTGTCCTCCAGAACAGCCAGAACAGGGCTGACCGTGGTCATGATCCACCTTTCATCTGGCCCATCCGGAGCCGGATCGAGCCGGGTTTCGCCGGCCTTGGTGCCGGCACCAGAAAGGTAGGAGTCGGGCGCCCGGCCCCACATCGACCGAGGGGCTGGTCGTGGAGTCAGCCCGGGATGACGCGCGGCTCATCCGGGATGACGTGGGTTTCAGCCCTGGGGCTGATGCCACGGCCGCCCCGCGCCCATACGCTCGCGATCGTGGACCGTGCCCAGGACCGACTGCCGCGATGGCTCCGGACGCCCGGGACGGACGCCACCATGGCGGCGGCGTTCACTCTCGCCGGGCTCGTGCAGACGGCGATCTACCCGATGGCGGGCGGCGTGCTGGGCCCGTTGTATGTGCTCGGCTCCACGCTGCCGCTCGCCTGGCGCCGTAGCCGGCCGGTCGAGTCCGCGCTGGTGTCGTCGGCGTTCTGGCTGATCCCGCTCGAGGGATACCCGGTGCTCGGCTACGTGGTGGTGATCCTTCAGTTCTTCGCCCTGGGAAGCCGCGGGACGCCGCGTGCCGCGGTCGCGCTGGCGACCCTGTGGGCGTGCGCGGTCTCGGTGGTCGGCACCCTCCTCGGGCCTGAGGCGCCGGTCGCCGCCATCGGTGGTGCGCTCGCGGTGGCAGCGCCGGTCGGCGTCGGGCAGGTCGTGGCGCGGCTGCGACGGCAGAACGCCGAACTCGCCAGGCTCACCGAGGACCTGCGGCGCGAGAGGCTCAACGCGGAGGAGGCGGCGGTCGGCGCCGAACGTGCCCGCATCGCCCAGGAACTGCACGACGTGGTGGGGCATGAGGTGACACTGATAGCGATCCAGGCGGAAGCCGCCGCGTACGCGCTGCGGGTGAGACCGGAGCGAGCCGCAGAGCCGGTCGAGGCCATCAGGGCCACCGCGCACCGGACACTCGCGGAGATCCGTTCCGTCCTCGACATCCTTGCGCCTGACGGCCGGGATGGTCGGGACGGCCGAGAGCCCGCCCGGGAGGATGTAGCCGAGATCTCTCGCCGCGCCGAGGACGCGGGCATCGCCAACACGCTCGTCGTCACCGGTGACCCGTGGCCCGCTCAGTCGCCCGTGTCGCTCGCGGTCGGTCGGATCGTGCGTGAATGCCTGACCAACGCGGGGCGGCACGCCCCGGGGGAGCGGGTCAGCCTCACCGTGAACTGGACCGCGAGGGAGGTCCGCCTGGAGGCGGTGAACCCAGGTGCGCCCACCCGCCCGCCGGCCCCCGGCCGAGGCCTTTCCGGGATCCGCCACCGGGCGGACCTGCTTGGCGGAACGTACCAGTCCCGAGTCCACGATGGGCTGTTCGAGATCCGGGTGACATTGCCAGCGGCATCGCCGACCTCCACCGCCGGGCCGGCGGTGCGAGAGGCCGACCCGAGCGTACGGAGCACAACGGTGGCGGGAGGTCCGCGGTGACCCGCGTACTGATCGTCGACGACCAGGATCTCGTGCGGCAGGGACTGCGGATGATCCTGGAGCTGGCCGGGATCGAGGTGGTCGGCGAGGCGCGGGACGGGGACAGCGCGGTGCGGGCCGCGTCGCGGTATCGGCCCGACGTCGTCCTCATGGACCTGCGGATGCCCGGTATGGACGGCGCCGAGGCCACCCGCCGAATCGTCGCCGCCGGTGACGCCCGGGTCATCGCGCTGACCACGTTCGACGTGGATCAGAACGTGGTGGACGCCCTGCGCGCGGGTGCCGTCGGATTCCTGTTGAAGGACGTCACGTCGGAAGGACTGGTCGACGCGGTGCGGCGCGCCGAGGCCGGCGAGCCGGTCGTCGCACCCGCCGTCCTGGCCCGGATGATGGACCACTTCGCCACCCGCCCGCCCGAACAGCCCCGCCCCCCGGCCGGCCTGGACGAACTGAGCGACCGCGAACGGGACGTTCTGGCCATGATCGGGGCCGGGCGGTCGAACGCCGAGATCGCCAGCGAGTTGTTCATCAGCATGGCCACAGTGAAGACGCATGTCCGGCACATTTTCGCGAAGCTCGGCCTGCGTGACCGTGCACAGGCGGTGGTGGCCGCGCGCGACGCCAGGCTCGGATGATCGGCCGCCCTTCGGTTGTCCCGTGAGCTGATCACTTTCGCCGAAGCAGCGTTCGCCGCCGTCCGCGGGTCAGCCGCGCCCGGCACACCGGCGAGCGCTGGAGCGTCCCACGGGGTGGGCGAGGACGAGGTGGTGGAGGACGATGTGGTGACAGCCGGCGGCTGAGCCCTGATCAGCCGCCGGGGCGGGCGTCCTGGCATCCCGCTCGCCCGCCCCGGTACGCGGCGGCCTTGCCACGGCCGGCGACTCGGCGAAGACCGCGGCCGAGCGCCCGGGCTGCTCGACGAGCGTGTCGGGGTGGAAGAAGCGCAGGTCGGGCTCGGAGAACAGGTAACGCGCCTGGGGAAACGTCGGCGTCCAGCCTCCGTCGCCGTCCGGCCGGGTGTTCCAGCCGACGTGGTCGGCGTGCAGGTGGGTGCAGATCACCAGGTCGATGTCGTGGGCCGTGACGCCGACGGCGGCGAGTGCGGCGGGCAGGTCGCTGCCCGCCGGTACGCCCGGCCGCGTCGTCGCCGCGCTGAGGCCCGTGTCGACGAGCACGAGCCGGTCGTCGCTGCGCAGCAGCCAGCTCTGCACGGCTATCCGGACCTGGTCGGTCGCCGGATTCCAGTGGGCCGGCGCGAGCCGGTCGCGGTGGTCGGTCCAGGTGCCCGGATTCATGTCGGGGAAGAAATCGGCCGATGCCAGCGTCCAGTGTTCAATGTGCGGGATACGGGTCAGCGAGACGTCGCCCACCTGAAGGGTGTCCATGGCGGGAAGCCTGGCCGGCATGAGAACCGTCGAGAAGAAGGCACTTTGACGTCCACTGCCTCGACCGCCTCCAGAGGCCCCGCCGTCGACGATGATGCCGGCGCCCAGCCAGGTGTTACCCCGATGCCTGGCGCGCGGGTGGTTGTGACGGGGCGGCAGCGCGAGGAATGCCCGGTGACCGGTGTACTGCGCCGGGTCGGAGACAAGTGGAGCCCGGTGGTCCTGCGGCTGCTGGGCGAGCGGTGGCGGCACGTCGCTGGTCGTCCAGCAGTGGGTCTACGGAGGCCGGCAGGCGGTAGCCGGCGAGCAGTCCCGACTGCGGATCCATGCGCGCCGACCGGCTGGGGGCCGCGCGACCCTGGTCGAGACCGCAAAGCGCGAACTGAGCTCGGCGGTCCGGCACATGAACGCCGCTCGGCGCGTAATGTAGGTACGTACCTACCGGGAGGTGGTTGTGGTGGCCATCGTGTCCTCGCGAGAGTTCAACCGGGACGTGAGCGCCGTCAAGCGTGCCGCCGCCAGTGGCCCTGTGATCATCACTGATCACGGCCGCCCGTCGCACGTCCTGCTGTCGTTCGCCGAGTACCAGAGGCTCACCGGTACCGCTGGCAGTCTGGGGGACGCGTTCGTCCTGGACGAGGAGATCGACTTCGAGCCGGTGCGGCCGAGGGACTCGGTGCGTGAGGTCGACCTGTGAGCTTCCTGCTCGACACCAACGTCATCTCCGAGCTCCGTAAGCCCGCGAAACGCAGGGATCACCGATTCAACGCCTGGGCTGAGACCCTCACCCCGTCGGACACGTTCCTCTCGGTCATCACCCTGCTTGAGCTGCGCGCCGGTATCGAGAACAAGCGGCGGCAGGACGCCCGGCAGGCGGCTGTCCTGGATACCTGGCTGGACCACAGCGTGCTCCCCGCCTACGCGGGCCGGCTGCTCGATGTCGACCAGTCGGTCGCCGACTCGGCGGCGAGGCTCCACGTGCCTGACCGGCGCCCCGCCCATGACGCGCTGATCGCCGCCACGGCGCAGGTCCATGCCCTCGTGCTCGTCACGCGTAACGAGTCCGACTTCGCCCCTATGGGCGTCACGCTCGTCAACCCCTGGACGTCCCAGCCATAGTGCGGTCCTGGTGGCGTCATGGTTGGTGTTCGGCATGGGGACGGAAGGCGGGGTTCGGTTTCGGCGATGGTGCGCGGGCTTGACCTTGACACGATGTCAGGGTGTCCACTCGGTGCGGGAGGTGGTCACGATCAACCCGACAGACGGAACCCCGCGGAGCACCCGGGTGGCCGAGGCGCTGGGCGCCGGGGACGCGGATTGCTGATCGGCGATGTGGCGCGTTGCTCGGGGGTGAACACCCGAATGCTTCGGCTCTACGACGCCCTTGGGCTGGTGCGACCAAACGGTCGCACCGTCGGCGGCTACCGTGAGTACTCCGCCGAGGACATCCGCAGGATCTTCCACGTGGAGAGCCTGCGGTCCCTCGGGCTCTCGCTCAAGCAGGTCGGGGCCGTGCTCGGAGACCCGACCTTCACTCCGTCCGCCCTGGTCAGCGACCTCATCCGGTGGGCCGAGGACCGTCTGGAGCGGGAGCGAGAGCTGCTCCGACGGCTCCGCGCGATCGACGCGTCGCCGCCCACCGGCTGGCAGGGCGTCCTGCGCATCGTCGAGCTTTCGGGACCCTCCGCGCGGGAAGTCCTGCGCCATCTGGCCGACGACAACGACCCTGCTGTGGCCCTCGTCGCTGCGGCTTTCGTCGGAGTTCTCGAAGCCCGCCGCGAGGACTGACGCCTTTTCCGCCGTCGCCTCGAACGCGCGGAATCAATGCGCGGGATACGCGCCGGTGGCATATTGCCGACATTGCGCGCCTCGCCCGTGCCGGTCATGGTTGTCGCCATGTCGGAGGCTTTCTCCTCGTGGAGCCCCTTCGGGGTGGTCAGCCATGTCGTGCTGGCCGGCCCCGCACTCGCGTTGTTCGTCCTGGGGCTGAAACTGATGGCCCTGCGTTTGCGGCTCGTGTTGTGGTTCCGCCTCCGCTGGGGGCCACCCCCGTCGCAGATCGCGCCGCCGGAGCCTTCCATGAACACCGATGGCGGCGAGGGCTCGGAGGCGCGCGAACGGGAGGAGCGGCTGGAGGCGGAACTCGCCCGGCGAAGAGCCGAATGGAGGGACAGTTTCTGGGGACCGGCGGTCGCGGCGACCGTCCTGGACCTGGCGCGCCGGGGCTACCTCCACATCTCGCGGGACGCCCGACATGGTCTGCTGGTCCAGCGGTCAGCCAAACCCGTGGAAAAACCGCTGGCCGGGCACGAGAGCACCGTGCTCGATCTCATCAGCGCGGAGACGGCGACCGGCCCGCTTCCCGCCGACGTCCTGCTCACCGAGGCCCAGCCCGACGGCGAGAAATGGCACGACTGGGTCACGGCCGACGCACTGCACCGGCCACGGCAGTATCAGCGGCTGGTGACGAAGCTCTGGGTGGCATCCGCCCTGTTCGGGCTGACCTACGCGATGATCAACGGTCTGATCGAGGCGGACTTCTGGGTCGCCCCCGAGGTCCGCACCGAGAACACGCTGAACTCGCGCTTTCAGGCCTGGTTCAACGGATTCTTCTGGGGAGCGCTGCTGACCGCGATGGTGACCGGCGTTTTCTACGCCTGGACGAACGGGTGGCGCCGCTCGCTCCACAACGCACAGGTGAAGCGGACAACGAGAGCGATCGACGCCGAACCCGCGCTGGCGACAGCCACCGCGGACGAGATCGAGCGATTCGGGATCGCACTCGTGTACGCCGCCGCGCTCGGCCGCGCTCCCGCCGCGGTCGCTCCCTTCACCCGCGCTGCCGCATCCAGCACAGGATCCTGGACCCCCCGCGGCGGGACGCCCCGGTTCGTCACCATCGACCAGCCATCGCCATCGCCATCGCCATCGCCATCGCCATCGACGTCGATGTCCACGTCGACATCCACCGACGCGGACATCGCTGGTTCCGAGACCCTGGTCGGCCACGTGCTGCGTTCGTGGACCGACTCGTCCGGAATGTGGGTTGCCCTTGACGAAACCGATGGCCGCGGCGACCGGACGCCCGCCCGCCCGATCGGCGGCCTCGTCGGCCCCCTGCCGAGACGCCACACCCGGGTACGCCTGACCCGCCACAGCGGTCAGACCACCTGGGTGGTGAGCACCCTCGAACACGCCCCCGGACCACCGCCGGCCTGGGTGGCACTCCGCGACCTCCTGTCCATGGCCGAACTGGAGCGGCTGCTACCCGGGGGCGAGGTCAGGAGCAACGGCCGGGGGCAATGGGTGATCCGTCATCCGCACGCGCCGACCGTGCTGATCAGGGTCAGCCTGTGGGCTAGCCGGCGCCCGCCGGGCAGGCTCCTGCTGGCGCTGGGCGGCCGGCGCCGCCACCAGCCCACACCCGGCACGGCGGACGTCGCGGGCCGCCACCATGCCCTCGTCCGCGTCGGGGACGTCACCGCTCTCGTGCTGGCCATCGACTGGCACAGGACGGATCGACAGGACACGATCGCCGCCCTGGTCTGGCTCATCGCCGCCCGGCTCGGCGCGCCCGTCGGCGAGCCTCCGCCGGCCCTCTCCGGCCCCTCCGGCCCTGTCGACACCGCCGGCCCCGCGGACACCGAAGAGGATCGGCCGTCGCCGGCCTCGCCTTCGTAGCCGTTCCACCCGGCACTGGTCAGCCGGGCCGCCGGCCGTGACCGGCGGCTGCTCGGAGCAGCGGCATGAGGATGACGTCGACGATGGACCGCAGGGCGGCGTCGGACGGTGTCCCCGTCACGAGTATCTCGTGGCGGACGAGGTCGATTGGGAGTGCCAGCAGACGGCTGGGCAGGTGTGCGTCGCCGAGCTCGCCGCGTTGCCGGGCGTGGTCGACGATCGGCTGGACCAGCTGGGTGCCACGGGCGACCAGCAGCTCCCGCAACGACTCGGCGGCTGAGGGCGGCAGCTCGGCCATCAGAGTGAGCAGCACAGAGCGGTCACTGGCGTCGACGACCGTTCGCACCTGCTCCAGCAGGGCCAGCAGGTCGCCGGCGAGACTCCCGGTGTCGGGCGACACGATTGTCGTCGCGTTCGCTCGAACGGTGGCTGCGGCGACCATCTCGGCCTTGGTCGGCCAGCGGCGGTAGAGCACGGGCTTGCTGGTCTCGGCGCGTGCCGCGACGCCCTCGAAGGTGAGTCCCGCGTACCCGTGCTCGGTGAGCTCGGCGGTGACCGCTTCGAGGATCGCCTGCTCCAGGGCCTCGCCACGTCGTCTGGTTGTCTTCGCCACAGCCCTGTAGGATACGCTACGTTTCTAAATTAAGATACGATCCGTTTCTTATGGAGGCGTCTCATGGCCAGCACTCCACCTGCCGCGCCCGTTGATGACCGCCAGACCGGGTCGGAGACCGCCCCCGCCGTGAGCGCCGCAGCCGCAGCCGCAGCCGCAGCCTCGGTGTCGGTATCGGTACGCAAGATCGTCACGGTTGTCCTTGGGCTGACCGCCCTTCTGGCCGTGCTGCTGCTCGCGTTCGGGCTCCCGGCGTCCAACACCGGTGCGCACGGTGTCCCGATCGGCGTCGTCGCCGACGGCGCCGGGGCGGAGCAGGCCGCGGACCAGCTCCGCGGCTTCACCGTGACCCGGTACGAGACCGCCGCCGCGGCCCGGACCGCGATCCTGCACCGTGACATCTACGGCGCCCTCGACCTCAGCTCGGGTGGCACGGTGCGGGTGCAGGTCGCCTCGGCATCGAGCTACTCCGCCGCCCAGCTGGTTGAGCAGGCGGCCGGCGCCGTGGCCTCGTCGCGGGGGGCGACCACGACGGTCCAGGATGTCCGGCCCTTCCCGGCTGACGACACGCACGGAGCCGGCCTCTCGGCTGGCGCCCTGCCGATGGCGCTGGGTGGCTGGATCGGCGCGGTCGTCATCATGCTCCTCATCCAGACACCGGGCCGCCGCGTCGCCGCTGCTCTCGGCCTCGCGGTTGCGGGCGGTTTCGCGCTCACCGCGGTCATCCGGTTCGTCATCGGGACCTTCGACACCAACTATCTGATCACCTCGACGGGCGCGATGCTCGGGCTGGCCGCCACGGCCATGACCGTCCTCGGGCTGCGCAACCTGCTGGGCGGACTCGGTCTCGGGATCGCCGCCATCGCTCTCGTCGTGCTCGGCAACCCGCTCTCGGGCCTGGCGAGTGCGCCCGAGATGCTGCCGAGGCCCTGGGGTGCCCTCGGCCAGTTCCTTCCGCCGGGGGCAGTCGGCACGCTGCTCCGCGACCTCGCCCTCTTCGACGGCCACGGCAGCACCCGGCCACTTCTGGTCCTGCTCGGCTGGCTCGCGGGCGGCTGCCTGTGCTTCTGGCTCGGTGTGCGCCGCAACCGCGACCAGCTTCAGTCCGAGCACCTCGAGTCCGAGATCGAGGAGGCCATCGGTGAAACCCCCGCCGTCGCATGACGAGCGTCGGCGTTCTCCCGTTTCCGGCCGCTGTCGGCCACGCCGTGCTGCTCCGGCGCCAGGGCCGTTCAGACGCCTCGGGCCATCGCGATCATGCCCTTGAGGGTGAGGCCGGCCCTGGTCCCGCCGTCGCAGAGGATGTCGGTGCCGGTGAGGTAGCCGGGTCGGTCGCCGGCGCAGAAGGCGAGCAGCTCGGCGATCTCGTCGGCCCGGCCGAAGCGCTTGAGGGCGGCGTGGTCGAGGAGCTTCCCGGCGCCGCTGGCCTCCTCGAGCCGGCCCATGGCGGTGTCGAACGAGCCGGGGGAGACGGACAGGATGCGGGCGCCCTTCGCGCCGAACGCCGCGGCCTGGCGCTGGGAGTACCAGATGACGAAGTTCTTGCTGAGCGAGTAGGCCGAGCCGGGGCGTGACGCCTTCGGGCCGCGGCTCGCGGCCGCGAGCAACTTCTGGGTGAACCTCTCGACGTCCACGTCGGCCAGCTTGTAGGCCCGCTTCGGGATGAGGAAGCCGGGGAGCATGTGCCCGGCGATGGAGGCCACGTTGACGAGCGCGAAGCCCTCGCCCGCCACGGCCAGCGCGGCCTGGGTGACGTGGATCGTGCCGAGCGCGTTGATCCGGATGATGGTGTCGGCCGAGCCCATCTGCGGGCTGACGCCGGCGGTGTGCACGACGGCCGTGACCGGTCCCGACTCGCCGGCGCGGGTGAACAGGGCCGTGACCGCGTCCCGGTCGGTGATGTCGCAGGCGACGCCGTCCGCCTCGACACCCAGTTCCTTCAGCTCGGTGACGGCGTCGTCGAGCCGCTGCCCGTTGACGTCGCTGATGACCACACGATGGTCGCGGCCGAGGATTCGGGCGGTCGCGAGCCCCATGCCGCCCGCGCCGCCTGTGATGACAGCGGTCTTCGGCATGGTGTCCTCCGTGTCCTCCGGCGGGCCTTTCGGGCGTCATGTGCGGCCCCGTCCCATTGTCCGGGCGCACGCGCTGCGGGGCGAACGGTCGGCGGGCGTGGACGGTGACGGCGCCGGCGCCGGCGATGGCGATGGCGATGGCGATGGCGACGTGGACGGTGACCCGAGGCCACCAGGCGTCGGGGGATCGTCGCGCCCACGACAGGATCCGGAACCGGCCCGTTCTCGGTGGGCCGACGGTCCGACCCGAAAGGGCGCCACAAAGACAGAGTGACGCTCCGGTGGCCCGGTTCCGTGTCCTGTCAAGCCTGTTAACCCACCGATCGTGCTTCTGTTGGGACTGTCGTGTCACGCGCTGGACAGACCTGCGACGCCGTGTCAGCTGATGGTTGCGGGGAGCGGCACGTAAAGTAATTCGCGTAGCCCGTCACCGAACGGTAACCGGATGGTTTCGGTGTAGGTGGCCGACGCTATCCAGGTCTGCCGAAAGACGGTTATGGAAAACCTCCCGGACGGTGAACGCCGCTGTGGTTCCAGAATATTTGCGGTAGCTCACCAAAGGGGATTGACAAGCGTTGTCGTGTTTCCTTGCGCGGCATCCACCGTGATGTTCTGCCGGATGTCGAAGCAGGCGCGATCGGTTCAGAAGATCTTGTAGTCACCGGGACTGTCCGAAGAGAAGGCGCCGGATCCCCCCGGTGTGGGGGAACCGGGCCGGAGCGCTGAAGGAGTCACTGTGGTCGACGACGGTTCTGCGTCTGGCTGGTCGGCTGTCCGCCCGACCGGACGGCATGGAGGTGCCGAATGCCAAGTCTGAAATTTGTCAATGCCGATGAGACGGTCGAATTCGATGGTTGTGTTGAGCTCATCGAGATGGACGACATCATCACGTTCGGCTGCAGATCCGGCAGGTGTGGAATCTGCGTCGTACGGATCGTGAGCGGCGGCGAGAACCTGTCGCCGCGAACGGCCCGGGAGGAACGGCTCTTCGGGCTCCTCGGCGAAGAGAGCCCGGCGATGCGCCTGGCCTGTCAGAGCAGGGCCTACGGCGACGCCGTCCTGGACGAGATCAACTGAGCGCGCCCCCCGAACCCAGCTTCTACCAGCTTCTACCAGCACCGGGAGTAGTGACATGCAGACCTCGAACCGCCTCACCCACAGTGCCCTGCTGCGCCGCAAGCCGTTCCTTTCCGGCGCCGACAGCGCCCGGGCCAAGCAGGACATCGACGCCTTCCTGGACGCGAAGATCGAGGAGTGGAACGCGACCGTACCGTTCGCGAGACACCTTGAAGGCACCGAAATTCATATGCAGTACTACCGGCAGACGCTGATCGAGCACGCCTGGCGTATCCGGCTGATGCGCACCGCGCAGTCCTACGCACTCCACAAGATCACCCGCGTCAACGCGGAGGCGGCGAAGCTCTACGCCGCCTATCAGGACGAGGAGATGCTGCACGACGTCCTGTTCATGAAGGACGCCGAGAAGGTGGGGCTCTCGGCCGAGGACATCTTCGCGACCGAGCCGAATCTCCACACCCGCCTGCTGGCCGGCTACCTGTACTTCGTCGCGGAGCACGAGAAGGTGCTCGGCGTGATCTGCTACAGCTATCTGGTGGAATACACCACGCAGAAGATCACCCCGAAGCAGATCAAGGCCATGCGCACGTCGCTCGGCAAGGACATGATTGTCGGCCAGGCCGCACACCTGAACACGGACCTCGTCGAGGACCACACCCAGGACATGTGGAACATCCTCAGCCTCTTCGTCGAGAGCGAGCAGGACATCGTCGACATCAAGCGGTACTTCGACGAGATCCAGGAGCTGCTCAGGCAGTTCTTCGTGGACATTTACCAGCGTTTCGGCACCGCCGAGCTCCAGTCGGCCTGACACCGGCGCACAGTCTGATCCCGCCGGGTCGGCGGCCACCCCGCCACACCTGCCACCGACCCGGCCCGCGTCCTCGAGAACGGATTATCGGCATGGCTGGGAATTCTGCCTTTCTCATTCTCGCGCACCAGCTCAAGACCATGGTGCCGCCGCTGGCCGAGGCCCTGCGCCAGCGCGGGATCACCCCCTACGTCCTGTCGTCGCGTCCCGCGCAGGACGCCGGGACGCCGGAATGGCGCTCGCAGGTCGCGGGGCTGCATGTCACCGACGGCCACGCCGTGCGCCAGGCCGACGTCGACGCCGAGCTCGCACGGCTGGCGGCGTCCGGCGTCCGGCTGCTCGGCTGCATCACCGTCTGGGACGCCTACCGGGAGCTGATGGCGTACGCGAACCGCTCGCTCGGCGTCGCTGACCTGACCGAACAGACCGTCCGCGGCCTGCGGGACAAGCTGACGATGCGCGGGCAGCTGCGTGAGCACGGCCTGTCGCAGGTGGCGGCCTGGCCGTTCGACGAGGAGCGCTACGCGGCCCTGGCCGACCCGTCCCGGTACTTCGTCAAGCCGCGCACCGGGTTCGCCTCGCTGGGCGCGCAGCGCGCCGACCGGCTCACCGGTGCCGCCGAGCTGGAGCGGCTCTGGGAACGCGCGGCGAGCGACGTCGCCTACGCCGGCGCCTTCGAGGGCACCCCGTCGTTCCTCATCGAGGAGTTCATCGACGGCGTGGAATGCAGCTTCGAGGTCAGCGTCGAGCGCGGCTCGGCGACGGTGCACGCGGTGCACGAGAAGGTCGACCTGCGTGAGTCCGGGCGGACGGTGCTCGAGAACGCCTGCGCCTGCCCGCCCGTCTCGCTGGACGCCGCGGTGGTCGCGCACGGCGTCGAACACATCGCGCTCGCACTGAAGGCGCTGGGCGTGGACACCGGCGTGCACCATGTCGAGGCCCGGTACACCAGCCGGGGCACCTGGGAGATCGTCGAGGTCAACCTGCGGATCGGCGGCGCGTACATCGTCCCCAGCACGCGGCTGCACAGCGGTGTGGACCTGATGGGCCGGTGGATCGACCTGCTGCTGGGAGACGCCGGCCAGCGGACGGCCGAGCGGTCACCGGCTGGCGAGCCTGCGGGCGACGGCGTGCGCAGGACCTTCTTCCGGGTGTTCTTCGGCGAGCCGGGGCGCCACGTCGCCCGGCTGAGCCGCCGGCCGGGCCGGATCGAGGTCCTGGAGGACAAGGTCTTCGTCCACGAGGGCGACACGCTCCCGCACGTCGATCGGGAGATCTTCGTCGGCCAGGCGCTGTGGGACATCACCGCGCTCGGCCCCGACCTGCCGGCCGACTTCGTCGCCGAGACGGAGTCCTATCTGGAGATCGGCTACCGGCCATGAACATCGTCATCCTGCATCGCATCCCGTTCGCGAAGATCCGCTACGACCTGGCCGTCGACCACGGCCGCCACACCGTGCGCTACCTCAGCGCGACCGGCACCACCGACGGCCTGCCGGCCGGTGCGGGCCGACGTGTCCTGACCACCCCGACCGTGGACGTCGACGCGCTGGCCGCCCAGCACGCCGACTGGCTCGGCAGCGCGGACCGGCTGATCGCCCGCTCCGAATACGACCTGCTGCCGGCGGCGCACCTGCGCGAGAGGTTCGGCATCCCCGGCGACCGGCCGGCCGACATCGCGCCGCTGCGGGACAAGTGGCTGATGCGCACCCGCGCCGCGGCCGCCGGCATCGCGCAGCCCGCGTTCTGGAGCGTCGCGGACTTCCGCCGCAACCCGCCCGCCACCGGTACGTATCTGATCAAGCCGCGCCTGGAGGCGTCCAGCACCGGCATCGAGACCGGTGACGCCCGGCACATCCTCGACCGCCTCGCCGCACGCCCGGCGACGTCCGACACATCCAAGGCGTCGGACATATCGAACACATCCGACATGTCCGATGTGTTCGTCGAGGAGTTCGTGCCCGGCCAGATCTGGCACCTCGACGGCTACCTGCGCCACGGCGTCGTCCGCACCGTGACGAGCAGCGTCTACGTCGGGGACTGCCTGAACTTCGCCCACGGCAGCCCGCTCGGCTCCGCGCAGACCCCGGACGAACCGGAGGCGCTGGCGCTGCTGCGCCGCACCCTGCCCGTCCTCGGCCAGCGCGACGGCGCCTTCCACTTCGAGCTGATCCGGACCGGCGACGGCCGGTTCCTGTTCCTGGAGACGGCGGGCCGGGTCGGCGGCGCCGGCGTCGCGGAGACGTTCGAGCTGCGCACCGGCGTCAACCTCTACCAGGTGGACCTGGCACACCAGCTGTACGGCGACATCGACGAGCCCACCACCCGGCCCTCGGCGCACTGGTACGGCTGGTTCGTCTTCCCGGCGCACCACCGCGCCGAGGGCACCAGCGTCGACTTCGACCCGGGCCGCTTCGCCGGGCGCCTGGTCTCCTACGTGCACAACGACCGCCCCGCGGCCAAGGCCGGCGAGATCAGCTACGCGGCGGCGGCGACACCGCTGTCAGGGGTGGTCCGCGGCAGCGCCGAGGGCCTGCGCGACACGCTCGCCGAGATCTGCACGCAGACATCCGTCCTGGAGCCGGTATGAGCACCGCGTGCTTCGTCCTCACCGGCTACAACAACACCCGCGTCTACGACGTCGCGAAGCTGCGCGACCTGTGCCACCAGGAGTACCGGGCCCGGCTCGTCCTGGTCACGGACCAGCCGAAGCCGCAGGACGCCGCCGCCGCCGACCTCGTGATCGCCGCCCCCCTGAGCCCGCTCGACCAGCTCAACCAGCTCGACCAGCTCAACCAGCTCGACCAGCTCAACCAGCTCGACCAGCCCGGCCGGCCCGGCCTGGACGACGGATCGGATGAGCCGCCGCCGGATGCGGCCGCCGTGGCCGGGCAGGTCGCCGCGCGGCTGGACCGCCACGACCTGCGGCCGATCGGGGTGCTGCCGTTCTCCGACCGGGGCGTTGTGCTGGGGGCGCACCTGGCGGCGCGGTTCGGGCTGCCCGGCGCCGAGCCGGCCCGAGCGGCGCTCGGCCTCGACAAGCATCGGTTCCGTGCGGTCGAGGCCGCGTCCGCCGACCATCCGACCGGCTACACGCCGCTGCGCAGCCTGGTCGTCCACTCGCTGGCCGAGTTCGAGGCCGCCGTCGCACGCTTCGGCGGCACGGCGTTCGTCAAGCCGACCAGCGAGGGCAACAGCCGCGGCTGCCAGCATGTGCCGGACCTCGCCGCCTGCCCGGCCCTGTGGGCGGCCCTGGAGCCCTACCACGACCGTGGCGTGATGGTGGAGACACTGGTGACCGGCGCCCGCGAGTACAGCTGGGACTTCGTCGGCGGCGCGCGCTGGCTGACGGAGAAGCGCACCACCTCGGGCCGGTTCCGCGCCGAGTTTCAGCAGATCGTGCCGGCGCCGCTGGACGAGGTGCAGACCGCCCTGCTCGACCAGGGCGGCGCGCATGTCCGGCAGCTGGTGTCCCCGTCCAACGGGGCGTTCCACACCGAGCTGTTCCTGCTGGAGCAGGGGGTGGCGGCGGTCGAGACCAACCTGCGCCCCGGCGGCATGCACATCTGGGACCTGGCCAGGCTCGCCTTCCCCGGCTTCGATCCCTGGCGGGAATGGCTGCGCTGGTCGACCACGGGTGCGGTGGTGCACAGCCGGCCGCAGGCCCAGGCGGTGAGCGGCATCCGCATGCTGCGCGCGCCGCGGGACGGCGTCGTCGCCTCGGTCCCGGACGTCGCGGCCGTGGCGGACGAGCTCGGCATCCCGCTGCATGACGGGGAGCTCCGCGCGGCGCCCGGGCAGCGGGTGCGCACCGAGATCGCGGACAACGCCGGCTTCGTCGGGCAGATCATCCTGGTCGCCGACGACGCCGCGACGCTGTTGGACCGCCTCGACCGGCTCAGCGAGGCCGTCGAGGAACGGATCGACGTCGACGTCGACGTCGATGGCCGGGCGGGGCGGGGTCATGGGTAGCTGGCGGCTGCGGGTGTTCCTGGGCGCCCGCGTCCTGTCGACGCTGGGCGACCAGGTGCTCCAGTTCGCCGTGCCACTGATCATCTACACCGCGACGGGCAGCGTGTCGCTGGCGGGCCTGGCGTTCCTGGTCGAATGGCTGCCGCGGCTGAGCTCCCTTCCGCTGGCCGGGGTGCTGTCCGACCGGTTCGGCGGACGTCGGGTCTACGCGGCCAGCGACAGCATCCGGGCGGTGGCCTGCCTGCTCACCGCGCTGGCGCTGGCCAGCTGGCCGGGGCATGCCTTCGGGCTGACCGCGGCGCTCATGGCGCTGTGCGCGTTCTGCTACGCCCAGACGTTCATCGCGCTCGAGTCGACCATCCCGCAGCTGGTGCCGCAGAAGGACCTGGCGAAGGCCCAGAGCGTGCTGCAGATCATCAACAGCGGGTCCGGGGTCTTCGGACCGGCCCTGGGCGGGCTGATGCTGCTCTGGGTGTCCCCGACGCGGCTGCTGTGGGTGAGCGGGGTGGCGTTCGCGGTGGGTGCGTGCGGTGTCGCCGCGCTGCGCGGCCTCGGCGCACCGGCCACACCGGCCACGGCCGCGCGGGCCACGGCCGCACCAGCCGTGCCAGCCGCGGGCGGACCGGTCGCGGGTGGACGGGCCGCGGGCGTGCCGGTGGACGCGCGGCGCAGTGTGCTCGGCGACCTGCGGGTCGGCGTCCGCAGCCTGGCCGGGGCGCCGATCCTGCTGTCCCTGGTCGGGCTGACGATGGTCGCCAACCTGATGGTGGGTCTCGCCGTGGCCACCGGAGCACCCCTGACCGTCGGGCATTTCCACCAGCGCGACGCGGTCTTCGCGACGCTGCAGATCACGGTCGGGGTGTTCTCGATCGTCACCCTGGCGTCGATGACGTGGCTGTTGCGGCGCCTGTCCGTCTACCGGATCGGCGTGCTGTCGTTCCTGGTCAGCGTCGCCGGGGTGGTTCTCATCGGGGTCGCGCCGCTGTTCCCGCTGTATGTGCTCGGCTATGGCCTGTGCCTCGGCATGACCGGGCTGTTCAACGTCTTCATCCGGGTCGAGCGGCTGCACTGGATCGCCCCGGCCGAACGGGGCCGCGTCATCAGCCTGATCGTGCTGCTGAACCAGAGCACACTGCCCCTGGCCGGTGGGCTGGTCGCGCTGGTCGGCGCGGTGCTGCCGGTGCAGGTGCTGTTCCTCGCCGTCGCGGTGCTGGCCTGGCCCGCCTATGCGCTGCTGTTGCGCCCGCTGGGCGCGCAGGCCATGACGGCCCGCCCGGCCGCCCCGGCCGTACCGGTGCGCGTACCGGTGGCGAGGTGACGCGTCCTGCCGAGGGTCTCCTCCGCGCCGACCCACCACCGCCCGCGGTCCTGCGGGCGGAGGCGCCATCAGCGAGGGCCGGGCTCGCCTCCGTCTTCACATTTCCTATCGCCTCGGACGCGGGACAGCGCCGTGGTCTGCGGAACGATCCCAGGCATCGTCCGGGGCGGGCGGCTGGGCGGGAACCTCGACGGTCTCGCGGGCCGCGATCGGGTCCTGGGGAAGGGCTGCCCCGCCGCCGGTCACCTGGCCGCCGGTCACCTGGCCGCCGGTCACCTGGCCGCCGGTCACCTCGCCGGTGGTCACGAGCCGGCGGCGGTGAAGGAGCCGCCGGCCAGCGAGCGCGGCCCCGACCCCGAGCACCACAACCCCGCCCAGCGTGGCCAGCGACGCGGCCAGGCCAAGCGGGCCGATGACCCCGTCGGACCGGTCGTCCCGGTGCGCGGCGTCGGTGGCGGCGGCGGACGGCAGCACGTCGGAGTCGGCCGCGCAGACGACCGGTCTGTCCGCGTCCTCGAGTGCGACGCAGGAGACCACCGCCAGCCGGAGCTGGTTGGGCGGTACCTGTCCCACCTTCAGCGAAGCGACGAACGTGGACGTCTGCCCTCGCGGTATGTCGGCCTGCCAGACGACGCTGTCGTCGACGGCGGCATCGCCGTCGGCCGAGTCGACGCGGGTTCCCGGCGGCAGGGACAGGGTGACGACCAGATCCTCTGCGTCGGTGGTGCCGAGGTTGCGGATCGTGGTGGTGTAGGTCCGCCGGTCGCCATCCCTGACGGCGGTACTGCCGTCGTCGACCGTGATCGTCAGGCTCGGGCCGCTCTGTCGCTGGTCGGGCGTTGCGGCGGCGGCCGTCGCGGCCAGCGCCCCGGAGGGCATGAGGACGGACGCGGCGACGGCGAGCGCTCCCGCACCCAGTGCGCCGAGGAGGCGGGCCGCGACGGGCGGCGGCACGCCGGGTGGGGACGTGCTGGGGGAAACGGTGGGGGAAGCGGCCATCTGAGCCTCGTTCCTGAGTTCCTGATGAGCCCGGTGACGTTGCCGCGCGGCCGGTCATGGCACGGCGAAGGGTGCCCCGTGCGGGTGGGCCGTCTCCCGGCGGCGAGCGGCGGTGCGGCGCGGGTCATTGCGTGGCAGCTATGTAATCGAGTGTCGTGCTGTAGGTGTCGGATGCGACGAAGGGGATGTCGACGGAGTAGTCGTTACTGATCGCGTCTCCGCCCGGCGCGGACGGGACGTCCTGGCTGTGCACCAGGACGGCGGTGGTGTGCGACAGCGGCTGGAAGGCACCGTCTCCGGTGGCCCGGACCGACAGCAGGTCCAGCGGGATGGTGTCGTCGTTGCCGGGAAGCGTTCCGGCCAGCGCCGGGGCGGTTCCCTGCACGGAGACCGTGTAGCCGTCCGCGCTGTTCGTGAGGACGGTCATGGTGACCGCGTGGTCGGCGGTGACCGTCTGGTTCGGCACGCCGGACAGGGTGAAGGACGTCGGGAGGTCGGTCAGGCTGAGCGTCTGCGCCTCGATCGTCGTCGTCGCCGTGCAGGCCGGCCCGGACCCGCTGCCGGTGCAGGTGCTGCCCGGGGCCGCGGAGGCGGCCTGGTTCGCCAGCACCGCCCCGGGTGTGGCCGCCGGGTCGACGGTGACGGAGTAGGTGATGGTGACGCTCGCGTCGACGGCCAGGCTTCCGGTCCAGGTCAGTACGGGGGCGGTGTAGCTCACCGTGCCCGTGGTGGCGGTGGCGTCGTTGTTCCAGGTGGCGTTGTCGGTCAGCTCGGTGAGGTCGTCGCTGATGGCAGCCACCGGGTACGGAGCCTCGCCGGTGTTCGTCGCGGTGATCGTGTACTGGATGGTGCCGCCGACCACGGCGCTCGACCGGTCGGCCACCTTGGTGATCGTCAGGGTCGGGACCAGGACAGTGGTGGTGGCCGTGCAGGTGGTGTCCGTGCCGCCGGCCAGGCAGTTGGCGCCGGAGGTCGCCGAGGTGACCACGTTCGTGGCGGTGTGGTCTCCGGTCGCCGGCAGCGCGGTCGTCACCGAGTAGGTGACGGTCGCGCTCGCGCCGACGTCGAGGTCGCCGGTCCAGGTCAGGTGCGGGCTGGTGAAGCTCACCGTGCCGGTGGTGGCGGTGGCGTCGTTGTTGTACGCGGCGTCGTCGAGCACGTCGGACAGGTCGTCGGTGAAGGACGCCCCGGTGTAGGGCGTCTGACCTTCGTTGGCCACGGTGACCGTGTAGGCGATCGGGCTGCCCGCGACCGTGGTGTCGCTGGTGGAGGCCGTCTTGGTGATGGTGAGCCGGGGGATGAGGATCAGGACGATGGTCCGGCAGGGGGAGGGGTTGTTCCCGCCTGCTGGTGGGCAGGTGCTGCCGAGCTCTGTCGAGCTGACGGTGGTGATGAGCGCGTGCGGGCCCAGGATCTGCTGGTGCACGGTGGCCGAGTAGGTGATGGTCACGCTGGCGCCGACGTCGAGGTCGCCGGTCCAGGTCAGCTGCGGTGCCGTGTAGGTCAGGGCGCCGGCGGTGGCGGTCGCGTCGCCGTTGTAGTCGGCGTCGGGGGAGAGACCGGTGAGGTCGTCGGTCAGCGTTGCGGCTGTGTACGACGTCTGTCCGGTGTTGGCGACGGTGATCGTCCAGGTGACGGTTCCGCCGGGGAGGGTGGCGGTCGTGCTCGGCGTCTTCTGGATGGTGAGCTGCGGCACCAGCAGGGTGAGGGTGGCGCTGCAGGCCGGGTCGGTCCCGCCGGCGGGGCAGGTGCTCCCCGGGGTGGGGGACTCCGCGAAGTTGGTCACCACACCTCCCTGGGTGATCGGGCCCACCGTCACCGACAGGGTGATCGTGGCCGTCTGCCCGGGGGCGAGGTCACCGTTCCAGGTCAGCTGGAGACTGCCCGGGCCGAACGTGAGGGTCCCGACGGTCGCGGCCGCGTCCCCGTTGTAGGCCAGGTTGTTGTCGGCGTCGTCGTTGCCGAAGCTCACCGTGACCCCGGGGTAGGCGACCTGGCCGGTGTTGGTGATGGTGATCGTCGAGTGGATCACGTCGCCCGGGCCCGCGGACGTCCGGTCGATCGCGGTGGCGATCGTGAGCTCGCTGATCCGCGCGGTCGCCGAGCACCGGGCGTCGCCGCTCCCGGCTGGGCAGTTGTTGCCGGCGGCCGTGGAGACGGCGGTGCTCGTCAGCACGCCGTCGCCGCCTCCCACCCCCTGGGCGCGCACGGTGACCGAGAAGGTGACCGTGGCGGAGACGTCCGGGTTGAGGTCGCCGGTCCAGGTCAGGGTGGAGCCGGTGACGTCGACGGTGCCCACGGTCGTGGCCGCGTCACCGTTGTAGGTCGCGTCATCGAGCACGTCCGCCAGCGCGTCCGTGACCGTGGCGCCGGTGTAGGGAACCTGGCCGGCGTTGCTGATGGCGAGGGTGAAGGTGACCGTCTCGCCCGGCAGGACCGTCGCCGCGCTCACCGAGCTCGTGACTGTCAGCGCGGGGGTCAGGACCGCGACGCTCACGAGGCACCCGGCGTTGGCGCTGTTCGGCGGGCAGGAGCTGCCCGTCTCGGTGGACGCGAGCGTGGTCACCAGCACCTTGTCCCCCGGGTCGGGGTCACGCACCGTGAGGGAGTAGGACACCGTGACCACCACGCCGACGGCGAGGTCGCCGGTCCAGGTGAGGGTCTGGCCGGCGAACGTCGGGGTCCCCGCGGAGGCGACGGCGTCCCCGTTGAAGATCGCGTCGTCGAGGGCGCCGGTGAGGTCGGCCGTGACCACGGCGCCGGTGTAGGGCGTCTGGCCGCTGTTGGTGATGGTGGTGGTGTACCCGACCACCTGGCCGGGCTCGGCCGAGGTGGTGTTCGCGGCCGTGGTCATCGTCAGCCCGGGGATCAGGACCTGTACGGCCCCGCCGCAGGCCGGGTCGGTCCCGCCGGGCGGGCAGTTGCTGCCGGGCGCGGAGGTGACGAAGGCTCCCTGGACGATCCGGTCACCCAGGTCCGGGTCGTTGATCACCGAGCTCGCGGTGATGGTCACCGTCGCCCCCACCGCGATGGGGCCCCTCCAGACGAGCGCCTGGCCCGGGATGGTGACCAATGTGCCCGAGCTGGCGGTCTGGTCGCCGGTCGGGGTCGCGTCGTCCCTGATGCCGGCAGAGGCCAACGTCACCGTGATGTCGCTGTACGGGGTCGCTCCGGTGTTGGTGAACGTGGCGGTGAACGCGATCCGCTGGCCGGGAACGGCGGAGGTGACCGTCGTCACGTTGATCGCCAGTCTGCTGACGGTGACCGTGGAGGTGCAGCGTGGGTCGGCGGACCCCGCCGCGCAGTTGGAGCCGGGCGACCCGGACTCGAGCTGGTCGGTGAGGGTGCCGTCGCTGAAGGTTCCCACGGTCACCGAGAAGGTGATGGTGACCAGTCCCGATGCCGGGACGTTCCCGTTCCAGGACAGCGTGGACCCCGTGACGCCCACCGTGCCCGCCGAGGCCGCCACGTCGCCGTTGTAGGTGCTCTGGTCGAGCACCTCGCCGAGATCGTCGGTGAGCGCGGCGCCCGTGTACGGGGTGGCGCCGCCGTTCGTGACCGTGATGGTGTAGGTGACCGTGTCGCCCGCGGGAGCGCTGGGCACGTCCGTGCGGGTGGTGAGGGTCAACAGTGCCGGCGCCGTGATCGGCACGGTGGTGGTGCACGACGGATCGGTTCCGCCGGCCGGGCAGTTCGCGCCCGCCGAGGTCGAGACGACCGTCCCGGTCAGCGCCTGGTCTCCGGGCGCGGGATTGCCCACGGTGGTGGTGAAGGTGATGGTCGCGGTGGCGCCGGGAGCGAGCGCGCCGGTCCAGGTCAGAGTGGGAGCGGTGTAGGAGACCGAGCCCGTCGAGGCCACCGCGTCGCCGTTGTACCCGGCGTCGTCGAGGATGCCGGCCAGTGACTCGCTGATCGTGGCCGCGGGGTAGCTCGACTGGCCGGTGTTGGCCACCGTGATGGTCCAGGCGACCGTCTGCCCGGGCAGGGCGGTCGCGGCGTCGGCGGTCTGGTGGATCGTCAGCGCCGGGGTGAGAACCACGACACCCGAGAGGCAGCCGGGAGTGGTGACCTGCGGGCAGGAGCTTCCGGCCGCGGTCGACGTGGTCGTGATGAGAACCGTCTTGTCCCCCGGGTCGGGGTCGCGGACCGTCGCGGAGAAGGTGATCGTCGCCGTCGCGCCCACGGCGAGGTCGCCGGTCCAGGTGAGGGCGGAGCCCGCGAGGCTCACCGTCCCGGCCGAGGCCACGGCGTCGGCGTTGTAGACCGCGTCGTCGAGGAGCCCGCTCAGCCCGGCCGTCACCGTCACGCCGGTGTAGGGGGTCTGGCCGCTGTTGGTCACCGTCGTCGTGTAGGCGATGGTGCCCCCGGGCAGCGCGGTGGAGGTGTTCGCGGTGGTGCCGACGGTGAGGCCGGGGACGACGACCGTGGCGTACAGCGAGCACCGTGGGTCGGTGCCGCCCGGCGGGCAGTTGCTGCCCGGCGCGTCCGTCGTCGAGGAACCGCTCAGGACACGGTTCCCCGGGTCGGGGTCGCGGATCGTCATGGTGGCGGTGACGACGAGCGTTGCGCCCACCGGGATGTCGCCGGACCACACTCCACCGGCCGCGGAGACGGAAAGTGTGCCGAAGTTGGCCGTCTGATCACCGTTGCTGATCACGTCGTCCCCGATATCGGTGCCGTCGCTGCTGATCGTGATGCCCGTGTACGGCACCTGCCCGGTGTTCGTGACGGTGGTGGTCGCCCTGATCACCGATCCGGGGGTCGCGGTCGGCCGGTCGAAGGCCGAGGAGATGACCAACTGGGCGATCGGGACCGTCACCGTGCAGCGGGTGTCCGTCCCGCCCGCGGGGCAGTTGCTCCCCTCGCTCGGCGAGGTGATCGTGTTGGTCAGCAGCCCGTCCCCCGCGGCCGGGCTGTCGGTCGTGACCGAGTACACGATCGTCGCGCTCGCGCCGGCGGCCAGGGCGCCCGCCCAGCTCAGTACCGGCGCCGCGTAGCTGGCGGTACCCGTGGTGGCCGTGACGTCGTTGTTGTAGACGGCGTCGTCGAGCACCCCGGCGAGCGGGTCGGTGAACGACGCGGCCGGGTAGGGGACCTGGCCGGCATTGGTCACCGTGACCGTGTAGGTGGTCACCCCGCCGGGCGTGGACGTCGCCGCGCTCGCCGACTTCGCGATGGTCAGCCGCGGGACCAGGATCTGCACGGCCGCGGTGCAGGCCGGGTCGGTTCCGCCCGGCGGGCAGTTCGCGCCGAGTGCCGAGGAGGTGGCCGTGTTGACGAGGGCTCCGTCACCGGTGGTGGAGCTGAGCGTGGTGATCGAGAAGGTGATGGTCGCGCTGGCCCCCACCGCCAGATCGCCGGTCCAGGTGATGGTCTGCGCGGCGTAGGTCACCGAGCCGGTGGTGGCGGTGGCGTCGCCGTTGTAGTCGGCCTGCTCCAGCAGCGCGGCCAGCGAGTCGGTCACGGTGGCGCCGGTGTAGGGGGCCTGGCCGGTGTTCGCCACCTGGATCGTGTAGGTGACGGTGCCGCCGGGGGTCACCCCGCCGGTGTTCGCGGTCTTGGTGATGGTCAGCGCGGGGATGAGCACCGTCACCGTCGTGGTGCAGGCCGGGTCGGTTCCGCCGGGCGGGCAGTTGCTGCCCTGCGCGGTCGAGGAGATGGTCGTCCGGACCATCCGGTTGCCCGTGTCCGGGTTGCGTACCTGGACCGACGCGGTGATCGTGACCGATGCTCCCGGTGCGAGGTTGCCGGTCCAGTACAGGTTGTGGGCGTCCGCCGTCAGCTGGCCGGAGGTCGCCTGGCCGTCGCCGAGGTAGGTCGCGTCGTCCTGTTCGTCGGTGAGGCCGATCGCGAACAGCCGTCCGCTGTACGGGGTCTGGCCGTTGTTGACCGCGGTGAAGGTGCGTCGGATCACGCCCGTCGGGATGGTGGTGCTCACGTCGGAGCTGGCGGTCAGCGTCAGGATCGACACGGTCACCCTGCTGGCGCAGCGCGGGTCGGTCCCGCCGGCCGGGCAGATCGTCCCCACGGTGGGCGAGGTGACCGAGCTCGACAGCACCTGGTCGCCGGTGTCCGGGTTGGCGACGGTCACCGAGTAGGTGACGGTGACGGTTGCCCCGACAGCCAGGTCTCCCGTCCAGGTGACCGCGGACCCGGTGAAGGCGGCKACACCGGACGAGGCGGTGACGTCGGCGTTGTACGTGGCGTCGTCGAGCACGCCGCCGAGGGCGTCGGTGAACGTCACCCCGGTGAACGAGCTGGCGGCGGTGTTCGTGGCGGTGACGGTGTAGGTCACCGTCTCGCCCTGGGCCGCTGACGGGGCGCTCGCCGTCTTCGCGATGACGAGCGGCCCGGCCGCGACGGCGAGGGTGGCGGCCCGGCTCGCGGTCTGGCCGAAGGAGTCCGTCACTGTGACGGTGAAGGGGTAGCTGCCGACTGTCGTCGGCGTGCCGGCCAGCAGGCCGGTCGACGGGTCCAGGGTGATACCGGGCGGCAGGCTGCCGGAGCTGACCGCCCAGGTGAACGGGGCGGTCCCGCCGGTGACCGTGAGCTGTTGGCTGTAGGGGACGCCCGCCTGGGCGGCCGGCAGCGACGAGAACGTCAGGCTCGGCGGCGCCGCGATCGTGAGGGTGAGGCTCCGGGTCGCCGACTGGTTGAACGCGTCGGTCACCCGGACGGCGAACGAGGCCGTGCCGGCGGTGGTCGGCGTCCCGGACAGCAGCCCGGTGGACGGGTTCAGCGTGAGGCCGGCAGGCAGCGCGCCGGCGCTCACCGACCAGACGAACGGGCCCGTCCCGCCGGAGACGGTCAGCTGCTGGCTGTAGGCCACGCCGACCTCACCGGCCGGGGGAGCGGGGAACGGCAGCGTCGGGGCCGAGGCGATCGCGATGGCCAGGTTCTGGGTCGCCGACTGGCCACTGGCGTCCACCACCCGCAGAGTGAAGGGGTAGTCCCCGGGGGCGGTCGGGGTGCCCGTCACCAGGCCGGTGGCCGCGTTGAGGATGAGGCCGGGCGGGAGGCTGCCGGAACTGAGCGACCAGGTGAAGGGGGACGTACCGCCCGCCGTCGTGAACTGGACCGTGTAGGCCGCGCCCACCTCGCCGGCTGGTGGTGCCGGGTTCGCCAGACCGGGCGAGACGTTGGCCGTGACCGGGGCGGAGATCGCCGACGCCGGCCCGGTGCCCGCCGCGTTGACGGCCGCGACGGTGAACGTGTAGGTGGTGCCCCCGGTCAGGCCGGTGACCGTCCGGGTGGTCGCGGTGCCGGTGAAGGTCTGCGGCGCCTGGGCCACCCCGTTGATGTAGGGGGTGACCACGTAGCCGGTGATCGGGCTGCTGTTGTTCGCCGGGGTCGTCCAGGTCAGGGTCGCCGACTGGCTTCCCGCGCTCACCGCGGTGATCGACGGCGCGGCCGGCACGTTGTAGGGCACCACCGCGGCCGAGGGCTGGCTGGCCGCACCGCTGCCGAGCGCGTTCACCGCCCGCACGGTGAAGGTGTAGGAGCCACCCACCGTCAGCCCGGTCAGCGTCCGCGTCGTCGTCGAGGCGTCGAACGTCACCGGCGTCTGCGCCACCCCGTTCAGAGCGGGGGTGACGACGTAGCTGCTGATCGCGCTGCCGTTGGCCGGGGGGGCGACCCAGCTCACCGTGGCGCTGGTGACCCCGGCGGTGGCGGTCGGTGCCGCCGGGGTGCCGGGGCCGCTGGTGTAGATGTACGGCACCAGCCCGGCGATGCCGGCGGTGACCACGGTGACCCCGACCACTTCGACCGTCGACCGCGCGGGCATCGAGGAGATGGACAGCGAGCCGTTGGGATTGACGGTGAAGCAGCCCGCGGCCGGGCCGGCCTGGYAGGGCAGCAGCACCACGGGGGTGCCGGCGCGCTGCTCGGTCGTGGTGCCGATCTCGATCGCGGTGGCGCCCGCGATGTTGGTGCCGGTCACCGTGACCGAGCCGCCGCCGGACACCGAGCCCGAGGTCGGTGTGATCGCGAGCCCCGTGGGGGCCGACGGCACTGTCCCGGCCGTCGTGGAGCTGGTGTAGCCGGGGGCGACGTCGCCCGCGCCCACGGTGCTGACCGAGGTGGTCTGGATCAGCGATGGCGTGACACCCGACCCGGTCACGATCGCCACCACCGTGATCGGTGGCAGGGACGTCCCGGCCGCGAACGGCGCGCTGCTGTTGGTGCAGCTGATAGTTCGCCCCGAAGGCGCCTCGCAGACCCAGCCCGATCCGAACGCCCCCACCGGCACCACGTTGACCGGCACCGTCTGGGTGACCGTGACAGGCTGCGTCACCGCGGCGCCGGCTGCCACGGCCGCGGTGACCGTGTAGGTGACCGGGTCTCCGGGCTGCGGGCTCGACCCGTTGTAGCTCGTGGTCGCGACCGTGAGGGTGGGAACCGCGTCGATCGTGGCCACCTTGACCTCGTCGATCTCGTGGTTGTCGTTCTCCCCGCCGGTGGCGCCGACCCAGCCGAAGGTGAGCTGGCGCGGGACGCCGTCCGCGTCGGTCCAGGACGACGACGGGTACAGGCCGGCCGGCGCCGCCGGCAGCAGGCCGGTCAGGACCACGGCCGACCCGCCGATCGGGGTCACCTCGACCCGGTAGCGTTCGGGGCCGACGGACGTCCCGGTGTCGTCGACGATCGTCGACGAGGTGGGGTTGATGATCACCTTGACCGGCACCCGCGCGCTCGCCCGGTTGCTTGTCCGCAGGTTCAGCGGCGTGGCGGAGGTCGTGGTCGCGGTGCTGTTGACCGCGCAGTACCCGGTCGTCCCGTTGCCGGGGCCGCGGACGACGACCTGCGCCGGCACTCGTGCGCCCGAGGCGATGTAGGGCGGGTCGACGCAGTTCGTGCCCTCGTACTGGTTGTTGCTGAAGTCGCCGTAGAGGTCCACGCCGACGCCCAGGTAGGCGTTGCTCAGCCCGACCGCGCTCGGCCGGCTCGGCGCGTAGCCGAGGGCACCGGCGGACTGCCCGAGGTTCGCCGGCGCCGCCGGCCGCGCGGGATCAGTCGCCGCCAGGACGAACCCGATGCCGTCGCCGCCGGACGAGCCGCCGTACTGGTACGTGTTGAAGCTGACGACCAGCCCCCGGGAGGTCGGCACGCTGGTCGCCCCGAAGACGCCACCGACCAGGCTGGCGGAGTGAGTGGTCAGCCGCAGTTTCCCGAACCCCTGGGTGTCCTTCTCGGTCTGGCAGCTGCGCAGCACGCCGATGGTGCTGTTCCCGTTGGCCGTGAGGCAGGCGGCGTTGCCCCCGCTCTGCCCGGGGGCGAGAGCGGGCAGCACGACCGCGCCGGTGCCGTTCGGCGTGTTGTTGTGGAACGGCTGATCGAAGACCACCGTGCCGGCCGCGAGCGCCGGCGGCGACGTGAGCATCGAGATGGACCCGGTCAACAACGTGGTGATGACCAGGAGTACCAGGACTCGCTCCGGACCGCGCCCCATTCGGGAAACCTGGCCCGGTGCCCTTTCCCGTTCCGATTCTCTCGCCGTGCTCACCGCGGCCACGATAAGGGTCTTTACGCCGAACAACAGTGAGGCGTTGTCCCCTAGGAATCCGGTGTGTCGCGGCGGATATCCGGCGGCGGCTCCCGAGGTTTCATGAAGTCGTCTTCTGCTGCCCTTGTTCGAGTATCACCGACCATCGGTAGTATCGGGCATGGCGTCCTTTCCGGCCGTGGTTGCCGTCTCGGCATCCTCCTGTCGGCGCAGCACCTCGGCGGCTGCCGTGACCCGGCCGCGGTAGAAGCGCCGGCCGAGCAGGCCGACCAGCCCGAGGAGCACCAGGCCGACAAGAACCACAGTTGCCCTGACTACCGGGAAAATCGTTACCGAGGCCGCTGCCCGCTGCATCGATCCATCCCGCGACGGAAAGGCCAGCTCGGCCCGGCAGCGACACATCGCAGGCGGGTCGTTCCACTGTACCGAGACATTACGGGTCTCGCCGCGCGGCACCGTGAAATCAGGAAGGGTCACCGTACCGCCGCCCACCCGGAGGCGCAGCCGGCCCTTTTCGCCGCGGAAGTCGCGATGCACGGTCCCGGTGTTCCGGAAGGTCGCCGAAATCCGAATCGGCCCGCCCGGTGAGAACGACGGCATCGCCAGTCTCGTGATCTTCACCGTGTCGTCGACGGGGCCTGGGACAGTGATGTAGATCGGCGCGCCGATTCCCCGGTTCAGCCGGATCTGCTCACGCCCCTGCGCGGGAACCATGAACAGGATGGCGACGTGATGGTCGCCCGGCTCAGGTCTGGGCGGCACCGTGATCCGCACGGTGACGACCTGTCGGGCGCCGGGAGCCAGGCGGAACCGCTCGGGCTGTACCTTCACCCAGCTCATGGCCGAGTACGGGGTTTCCTCCCGTAGGAACCGGACATTGCCCTCGTGATCCGCGGAGAAACCGGTGTGGCTCACCGCCAGGTCGAGCGGGTCCCGTCCCCGGTTGGTCACCGTGAACTCATGCCTGCCATCGATCTGCTCCGGCGAGACGACCATCCTGGTCGGACTCACCGAAAGCCCGAACGCGGGGGCCGGGGCCGTGGGCGCCGGCGCGGCAGGAGAGGCAGCCGCGGCAGCCGGGCCCGCGCCGGCCAGCGCGAGCTGCCCGAGGAGGCAGCCGAGCACGACGAGGATCCGGGCAACACGTCCGGTTCGGGCCCTCCGGCATTCGTGAATCTGGTAGGTCACCATCAGGCCATCACCGTTTTGGAACCCTTCTGCGTGGTCGCGCTGTCCGGTTTCCGGCCCGGCAGCCGCCTATGTGCGGCTGTTATCGGACCGGAAACCGGGCACAACCATTACAGGGTGGTGGCGACGTAGTCGAGGACCGCCGAGTAGGTGTCCGGCCGGACGAACGGAATGGTGATCTGATAGTCGTGCGAGACGGAATCGCCCAGTTCGGCCGATGGTGACGCATGGCTTTCGACCACGACCGGCGTCCCGAATGTCAGCGGGGTGAAGGCCCCGCTCCCGGTCGGACGCACCTGCAGCGAACTGATGGGGATCGTGTCGGTGTTCGTAGGTGCCGGCGGGGCGAGGGTGGCCGTCTGCGGCGAGACCGAGACCGTGTAACCCTCGAAGTTGTTGGTCAGGACGGTCATGGTGACCGGCGTGGTGGTGGCCACGGTGTCTCCCGGGTTACCCGAAAGCACGAAACTTGCGGGAAGACCGGTGAGGGTGATGGCCGAACCGACCACCACCTGGGCGGTCGTGGACTGGGGTGGCGAGGTCTGCCCCGGGGCAGCGCTCGTCTCGATGCTCGTGGTGCCGACCACCATCGCGGCCCCGGTGGCAATGATCAGGCCGCGCCGAAGCGTGACCTGCGATCTGCCTTTCTTGGACATTCCGAACTCCGCTCGCTTGAAACGACTACGGAGAGTGTTCGGATCGAGTTTTGCCTGGTCAAGGAAAGGCTGGCCGCGGCGCGTGCTGTCCCGCTCTGGCATAGGGAATATACGACGGAATGGCGTGTTCGCCCGGCTGTCGCGAGACAAGCCGGGAGCGTCGCGGCGACCGTGTCGCCCCGGGCACGCCGGCGCGGGTCTCGGTTATGGGAAATCGAGGCGGTCGCTGTCCGGCCGTGCCTGCTGCCCATCAGCAGTCGGCCGGGGCGGCCTGGGTGCGCACAGGCGGGCGATAGGGCCGCGCCGGTTCGCACGGATAATTATCCAACCGAACACCGCCTTGTGGCAGGAGGTAGCCAGGGCGCCCGAGCGCCCGAGCGCCGGCGGGTCGGAATCGGTCTCCCGAGGACGAGTGGCATCGCTACCTCCCGACGTGCCCTGTCAGCAGAGGTGCCCTGTCAGCAGAGGTGCCAAGGCTCGTCCTGGCCCTCCTACAGGTCGGCATGGAGTGTTTCCTCGGCGATGAGGATCCTTTCCAACAGCCGCGGGAACGTTCCGTAGTTGCGTACCGCGTAGTGGACGGTCGCGCGATTGTCCCAGAACGCGACTGAGCCCGGTCGCCACGAGAACCGCACCTGGTTCGCCGGCCTGCGGTACTGGTCGATGACCGCCGTCAGAAGTTCCCTGCTCTCGGCACGGTCGAGCCCGAGAATCGTCGGCCGCTGGGTGAAGTTCACCCAGAGGATCTTCTCGCCGGTTTCCCGGTGTGGGCGGACGACCGGATGGGCGACCACCGGATAGTCGTGTCCGGACTGGTGCAGTGCGGCGCGGTAGTCATGGGTGACGTGGTGGCCCTCGAGCCGGGCCTTCACATCGTCGGGCAGGCCCTGGTAGGCGAGTCCGGCGTCGACCCAGATGGTGTCGCCGCCGACCTCGGGCAGGTGGACCGCCCGCAGCACCGCTCCCCAGGTCGGCACGAGCCGCCAGCTCGTGTCGGTGTGGTATGGCTCCCAGACGTCGTCGCCGGCCTGCGGAGTGTGGGCCTTCTCGTACTTCTTGAGGTCCTCGCTGGCGATGCGGTGAATCGCCGGGCTGATGTCAGGGCCGGCGGTGCCCGCGCCCGGATGGGTGTAGAGGGGGCCGAACTGCCGGGCGAAGGCTTCGTGCTGCGCCTGGGTCAGTTCCTGGTCCCGGAAGAAGACGACCTTGTGCTTCAGCACGGCCGCCCTGATCTGGTCGCGTACCTCGGGAGTGAGCGGCTCCCGGAGGTCGACACCGCTGATCTCCGCGCCGATTGTCGGTTGCAGAGCCTGGACGGCCAAAGAAGACTGGACGGGCGTTTCGGCGACTGTGGTCACGAGGTGTCCCTTCGGTGGATGCTGCCGGTGGGTGCCGCTGGTCACTGGTGGACGGGTCTGGGTGCCGCCGCCGGTGACGATCGCCCGCCGAGCCGAAATCTGAAGATCTGCGTACGTCCGCTGTCATGTCGCCGAGGTCCCGGCCGCTTCGTCGTCGCGGCGGAGTTCAGGGACGGCGTCCGGTGGCGCGCGTCGGCGCATCTGGTGGAGCGGATGCGCGCCAGGCACGGATGGTCGTTCGGAATGCGGCGGCCGGCGCCTCTCCGACGCCAGCCCAACGCGTCCGCCATACCGCGCTGGTGCCGCCGCGTGGCCTCTTGATTCCGGTGCGCGGAGGGCGCCGTGGCCTGGTGGCCGCTTCAGCTCGACGTGGCTTCGTGCCCGTCGTTCGCCGGGCCGTTCGGGTCCCTGATGCTGGGCGTCAGTGGTCGCTGTGGCTGTCGGGACAGCTCGCGGAGGCCACTCGCAGCAGGTCGATGTGCTGTCGCGACACCAGGTACGCAGTTCTCAACACAGGTCCAACATGACCACAGTTTGTCGATCGGTCAAGTGTGAAAATAAAGTGACCCGCGTCACATGGGGGCGTGTCGGGATGGGTGTGATCCGGATCGATTGCCGGGGCGGCCGGGGCTGCTCACCTTTACCGTTATTTCCACCGAGAAACTTGACAAGCCTCGACGTCTGCCGCATGTTGCTACCTGTGCACCCACCCCACGCTGGCCCGCCGTCTGTGCGTGGACTCACACGAGTGTGTGTCGGCCGCTGTAGCGGGCTCGGATTGCCCACCGGGTGAACCGGCGCACGCTGTGTTACGTCGGGAATGGTCAGGTCTCCCGTCTGTGGCGGATTTCTGCACTTTCCGTCCTCCCAGCTCTGGCCGGGAGGCGGACGACTGCTTCCGAAAGGCATTGGATGAGGAGGGAATCCTATTAACCAGACCGTGGCAGCGCCCGTGACGATCCAGGGTCTGTTGGACCAGCTGCAGGCCACCCGGGACGCGGAATGGGCGCCGGAGCAGCTTCGGGCTCATGCCGACCTGCGGCGCTCCCTCGAAGCGAACGCGGACCGTGCACGCTTCGTCAAGCCAGGCGACGTGGTGCCGCCGTTTGTGCTGGCCGAGGTCGGTGGCGGCACCGTCATCCTTGACGACCTGCTGGCCGAGGGGCCGGTGACGCTGGTCTTCTTCCGGTTCGAGGGCTGCCCCGCGTGCAACACGGCCCTGCGTGGCTACCAGCTCACCCTCGCGCCGGCCCTGCGCGAGCTGGGTGCGCACCTCGTCATCGTCAGCCCCCAGATCGCCGAGAAGCTGGTGGCGATCAAGGAGCGACACGGTTTTGATTTCCCGGTGGCCAGCGACCCCGACCGGGTCCTGATCGACTTCTTCGGTATAGGTTTCGCGCCTGACGAGGAAGCGCGTGAAGAATCTCGGCGTAAAGGTGCGGATCTCGGTGCGATTCTCGGCACCGGAGAGTGGACGCTGCCCTATCCGACGGTCGTCGTCATCGACCAAGACCGGACCGTTCGTTTTGCCGACGTCCATCCCGACTGGATGGTGCGCACCGAGTCCTCGGCCGTTCTGGCCGCGGTGCGGCCCCTTGTCGGTCAGTAACCGGCCCCTTTATGAGGAAGGGCAGGCCAGGGCATGACGCTTTCCACCCATGACGTGCCGGCGGCGGCGATCGGGCCGGCGCCGGACGCGTCCCCCGAATCATCCGCCGGCGAGCGGAGGAGCCCGTGGGCCGGGCTGGTCGCACCGGCCGAAGGCGGGCAATGGCCTCGCCCGGAGCCGGTCAGGACGCTGGCGGAGGAGCGGCTGCACCGTAAGCGCAAACTCGCCGCTGCGTACCGGCTCTTCGCCAAGCTCGACATCGCCGAGGGGCTGTCCGGCCATATCAGCGCCCGTGATCCCGAGCTGAGCGACCATTTCTGGGTGAACCGGTTCGGCCTCGACTTCAGCCGGATCAGGGTCTCCAACCTGCTGCTGGTCAACGGCAACGGGGAGATCGTCGACGGAACGCCGCCGCTGAACCCGGCGGCGTTCAACATCCATTCGCAGATCCATGCCGCCCGGCCTGATGTTGTCAGCGCTGCGCACACCCATGCGCTGTACGGCCGGGCGCTCGCCGCCATCGGCGAGCCGCTGCATCCGATCTCCCAGGATTCCCTCGCGTTCTATGAGGATCAGGTGATCTTCGACGAGTACAACGGAGTCGTGCTGGACGAGGCGGAGGGCCGGAAGATCGCCACCGCCCTCGGTCCGCACAAGCTGGCGATCCTGCGCAACCACGGCCTGCTCACCGTCGGCACCAGCGTGGAGGCGGCGGCGTACTGGTACATCGCGGCGGAGCGGGCGGCGCGGACCCAGCTCGTCGCGGCCGCGGCCGGCGCGCTGCGAATCCTGGACCACGAGATCGCCAGCGCCACCGCCGGCGAGGGCTGGGGTGACGACGGCGCTCGCTGGGCCTTCGAGGCCCTCTACGACCTCATCGTCGAGGAACAACCCGACCTGCTCGAGTGACGCCCCGCTCGGCCGGTACCCGTGCCCTGGACGGGCTTGCCGCGGGCGGGCCTGCGCCGTACGGGTGTGATCTGTGTCGGACTCGTGCGACACGTGGAGATCGCCGCCAGCCTGGGGAACTGCTCTCGTAGTGTGCACGACAATCACGTTCGGTGATTATTCGTGTGCTGATGAGGTCGGATGGTCCGCTCTCTGGTTCCATCCGGCAGCAGAGAGAGGCGGTGTCGTCATGGTCGGTGGTGGCAGGGATGTAGTCCTGGTGACAGGGGCGACGGGTAACCAGGGTGGTGCGGTCGCGACGCGGCTGCTCGCCGACGGCTGGTCGGTGCGGGCGCTGACGCGCGACCCAACGGGAGCGGCGGCCCGCCGGCTCGCCGACCGGGGTGCGGAGATCGTGGTCGGCGATCTCGCCGACCCGCAGTCTCTGGACGTGGCGGCGAAGGGCGTCCACGGGGTGTTCAGCGTTCAGCGGGGGGCGCTCGGCTATCCGCCCGTGCCGTTCGCGGACGAGGTCGCCTGGGGTCGCAACGTGGCCGACGCGGCAGCGCGGGCCGGTGTCCGTCACGTGGTCCACGCCTCGGCGGCGGGGGTGGGGCCGGCGGCTCCGCGGGCGCTGGCGAGCAAGTGGGAGATCGAGGAGTACCTGCGCGGCAGCGGGCTGCCGGTGACGATCCTGCGGCCGGTGTCGTTCATGGAGAACTACGCCTCGCCGGCCTTCGGGGTGCACACCGGCACCCTGGCGAGCCCGTTCGCGCCGGACGTCGCCGAGCAGCTCATCGCCCTCGACGACATCGGTGCGTTCGTCGCGCTCGCCTTCGCCGATCCCGCCCGGTTCGCGGAGCGGACCCTCGCGATCGCCGGCGACGAGCTGCGCCCCGCCGAGACGGCACGGGCCCTGAGCCGGGCCACCGGCCGCGACATCGGCCACGTGCAGCTGCCCGTCGACGTCGTCCGCGCGGCGAACGAGGACTTCGCCGACGCGGTGGCCTTCGTCAACGAACGCGGCGGTTACGGTGCCGACCTCGCGACCGCGCGGGCACTCCACCCGGAGCTGATGACGTTCGAGACCTGGCTGGACCGTCGCGGCGCCGCGCTGGTGGCCGCCCTGTTCGACTGACCGCCCTGTTCGACTGACCGCCCTGTTCGACCGACCGCTCGGTTCGGCTGGTCGCTCGGTTCGGCTGGTCGCCCGGTTCGGTTGAGCGCCCTGGTCGAGTAGTCGCGGGTGCCGTCCCGCAGCACCTGTCCGTTCCGCCAACGTCCGCCGGGGCGTGTTCTGGATCACTTTCCTACTTCTTGACTCGACAAGGTGTATTTACGCAGAGTGCTTTCCTGGGCCGCATTTCGACATGTCGGCCGGGAAGGGACGGGACCGATGCCCGATTCCACTCCGCTCCATCTCGCCGTCGCGCTCGACGGGGCGGGGTGGCACCCTGCACCCCGCCCCGCCAACCGCTGCGCCGACGCCGACATCGCCGCCGTCTGACTCCGAAGGGCCGCCCTCGTGAGCAAGCCGCGCAAGCAGATCATCCTCGGCGCCTACCTGGCGGGCGTGAACCACCACACGGTGTGGTCGGACCCGGCCGCAGGCAGCCAGATCGCGTTCTCCTCCTTCCAGCACCTGGCGCAGACCGCCGAACGTGGGAAGTTCGACTTCTTCTTCCTGGCGGAGGGCCTGGCCCTGCGGGAACGGTTCGGGGCGTTCCTGGACACCGACGTGGTCGGCCGCCCCGACACGCTGCCGGTGCTCGCCGCGCTGGCGGCCGTCACCGAGCACCTCGGGCTGGTCGGCACCGTCAACGCCACCTTCAACGAGCCCTACGAGCTGGCCCGCCAGCTCGCCTCCCTGGACCACCTCTCCGACGGCCGGGTCGGTTGGAACGTGGTGACGTCCCTCGACACCTTCACCGGCCGCAACTTCCGGCGCGGCGGTTTCCTGCAGCCCGCGGACCGCTACCTCCGGGCGGAGGAGTTCCTCGACGCCACGCGGGCTSTGTGGGACAGCTGGCCGGCCGACGCCGTCCCCGCCGACCGCGACCGCGGGCGATTCCTGCGGGACGGACAGGTGGGCCGGTTCGCGCGGCACGGTCGCCAGTTCGACATCGCCGGCCGCTTCACCGTGCCCCGCTCCCCGCAGGGCCGCCCGGTGATCCTGCAGGCCGGGGTCTCCCCACAGGGCCGGGACTTCGCCGCCGCCGGCGCCGACGCGATCTTCTCCCCGTACCACAGCCTCCCCGAGGCCCAGGAGTTCTACCGGGACATCACCGCCCGGGTCGCCGCCGCCGGACGTCCACCTGGCTCGGTGCGGCTGCTGCCCGCCGCGCTGTTCGTCCTCGGCGACACCGCGGCGGACGCCCGCGAACGGGCCCGGGAGATCGCCCGCGCGCAGGTCACCGGCCGGACCGCGCAGATCCTGCTGGAGGCGGTCTGGAACCGTGACCTGTCCGGCTACGACCCGGACGGCCCGCTGCCCGACGTCGAGCCGGACACCGACGGGCCACCGGCGATCGAGGGCCGGACCACGCGGCACGGCGACGCGCACGCGACGGTGAAGGCGTGGCGCGAGCTCGCGGAGGCGAACGGGTACTCGCTGCGCGAGCTGGCGATCCACCTGTTCGCCCGCGCCGAGTTCGTCGGAACGCCGACCCAGGTCGCCGACCGGCTCGACGAGTTCGTCCAGAACGACGGCTCGGACGGCTTCATCCTCGGGTCGCACCTGACGCCCACCGGGCTCGACGAGTTCGTCGACAAGGTCGTCCCACTGCTGCAGGAACGGGGATCGCTGCGCACGGAGTACGAGGGGACCACGCTGCGCGCCAACCTCGGCCTGCCGGCATTCCCAGCGCCGGCACTCCCAGCGCCGGCCATCCCGGAGGCAGCCGGCCCGGAGCCCGCGATTCCGGCGGCGGCGATTCCGGCGGCGGCGATTCCGGGGGCGGCCGGCCCGGAGCCGGCCCCGCGGTGACCGAGGCCGCAGCGGAGGCGGACCTGGGGCGGCCCGCCCCCGCCCCCGCCCCCGCCCCCGCGCTCGCCGCCCCCGCTCCCGCCGGCTCCGGCTCGGGCGGGCACCACGTGCTCGACAATCCGGTGCGCTCGTCGCTGTGCGGCCCGCACGCCCCGTTCGCGCAACGGCGCGGCGATGTCCGGCGCTACCCGCCGCAGATGTCGCAGTTCGCGGCCATGCCCGAGCGGCCCGACGCCGCGGACTGGGCCGATCTTGCCGCGCTCGCCGGCCCGGGAGCCGTCGTGCCGCTCGCCGCCGTCGAGACCCCGCCGCCCGCCGGCTGGGAGGTCGTCCTGCGCGGCACCGGGGTGCAGATGACGGGAGAGGGGGTCGCCGGCGCCCCGGGTGGCTCCGAAATCGTCCGTCTCAGCCCCGCCGATGTGCCGGAGATGCTCGCACTGACCGCCCGCACGAATCCCGGGCCGTTCCTGCCCCGCACGATCGAGCTCGGGACGTTCCTCGGGATCCGGCGCGGGAACCGGCTGGTCGCGATGGCCGGTGAGCGGGTCCGCCCGCCCGGCTGGACCGAGATCAGCGGCGTTTGCACCGAAGCCGCCCACCGGGGGCAGGGCCTGGCCTCCCGGCTCGTGCTGGCCCTCACCGCCGGCATCGCCGCCCGCGGCGAGCTCCCCTTCCTGCATGTCACAGGCAGCAACGACACCGCGCTGCGGCTCTACGAGGCGCTGGGTTTCCGCGCGCGCCGCACGCTCACCTTCACCATCGTGCGCGTCCCGCCCGCCGCCTGAGGGGCCTGGGCTCCGCCATCTGAGGGGCCTGCCGTCAACGATCAGGTCGTCTCGGTGACCAACAGCCCGCGTCGGCCGTGGCCGGGCCACCCGGAGGTGATCGAAAGCTGGCCGGGGTGGTGCTGGCGCGGCGTCGCGGTGCTTCCTTGTCTCCGGCCATCGCCGCATGGCGCCGATAATTCGCCCCAAAAAGGGCAAAAGGTGTGCAGTTCGCCTGGCAATCCGCAAGAAAGGAGGATTTTGGTCGTTGGAACGACCAAAATCCTTCATTCTTGCGACTCGCCAAACCGCCAAACCGCCGAACCGCGCCATGGGGCTACCGGGCGCGCTTGGGCGCTTGGGCGTGCGGAGGTCCGGTGGCGTTCGTGGAGCGCGAACCTCTCCGCCTGCCGACTAGCGATCTTGGTCGGTGTCAGTCTGTGACAGGCGGAAGGTGACGACCCATCTGCGCTGCCAGGGGGTCTCGACTGCTCGGCGCTCCGCCGTCTGGCGGCCCGGAGCCGCCTGGCCGCCCGGATGTCGGCTTAGGGCGACGTTAGCCGGCGCGGCGACGATGACGTCCGTTCCGGAAACAGCACGACAGCTGGAGGCAACCGGTGGCGGACGTTTCGGACGTGCACATTCTCGGGGTGGGGACCGCCCTGCCGGGGGCGCCGGTGGACAACCCGACGCTCGCCGCCCGGCTCGGCCTGGACACCTACTGGGGACAGTGGATCGATCACTTCGTCGGTACCGACACCCGCCACATGTCCGTCGACCTGGACAGCGGCGAGGTGGTGTCCACGCTGGCGGACCTGGGGGAGAACGCCGCCCGGCTGGCCCTGGCCGCCGCCGGACTGGGGCCGGACGCCGTCGACCTGATCGTGATGGGCACGGCCACCCCGGACAAGCTGATGCCGACCACCGTCAACGTCGTCGCCGACCGGCTCGGCATCGACGGGGTGCCGACCTTCCAGCTCCAGTCCGGCTGCACGGGGGCGTTCCAGGCCCTCGCGGTCGCGTCCCGGCTGCTGGTCGCGGGTGGCCCCCGCACGGCGCTGGTCCTCGGCGGCGACGTCGGCACCAAGGTCTTCGACTACAGCGCGGACTTCTCCCGGCTGCCGCCCCGCGAACTGATCAACTACATGCTGTTCGGTGACGGCGCGGGCGCGGCGGTGCTGAGCGTCGACCCCACCCCGGCGGCGGTGACGATCCGGCAGGTGAGCACCCGACTCACCGGTCTCGGCCGGGCACCGGGCCAGTCGCTGGACTGGTTCGGGGCGCGCCCGCCCGGCCCGGACTCGCCGACCGTCGCCGAGGACTACAAGGCCATCGAGGAACTGGTCCCGGTGATGAGCGAGGAGATCCTCGCCGAGCTGCTGGCGGACGTCGGCTGGAAGCCCGGCGACGTCGACTACGTTCTGCCGCCGCAGCTGTCGGGACGGATGACGACCCAGATCATGGAGCGCCTCGCGCTGCCCGGCGCGCAGGAGGTCAGCTGTGTGCGCCGGACCGGCAACACCGGCAACGCCACCCCCTTCTTCCAGCTCGAACGGATCCTCGACCAGATGTCGAGCGGCGACCGGGCGGTCGGCGTCTCGGTCGAGTCCTCCAAGTGGATCCGGGCCGGCTTCGCCGTGGAGAAGGCGTGAGCACCGTCGAAGGCACGGGCACCGTCGAAGGCACGGGCACCGTCGAAGGCGCGAGCACCTCCGAAGGGGCGAGCAGCTCCGAAGGCGCGAGCAACGTCCCAGGCGCGAGCACCCTGCTGGAACTGCACCGCGCCGATGAGCTCGCCGCCCGCTACCCGCTCGTCGCACCCCTGCTGGCCGGGCTCGGGACGGACGAGCTGGCTCGGGCGGGCGCGTTGCTGGCCCGGGTGCCGGCGGCCGAGGTGCGGCGGCACCATCCGACGGTCCCGGTGGTGAAGATCGCGATCACCGGGCACGGCACCCTGTCACCGCTCGTCGCGCCGCTCGCCGCGGAACTGGCCCGGCACGGCCTGGTCCTCGACCCCGTCGTCTCCCCGTTCGACAGCTACGTGTTCGACCTGACCGACCCGGGCAGCGCGCTGTACGCGGCCGGCGCGGACCTCGTCCTGTGCGTGCTGGACCCGATGATCGTGCTGGACGAGCTGCCCGTCCCGTGGACGCTCGCCGACCTGGAGAAGATCGTCGACGAGAAGGTCCGGCTGCTGACCGGGCTCGCCGACCGGTTCCAGGCGACGGGCCGGGGGACCCTGGTGCTCAACACCCTGCCGCTGCCCCGGCTGCTCGCCGGGCAGCTCGTCGACTACCGCTCCCGGGCCGCGCTGGGCGCGCTGTGGCGGCGTGCGGCCACGGCGCTGCTCGGGCTGGCCGAGGACCGTCCGTCCGTCGTCGTGCTGGACCTCGACCCGATCCTCGCGGACGGGACGGCGGCCCGCGACCCGCGGCTGAGCGTCTACGCCAAGGCGCACCTGGCTCCGGGCCTGCTCGCCGCCTACGCCCGCGAGGTCGGCCACCTGGCCCGCCTGGTCGCCGGGCAGACCCGCAAATGCCTGGTGCTCGACCTCGACGGAACCGTGTGGGGCGGCATCCTCGGCGAGGACGGACCGGACGGCGTCGAGGTCGCCGACACCTACCGGGGGGAGGCGTTCCGCGCCTTCCAGAAGGTGGCCCGCCAGATCGGCTCGCAGGGGGTCCTGCTGGCGGTGGTGAGCAAGAACGACCCCGAGCCGGTCCGTCGGATCCTCGCCGAGCACCCCGGGCTGACGCTGCGTGCGGAGGACTTCGCCGACGTCACCGCGAACTGGCGGCCCAAGCCGGAGAACCTGCGGGAGACGGCCCGCCGGCTCAACCTCGGCACCTCGAGCTTCGTGTTCGTCGACGACAGCCCGTACGAGCGGGCGCTGGTGCGCCGCGAGCTGCCCGAGATCGCCGTGGTCGACGTCGACGACGAGCCGGCGTCGCACGTGGAACGGCTGCTCGCCGACGGCTGGTTCAACGTCCGGGAGGTCACCGCGGACGACCGGGCCCGCCCGGCGCGCTACCGCGAGGACGTCGCCCGCGGCGATTTCCTGGACACCTTCGACTCCATCGAGGACTACCTGCGCGAGCTGGGCGTCGCCGTCCGCCTGGAGGCCGCGCGGGCGTCGCAGGTCGGGCGGCTGTCGCAGCTCACGCTGCGGACCAACCAGTTCAACCTGACCACCCGGCGCCTGCAGCCGCCGGCGGTGGCGGCACTGCTCGACGACCCCGCCGCGCTGGTCCTGGCGATCCACTCCGCGGACCGCTTCGGCGACAACGGCCTGGTCGGCGCGATCCTCGCCCGCCGCGTCGGGCTCGACGGGCCAGCGGGGACGGGGCTCGGTGGGCCAGCCGGGACGGACGACACTGGCGGCGCGGTCCTGCGGATCGACAACTTCCTGCTCAGCTGCCGGGTGTTCTCCCGCGGCATCGAACAGGCCTGCCTGGTGGCCCTGCTGCACCACGCCCGCGACACCGGCGCCCGCGAGGTGCTCGGCGAGTACGTGCCGACCGCGAAGAACGGCATCGTCGGCGACTTCTACCCCCGCTACGGCTTCACCGCGGCCCCCGCGCCCGCCACTGCGGCCCCCGCGCCCRCCGCCGCGGCCCCCGCAGCCGACGACCGCGCTGCCGGGTCGCCTGGCGGGACCGGCGGGACGACCTTCCGGCACGACCTGCGCGACATCGTCGCCGCGCCGACGCATGTCGCGCTCACCACCGTCTTCCTGGGAGAGCATGAATGATCAACTCGACGGAGTTCGCCGTCCTGGTCAGGGACGAGCTCGGGCTGCCCCTGGCCGAGGAGGAGCTCGGGGCCGCGTTCGATGAGCTGCCCGGCTGGGACTCGGTGTACCTGCTGCGCCTGCTGACCGTCATCGAGCGGGAGACCGGCGCCCGGGTCTCGCTGCCGGACGTCCTCGAGGCACGCAGCCTCGCGGAGGTCTACACGCTGGCGGTGGGAGCGTGACCGTGACCGTGGAGCCGGTGGCCCCCGCGCGCCGCCACACCCTCTACTTCCTCGACCAGATCCGGTCCTTCTCCCCGGTGTTCCTGGACACCGAGGTCGACATGACCCAGGTGCTGGCGCACCGCGCCGCCCGCCGGGAACGCACCGGACGGAAGCTGTCCCTGGTGACGTACATCGTCGCCGCCGGCGGGCGCGCGCTGGCCGCGCACCCCGAGGCCAACGCGTCGATCCGCGGCTGGCTGCGCCCGGTGGTCGCCCGCCACCCGCAGGTCAACGGCAAGGTCACCTTCGACCGGACCATGGGCGGCCAGCGCGTCGTGCTCGCCACCGTCGTCCCGGACGTCGCCGCCGGTGATCTCGACGCGATCCAGGACCGCATCGAGCAGTTCCGCGACCTCGACCCCGACACCGCCCCGGCCCTCGCCCCGATCCGCAAGCTCCAGGGGCTGCCGGTGCCGCTCGGCCGGCTGCTGGCCTGGCGGGCCGCCCGACCGCCGGAGCGCCGCGCGCTGCTGCTCGGGACGTTCGCGGTGACCTCGCTGGGCCACCGCCCGGTGGACGGCTTCCACTCCGTCGGCGGGACGACGGTGACGCTCGGGGTCGGCCGGGTGCTGGACCGCCCGGTGGCCCGCGACGGCCGGGTCGAGGTCGCCCCGGTGCTGCGGCTCAGCCTGGCGTTCGACCACCGGGTGATCGACGGGGCCGAGGCCGCGGACGTGCTCGCCGAGATCCGCCGCGTCCTGGAGGAGCCCTGGCCGCAGCCCATCGCCGCGATCCCCTCCACCGAGAGCGCCTCCACCGAGAGCCCTTCCACCGCGGCTGCTTTCACCGAGAGCACCTCCGCCGAGAGCCTCGACGACGTCCGGCCGACTGTTCCCGAGACCGTCGGGGGGCAGGCGTGAACGACGTCGCCGAGCTCAAGCAGTTCGGGTATGTGCACACCCAGACGCAGGGCATCCCGGTCGCCGAGTTCGAGCGGCTGCGTGACCGGATCGTCTCCGACGCGGGCGACGAGCCCGGATCCTGGGTGCACGAGTGGTCACACGAGGCGGCGGAGCTCGACCGGGCCGGCCGGGTCGACGAGGCCTGGCGCTACCACGCGATGGCGCGCTTCCCCTTCCCGGACGGGGCGCCGCGGCGCGCCGCGCAGGCACACTGCGTCGACGCGTTCGCCCGCTCGGCCACCGGCAGCGCGCTGGAGCGCCTCGACGTCGAGACGCCGGAGGGCCGGATCCGCGGCTGGGCCGTCGGCCTGTCCGCGGCGGAGCCGAAGCCGCTGCTGGTGATCTCCGGCGGGATCGTCGCCGCCAAGGAGCAGTACGCGCCGATGCTGCGGATCGCGACCGGGCTGGACATGGCCGGGATCGTCACCGAGATGCCCGGCGTCGGCGAGAACACCGTCGGGTACACGGCGAAGAGCTGGCAGACACTGTCCCACCTGCTGGACGCGGTGGGTGACCGGGCGCAGGCGTCCCGCACGGTCGCGATGGCGCTGAGCTTCAGCGGGCACCTGGCGCTGCGCTGCGCCGTCAACGACAGCCGCCTCGTGGGTGTCGTCACCGCCGCGGCGCCGATCTCCGACTTCTTCACCGACGCGCAGTGGCAGCGCGGCCTGCCCCGGATCACCGTCGACACCCTCGCCCACCTGACCGGGGTGGACGCCGAGAAGCTCAGCGGGCACATTCGCGACTGGGCGCTGTCGGACGACGAGCTGACCGCCCTCGCGGTGCCGCTCTACTACATGGCCAGCGACCGCGACGAGATCATCCCGCCGGGGGAGCTCGGCCATCTGCAGCGGTCCGTCCGGGAGTTGCACGTGCTGAGCCACGACGACGAACACGGCGCTCCGCGCCATCTCGAGGAGACCCAGCGGTGGGTCGCCGCGGCCATCCACACCCTGCGCGGCTGACTACTCCGGTCTCCGACTCTCGAGCCCGTGGCAAAACCGCTCTTTCCCCACCCGGAATCAGGCACGGCGGTGGTAGCGGTAGCGGCGGCGACGGGGCGAGGAGTGAAGGATTTTGGCTGTTCTGGCGACCATTATCCTTCAGCCTTACTCGGAAGCGGCCGCGTCCAGCCGGCTACCGCTCCCAGCGGGCGCGATTCCGCCGCGTTTTCTTCCGGACGATGACTGAGGCCGGCGCGTTCATGTTCCGATTGTCTCCGGCGGTAGCCACCGGCGTCCAGAACCCGTCCGGAACCTTTGGACGGGTGTCCTTCCGGCCCCGTCCGGCAAAGTGACAGTGGTGTTTGAAAACCGAATCGTTCCGATGTGTTGGATGAATGAAACCCAGAAGCTCGACGAGCCCCGCAGTCCCGGCAGCCCCGCAGTCCCGGGTCCCACCAGCCCGCAGCGCGCGATGTGTACCCCGGCCTGCGGTGGGAAGCTCGCAGCACGCCAGGCACGACGCGCAGGGAGCCTGTGACGCGTTGCACGTCGTCCGCGGCGTGATGCTCCGAGTAGTCGCCACGGCCTCCGCCTGATGCCAGGCAAGCGTGACTTTGCTACGGGCTCCGCCGGCATAAGCCTGGGATTAGCGGCCGCGCGGATAGTGATTCGACGCTCACGCATTATCCGACATGCTGGAGATGCCAGATGACCGAAGCGCAGGCGGTGCCCGCACTGACGCACGAACAGCCGACCTCCGTACCTCCGACCTTCCCGATGCCCCGGGCCTGCCCGTTCGCCCCGCCGGCGGCCTACTCCGAGCTCGCGGAGAAGGGCCCCCTCACCCCGGTGGTCGACGTGGAGGGCACGGCGGGCTGGCTGACCACCCGCCATGACGTGGCCCGCGATCTGCTGGCGCATCCGAAGGCCAGCAAGAACCTGACCCGGCCGGGCTTCCCCGCCCTGTTCCCCGGCGCGGCGGCGCTCACCGGGGAGATCAAGGGCTTCCTGATCTGGATGGACCCTCCGGAGCACACCCTCTACCGGCACATGCTCGCCGGGGAGTTCACCCTGCGGCGCGTGCAGACCATGCGCCCGCAGATCGAGAGGATCGTGGACGAAGGCATCACCCGGCTGCTCGACGGTCCCCGCCCGGTCGACCTGGTGCACGAGTTCGCGCTCCCGACCGCGTCGCTGCTGATCTCGGAGCTGCTCGGCGTCCCCTACTCCGAGCGGGACCTCTTCCAGCACGCCACCGGCGCGATCCTCAGCCACGAGAGCACCCAGGAGCAGCGCAAGAACGCGTTCATCCAGGTCCGCGGCCTGCTCAGCCGCGTCATCGCCGAACGTACCGAGAACCTCGGCGACGACCTGCTGAGCACCCTGATCCGCAAGTACCGCGAGGCGGACGTGTTCGACCACGACCACCTCGTCGGGATGGCCGTGATGCTGCTGGGCGCCGGGCACGAGACCACGGCGAACATGATCGCGCTGGGCACGCTCGGGCTGCTCGAGCAGCCCGAGGCCCTCGCCGAGTTCAAGGCCGACCCGGCGCTGGCCCCGCGGGTCGTCGACGAGCTGCTGCGTTACTTCAGCATCGGCGACCACGTGACGTGCCGGGTGGCGACCGAGGACATCGAGGTCCACGGCGTGCACATCCCCGCCGGCTCCGGGCTGATCGCGCCGAACGCGGCCGCGAACCGGGACCCGGCGGTGTTCCCGAACCCGGACGCGTTCGACATCCACCGCAACTCGCGATCGCATCTGGCGTTCGGCTTCGGCATCCACCAGTGCCTCGGGCAGCACCTCGCCCGGCTGGAGCTGGAGATCGTCTTCACCGAGCTGTTCCGCCGCATCCCCGACCTGCGGGTCGACGGCGAGGTCGCGGACCTGCAGTTCAAGGACCAGGCGCTGTTCTACGGCCTGCACCGGCTGCCGGTCACGTGGTGACACCGGCGCAGCGGGTGGGAGCAGAGCCGGTAGGAGTGCGGCCGGCAGGAGCGGAGCCGGCAGGGGCGGAACGGGCGGGGGCGGAACGGGCGGGGGAGACGACGATGCGGGTCACCGTCGACCACGACCTGTGCGTCGGTGCCGGCCAGTGCGTGCGCGCGGCGCCCGAGGTGTTCGAGCAGCGCGACCCGGACGGGAAGTCGACGGTGCTGCAGCCGGTTCCCGACGCGCGGTACCAGGCGGCCGTGCGGGAGGCCGCCGCCCGGATGTGCCCGGCACGGGCGATAACCGTGGTGGGCTGACGCGCAAGGCCGCCTGGCGATCGACAAAAGGTGAGGATTCTGGTCGTGCGAGCAGCCAAAATCCTCAACCTTTGCCCGCCAGCAACGAAAATTCGAACCCTCGGCCCGAAGATCTGAGGGCTTTTGTCGTCCTGGCGACCAAAATCGTCATATTTTGCGCGGCAGCAACGGCAGCAACGGCAGCAACGGCAGCAACGGCAGTAACGGCAGCAACGGCAGCAACGGCGGCATCGGTGGCCGGACGCGCCGGGCGGCCGTATAAGGAGGAGATTAGCGGCCGGTCGGACAATGAATTCATGGAACCTGGGCGGTACGTTCCCGGCGCCGGCATCCGGCCGGTGGGCGTACCGCCCGATCCGTGTACCCACAAGGTGGTCGGAAGGCCACCGGCCGGAGGGAGAAGCGCCGTGAGCCAGCAGGTCGAGGACATCGAGATCTTCATCATCGACATCGTGTCGCAGCGTCTCGAGGTTCCCGTCGAGGAAATCCCGTCCGACGCCGCCATCGGCAGTTTCGGCATCGATTCGTTCGGTGCTGTGGAGATCGCCGTCGCGCTGAAGAACACCTACGACGTGCTGTTCGTCGCCGGTGAGATCGGCGTCGACTTCACGATCGCCGACATCGCGGAACTGGCGGTGGAGAAGCTCGCGCAGCCGGTCGACGTCGGCGCCTGACGCACGTCCACGCCAGGCGGCCGAACGCCGCCCTGCGGCCGAACGATGCCCCGTGGCCGAACGAGTCACGGTCACCCGACAGACGAACGGGAGGCGACGATGAAGGTGATCGGATTCCCGGGGCAGGGTGCCCAGAAGGCGGGAATGGGCGCGGACCTCTTCGCCGACTTCGGGGAGCTGGTGGCCGCCGCCGACGCGGTGCTCGGGTACTCCGTCGCCGAGCTGTGCGTCGAGAATCCGGACGGCGCCCTGCTGCTCACCCAGTACGCGCAGCCGGCCCTGTACGTCGTCGAGGCGCTGGCCTGTCTGCGGCACCGGCAGGCCGACCCGACGCCACCGGACTATCTGCTCGGCCACAGCATCGGCGAGTTCGCCGCCCTGTTCGCAGCCGGCGTCTTCGACTTCGTCACCGGGCTGCGGCTCGTCGCCCGCCGCGGCGAGCTGATGAGCCGGTGCACCGGGGGGACGATGGCCGCCGTCCTCGGCCTGGCCGCCGAGGAGATCGACGACCTGCTCACCCGCCCGGGCCTGGCGGAGCTGGACGTCGCGCTGTACAACGCCCCCGGGCAGATCGTGCTCGCCGGCCCGGAGGACGCCGTCGACAGGCTGCTTCGGGAAACCGCCGGCACCGCGGTCCGGGCCGTCCGGCTCAACGTGAGCGGCCCGTTCCACTCCCGTTACATGAAACCCGCCGCAGTCGAGTTCGAACGGTACGCGCGGGAATTCGACCTGGCGCCGCCGGAGATTCCGGTCATCGCGAACGTGACGGCCCGCCCGCACGTTCCCGGCGAGATCGCGCACACCCTCGCCCGGCAGATCTGTGAGCCCGTCCAGTGGGAGCGCAGTATTCGCCTGCTGCTGGCAGCGGGTGAACTCGATCTGGTCGAGCTGGGCCCTGGAACAACGCTTGCGGGAATGGTCGCCAGGATCCGCGGGAAACGGCTGCGCGCCGCCGCGTGAACCGGACCGCCCGAACGAGGAACTCCACCGTTCGGGAACTCCTACCGTTTGGGAGATCGATGTGTTGCAGGAACCGTCCCGGCTCCTCGCGGTGGTGGGTGTGGCCGGCCGCTTTCCCGGCGCGCCTGACGTCGACAGCTTCTGGCGGCTGCTCGTCGACCGCGGTGACGCGATCCGTCCGGTGCCGGCCGACCGTTGGGACCGCACCGCCCAGCTGGACCCGGAGAAGGTGATCCAGGACGTCGGAGGTTTCCTCGACGACGTCGGCGACTTCGACGCGACGTTCTTCGGTATCTCGCCGAGGGAGGCCGTCGCGATCGACCCGCAGCACCGGCTGATGCTGGAGACGTCCTGGCGGGCGCTGGAGGACGCGGGGACCCGGGCCGCGAGCCTTGCCGGCACCCGCACCGGCGTGTACGTCGGCTCGTCCTGGCATGACTACGAGCTGCTGCGCAAGGACCGCGGCGCGGCACCGACCCAGCACAGCGCGTTCGGGACGGCGATGGACATGGCCGCCACCCGGATCTCGTACTTCCTCGGGCTCACCGGGCCGTCGCTGGCGGTCGAGACGGGCTGCTCGTCGTCGCTGGTGGCGCTGCACCTGGCCGGCCAGGCACTGTTGGCCGGGGAGATCGACGCGGCGCTGGTCGGGGGCGTGAACCTGATCCTCTCCCCGGAGGGCTCGGTCGGCCTGACCCACTTCGGCGGCCTGTCGCCGACCGGGCGATGCCAGGCGTTCGCCGCCACCGCCGACGGTTTCGTCCGCGGCGAGGGCGTCGCGGCGGTGTATGTGAAGACCCTCGCCCGGGCACTCGCGGATGGCGACCGGATCCGCGGTGTCATCGCCCGCACCGCGGTGAACAACGACGGCGGCGGCGAAAGCCTGGTGACGCCGAACCCGGGCGGGCAGGAGGACCTGCTGCGCACCGTCTACGAGGACTCGGAGATCCCCCTCGACCAGGTCGCCTACGTCGAGGCGCACGGCACCGGAACAGGCCGCGGCGACCCCGTCGAGGCGGGTGCCATCGGGCGGGTGCTCGGCGCGCGGCGCTCCCCGGGCGCCGGCCCGCTGCCGATCGGCTCGGTCAAGACCAACATCGGCCATCTCGAGCCGGCGGCCGGCATGGCCGGGCTGGTCAAGGCGCTGCTCGCGCTGGAGCACCGGGTCGTCCCGCCGAGCCTGTTCGCCGACGACCCGCACCCCGATATCCCCTTCGACGAGCTGAACCTGCGCCYCACCGGCGAGCCGGTCGGGCTTCCCGCGGACGCCCCCGTCTTTCTCGGCGTGAACTCGTTCGGCTGGGGCGGCACGAACGCCCACGTGGTGCTCACCGACCCGCCTGCCGCGTCCCGCGTCCCGGCATCGCCTACGGCGCAGCCGCCCGTCGCGCAGTCTGCTGTGGCGCAGTCGCTCGTCGAGCAGCCGCCCGCGTCCCAGCCGCCCGTGTTGCTGGCGCTTTCGGCGCAGACCGACGGGGCGCTCACCGCCCGGGCCCACGACGTCCGCGCCACGCTGGCACCCGCCCCGGCCGACGGCGGTGACGCGGTGCCGCCGGTGTCGGCGTCGGCGTCGGCGCCGACGGAGCTCCCGGCGCTGGCGGGGACGCTGGCCTGGCGGCGCGACCAGTTCACGTCGCGGCTGGCGGTCCTCGCCACCACCGCGTCCGGCGCTGCCGCGGCCCTGGACCGGTTCACCGCCGGCGACACCTCCGACGGCCCGGACCTGCTCGTCGGCAAGGCGCGGGCCGCGGGCCGGACCGCGTTCGTGTTCCCCGGGCAGGGCTCCCAGTGGGCGGCCATGGGCCGGGACCTGCTCGCCACCGACCCGACGTTCGCCGCGACCATCGACCGGTGCGCCGCGGCGCTGCGCCCGCACGTCGACTGGGACCTGCGGGAGCTGCTCGCCGGAGCCGCCAGCGACGAGTGGCTGGCCCGGGTCGACCAGGTCCAGCCGGCGCTGTGGGCGGTGTCGGTCGCCCTCGCCGAGGTCTGGCGTGCGGCCGGCGTCGAACCCGACGTCGTCATCGGTCACAGCCAGGGCGAGGTCGGCGCGGCCACCGTCGCCGGGATCCTCAGCTACGACGACGCCGCGCTGATCGTCGCCCGCCGCGCCGTGATCGTGCGGCGCGCCTCGGGCCGCGGCCACATGCTCGCCGTCGACCTGGACGTCGACGGGGCGCGGGCGGCTCTGGAGGGTTTCGAGGAGGTCGTCTCACTCGCCGTCAACAACGGGCCGCGCTCGTGCGTCCTGTCCGGTGACGGCGAGTCCGTGCTCGCGCTGAAGGAACTGCTGGAGGCCGACGGCACGTTCTGCCGCCTGGTCAACGTCGACTACGCCTCGCACAGCCCGCAGATGGACGAGCTGCGCGAGGACCTGCTCGCCGCGCTCGCGCCGGTGCGCCCCCGCGCCGGCGACATCCCGCTGAAGTCGACGGTCCGGGGCACCCTGCTGACCGGCCGCGAGCTGGACGCCGTCTACTGGGCCGACAACCTGCGCCAGCCGGTGATGTTCGCCGACGCGCTGGCGGACCTGTTCGACGAGGGCGTCACCCACGTCGTCGAGATCAGCCCGCATCCGGTGCTCGCACCGGCCGTCGAGGAGCTGGCGGGCGCGCGGGAGGACCCGCCGCGGGTGGTGACGACGCTGCGCCGCGACGAGGGCACGGCCGCCGACCTCGCGCACGCGTTCGGCCGTGCCTACATCGCCGGCCTGGAGCCGTTCGGGCGCCTGCCGCGTGACGCGTGGGCAACCGTCCCCGGCTACCCGTGGCAGCGCCGCACGTACTGGGTCGAGGCCGGCCGCGGCGGGCCGCGGCGCGCCGGCGCGCTCGACGTCACCCTCACCCCGTCCGTCACCGAGAGTGATGTCTGGACGGGTGTGCTGGAGCTGGCCCGCGACGACACCCCCTGGTTCGTCGACCACCGGGTGTTCGACGCGGTCGTCCTGCCCGGTGTGGGCATGCTGGCGCTCGCGCTGGCCACCGCCCGGGCCCGGACCGGCGCGGTGCCGGGCGCACTGACCGACGTCGAGTTCCGCAGCGATCTGACGTTCGGTGACGACCCGCTGCGCGTCAGCGTGCTGTGGCGGGACGACGTCAGCGGCGGCGGCAGCTTCGTCCTGTCGTCGCTGCCCGCGGGCGCCACCGACTGGACGACGCATGCCACCGCCCGGGTGCACCACGGCGCCGCCGCACCGGTCGGCGTCCCGTCCAACGGCGTCCCGTCCAACGGCGGTCCGGCGCTGGGCGATCCGGCGTCCCACGGCGCCCCGCTGTTCCCCGGGCATCTGCTGGCCGGCGAAGCCAGTGACCCGGAGGAGTTCTACGCGGCGTGCGCCGCCCGCGGCCTGAACTACGGCCCGTCGTTCCGCGGCCTGCGCCGGCTGTTCCAGGCCGGCCCCGGGACGGACGGCGCCACCGGTGCCGAGGCGCTCGGTGAGGTGGTGCTGCCCGAACGGTGCCGGGCCGGCGCACGTCCCGACGAGCTGCATCCGGCGTTGTGGGACGCCGCGCTGCAGGTCGCCCTGGCCCTGACCGGAGGTGACGGAGCCGTGGTGCCGCGTTCGGTCGACCGGGTGCGGGTGGTGGGATCGCTCACCGAGCCACCGACCGCGGTGTGGTCGCACGCGGTGCGCCGCGACTCGACCACCCTGGACTTCCACGTCTTCGACGCCGACCGGCGCCTGCTGCTGACGATGGAGGGCCTGCGCATGGAGGCCCTCCCCGACGCCCCCGGCGAGGCGGGCGCGGGGGAGTGGCGTGACTACCGCCTTGAGTTCACCGAACAGCCCCCGGCCGCCGACGCGGCGGAGCCGACGGACACGGCCGGTGGGGGCGCGGGCGTTGCGGGCGTGGCCGGAACCTGGGCGGTCGTCKCCGGACCGGGCCTCGGTGACACGGCCCGGGAACTGGCCGAGGCCCTCACCGCCCACGGCGTCACCCCGGCCCAGCACGACCTCGCCGACCCGGCGGCGCCGTGGGGCGGTGCACCGACGCATGTCGTCGTGCTCGCCCCCGCGGCCGACGCCGGTCTCGCCGCGCAGCGCCGCGGGCTGCTCGAGCTGGCCGCGCTCGTTTCCGCCGCCGTGGAGCAGCCGACCACCCCGCGGTTCGTGATCGTCACCACGGCCGCCCAGGCGCTCGACGGGTCCGCCGCCGACGGGTCCGCTGCCGCCGACCCCGCCGCCCCTGACCCTGGCGCCGCGCTGTACTGGGGCTTCGGCCGGGTGCTCGGCCGCGAGCACCCGGAGCTGCGTCCCGTGCTGCTCGACGTCACGCAGGGGGCACGCGGCCGGGTGGCCGACATCGTGACGGGGCTGTCGGCGCTGCTGTCCGCCCCGGGCGAGGACACCGACCAGGTCGTCGTCCGCGACGGCCGTCGCCACGTCGGCCGGATCGTCGCCGCCACCGTCGCCGCCGGGGATGCCGGCGAGCCGCCGGCCGGGGTGACCCCGTGGCGGCGCGCCGAGCAGGCCGTGCGGCTGAGCCCGGATCGTCCCGGCAGCTGGGACGGGCTGACGCTGCGTCCGCTGGTCCGCCGCCCCCCGGGGCCCGGTGAGGTCGAGCTGGTCGTCACCGCGTCCGCGCTGAACTTCCTCGACGTGATGAAGACGATGGGCACCTACCCCGACCCGCGCGGCGCCGGGCTGCTCGGCACCGAATGCGCCGGCATCGTGACGGCCGTCGGCGACGGGGTCGCCGCTCCGGCGATCGGCGACCGGGTGGTCGCCTGCGCGATGCCGGCGCTGGCGTCGCACCTGACCGTGCGTGCCGCCCACACCCGCCCGATCCCCGACTGGCTGGCCGACGTCGACGCCGCCGGGCTGCCGATGGTCACCGCGACGGCCTGGTACGGCCTGAACGACCTGGCCGGCCTCGCCCCGGGCGAGACGGTCCTGATCCACTCGGCGGCGGGCGGCCTGGGCCTGGCCGCCGTCGGGGTGGCCCGCCACCTGGGCGCCACCGTGATCGCGACGGCGGGCACCGCCGAGAAGCGCCGCCACCTGGCCGACCTCGGGATCGAGCACGTCTTCGACTCCCGCGATCTCGGCTGGGCCGAGCAGGCGCGGGCGGTGACCGGCGGGCGTGGCGTCGACGTGGTGCTCAACTCGCTGACCGGCGCCGCGATCGGGCTCGGCCTGGATCTGCTCGCCGAGGGCGGCCGGTTCGTCGAGGTCGGCAAGAAGGACATCTACGGTGGGCGCACCATCAGCCTCAGCGCCTTCCAGAAGGGCATCGGCCTGTACTCGGTCGACCTGAGCGCGCTGATGACCCGCCACCCGGTGCGATTCGCGCGGCTGCTGAGCGACGTCTGGGACCGGGTCGAGGCCCGCGACCTGCCACCGCTGCCGGTGATCACCCGTCCGTTCGCCGAGGTGGCGGAGGCGCTGCGGGACATGTCCCACGGCAGCCACATCGGCAAGTTCGTGGTGCGGATCGACCCGGCCGACCTGCCGCCTGCCGCGCCGGAGCCGATGCCGCAGGGCCGGTTCCGCGCCGACGCGACCTATCTGATCAGCGGCGGGCTCGGGGCGCTCGGCCTCTCCCTCGCCGAGTTCCTGGCCGACCACGGTGCCCGCAGCCTGGTGCTGCTGGGCCGCCGCGCGCCGGACGCAGCCGCGACCGCCCGCCTCGACGCCCTGCGGGGCCGGGGCGTGCGGGTGGAGACCCGCCAGGTCGACGTCGCCGACGGCGCCGCGCTCAACGCGGCGCTCACCGAGCTGCGTGCCGCGCTCCCGCCGCTGCGCGGTGTGGTGCACGCCGCCGGCCTGCTCGACGACGCGACGATCCTGACCCTGCGGCCCGAGCAGGCCGAGCGGGTGCTGGCCCCGAAGGTCGACGGTGCCCGCAACCTCGACGCCGCTACCGACCCCGACCCGCTCGACTTCTTCGTCCTGTTCTCGTCCGCGGCGGCGCTGATCGGCAACGCCGGCCAGGCCGCCTACGCGGCCGGCAACGCCTACCTCGACGCGCTCGCCGTCGCCCGCCGCCGCCGCGGCCGGCCGGGGCTGAGCGTGCAGTGGGGGCCGTTCGCCGAGATCGGGCTGGCGGCGAGTGAGGACAACCGGGGCGCCCGCCTCGCCGACCGCGGGATGGGCAGCTTCACCGCCGAGGAGGCGTGGCAGGCACTCGCCGGCTACCTCGGCGCCGGTGGTCCGGACACCGCGGGCCAGGGTGCCGCGGGCCAGGACACTGCAGGCCAGGAGACCGCAGGCCAGGAGACCGTGGGCCGGCGCATCGCAGGCCGGGGTGCCGACGGGCAGGTCGTCGCCTACCTGCGCCTCGACCTGCGGCAGTGGTTCGACTCCTACCCGGACACCGCCGCGCTGGAGAGCTGGAGCGTGCTGCGCCGGGCCTCGCGCGACGGCACCCCGGTGGGTGAGCAGGGCAACGAGTTCCTCGCCCGGCTGCGCACCAGCGACGGCGACGACCGCCGCGAGCTGCTCGAGGGCAAGGTGCGCGAGCTGGCCAGCCGGGTGCTGCGCCTGGACCCGACCGCGATCGAGCGGGACCTGCCGTTCAAATCGCTCGGCCTCGACTCGCTGATGGGCCTGGAGTTCCGCAACCGCCTGGAGTCGGCGTTCGGCCTGAAGCTGTCGCCGACCCTGCTGTGGACGTACGGAACGATGCGCGCCCTGTCCGGCGCCCTGACGGAGCGACTGTTCGAGGCCGCGGCCCCCGCCGCCACCCAGGAGGACTGAGAACGCATGGCTCACGACGACAGTCCCACGCTCGTCCCGGCCGCTGCCCCGCCGCCCGGCGCCCCGGCCCCCGCACCGGCGTCCCGTACCGCGCTCGCGCGGGCGCTCGACACGATCCGCTCGCTGCGGGCGCAGCTCGACGCGCAACGCGCCGACCAGCCGCTCGCCGTCGTCGGCGTCGGCCTGCGCCTGCCCGGTGGCATCGACGACCTCGACGGCTACTGGACGGCGCTCGCCGCCGGCCGTGACCTGGTCACCCCGCTCAGCCAGGAACGGATGGGCCCGTTCGCCGACCAGTGGGCGGGCCTGCACCGCAAAGGCGGGTTCCTCGACGAGGTGATGGACTTCGACGCCGGCTTCTTCGGTATCGGCGGCCGCGAGGCACGGCGGCTCGACCCGCAGCACCGGCTGCTGCTGGAGGCTGCCTGGGAGGCCCTCGAGGACGCCGCGCTGCCCCCGGAGCGCCTGACCGAGACCCGCACCGGATTCTTCGTCGGCATCACCAACCAGGACTACGACGACTGGCGGCCCGCCGACGTCGACGCGGTCTGGGGCATCGGCAACGCGATCTGCTACTCCGCCGGGCGGATCGCGTTCACCCTGGGGCTGACCGGCCCGGCGATGGCGGTGGACACGTCCTGCTCGTCGTCGCTGGTGGCTGTCCATCTCGCGCGGCAGGCGCTGCTGCGGGGCGAGTGCGAGGTCGCGCTCGCCGCCGGTGTCAACCTCATCGTGTCTCCGGCGTCGACCAGGCTGATCTCCCAGTCGGGCCTGCTCGCCCCGGACGGGCTGTGCAAGCCGTTCGACGCCCGCGCGAACGGCTTCACCCGCTCCGAAGGCTGCGGGATCGTCGTGCTCAAGCGCCTCGCGGACGCCCGGCGGGACAACGACCGCATCCACGCGGTGATCGCCGGCTCGGCGCTCAACCAGGACGGCAGGTCCGCCAGCATCACCGCGCCCAACGTGCGGTCCCAGATCGACGTCATCGCCGCGGCGCTGGCCGACGCGGGCCTGACCGCCGCGGACATCGGGCACCTGGAGGCGCATGGCRCCGGGACCGCCCTGGGCGACCCGATCGAGATGGACGCGATCGCGACCGTCCTCGGCCGTCCGCGCGGCGGGCGCCGGCTGACGGTCGGATCGGTGAAGTCGAACCTGGGCCACCTGGAGTCCGCGGCGGGCATGGCCGGCCTGCTCAAGGCGATCCTGTGCGTGCAGCGCCGGGCCGTGCCTCCGCTGGTGCACTTCCGGACCCTGAACCCGCGCCTCGACCTCGCCGGTACCGGAATCGCCATCCCCACCGAGGTCGAGGCCTGGTCACCGGACGACGGCCGCTACGCCGGCGTCAGCTCCTTCGGCATGAGCGGTACCAACGCCCACGTCATCGTCGGCCCGGCGGACGTCGGCACCGCGGTGGACATCGGCGCGGTGGACATCGGCGCCGCAGCGGGCAGCGGTGCGGCGGTGGGTGCCGGCGCCGCCGTGGGCACCGGTGGTGCGGTGGGCACCGGCGCCGCGGTGGGCAGCGGTGATGTGGTGGGTGCCGCGGCCGGTGGCGGGAGGGCGGTTCCGGTGGCCGGTTTCGAGGTGACGGCACGAACCCCGGACGCGCTGCGGGTCCTCGCGGCGCGCTACCGGGACCGGCTGGCCACCCTCCCGGACGACGCCTACCCGGCGTTCGCCTACACGGCGACCGCGGGCCGGGCGCGCCACCCCGTCCGCGCCCGGGTGCTCGCCGCCAGCCGGCCGCAGGCCCTCGCGGCCCTCGACGCGCTCGCCGCGGGCACTCCCGTGGAGCCCGGCGAAGGCGAGCTGACGGACCTGCCCCGTGCCGTCGTCGACCTGCCGCACTATCCATGGGAGCGGCGCCGCTACGCGATCGTCCCGGCTGGCAGCGCGGAGACCCCCGCAGCCACCCTTCGCCTCACCGCCGTCTGATCCGCAGCGCTAGTCCAAGGGCGATGAGCGAAGAGCCCGTCGCAGAATCCTGAGAAGCGGCGGATCCGGGCTGCCTGTATGGGCTTGGCGGAGCCGTGCTGATGGGGGGTGAATCCCGCCCGTCCGGCCATCCATCGAGGATCCCGCACTGCCGTGCGGCGGGGTCATTTCACCCCTTTCGCGGCAAAAGGGGTGCCCGATTCACCTGGCGGCCCGCAAGAAAGAAGGGTTTTGGTCGTTGGAACGACCGAAATCGTTCACTCTTGCGACTTGCAAAACCGGGCTGCCGGGCTACCGAGCTGCCTGTCTACCGAGCACTCGGAGGTCCGGCTGTGTTCGTGGGGTACGAGCCTCCCGGACCACCGGCTGGGAGATCTTGACTGATGCCGATCTGTGGCAGGATCTCCGGCAGTCGAATCCTCGGCTCTTGCTTAATGGCAATGTACCCGGGGAACGCAGTCTCACTGATGGCTCCGCACTGAGGAGCAGAACGCCGACGGTCCTCGCAGCGTCCAGTCTTCTGGGGTTGCGAGGACCGTGGCGTTTCCGGGCGCGGTGCGTCAGCCGGCGAGGCCGAGGTCGCCCAGGCCGCCGGGGACGTCGACCGGGGGGCCGGTGACCTCGGCGCCGAGCACCGCGGTCAGCTCGGCGCGGGTCGCCACGTTCACCTTCGCGAAGATCGCCTTGGTGTGGTCGCGCACGGTGTGCTGGGAGATCCCGAGCCTGCGGGCGATCCGGTCGGTGCCGTGCCCGGCGACGAGCAGCTCGGCCAGCTGGCGTTCGCGCGCGGTGAGGCCGTAGAGGGCCAGCATCACCGGCAGCAGGTCGGCGCGGCTCGCGGGCTCCAGCACGACGGCGGTGCGTGACGTGCCGCCGCCCCCGTGCGCCGGTGCGGAGACCAGCACCTCGCCCTGCACCAGCAGCCAGCCGCCGCCGGGCAGCGACATCCGCAGCCGGGCCGGTCGGGGCGGGCCGCCCGCTACGGCGTTCGCCTGGGCCTGCACGGCCACCATCGTGACCGACACCGGCAGCTCGGGCGGTTCGGCCGGGCTGATCCGCCGCAGCCAGCGGTCCGCCTCCGCGGTGGAGGCCTCGAGGTGGCCCGCCGCGTCCAGTATCAGCGTGCCGGAGCCCGCCAGCGGGGTGCGTGGCGCCGCGGTGCGGGCCAGGCCGGACCGCAGGCCGTGGCCCAGATGGCGGGCGATCGAGGCGACGTAACGGACCTCGGCGGCGGTGAAGTCGGGCTCGTCGTCGGCGCGCCGCAGACAGCCGATGCCCCAGGTGGCGCTGCCGTCCCGGGCGAGCAGCCGCAGCTCGTCGCGCAGCCCCAGCGGCTCGTGGACGGACCGGTGCCGGGTGGCGCGGTCCAGGTCGCCGCCGGTGGAGGCGGCGAGGGACACCGCGCAACGCCCGGATCGGTCGAGGTCGAGGAACCCGTTGACGCCGGTGCCCGCCAGCTCGTCGTGCAGGTCGTCGGCGCGCAGGCAGACCTTGGGACCGACGGCGTGCAGCCGGGTCGGCAGCAGCGTCTCGGGGTCGGTCGTCATCCACGAGCCGGCGTCGTACGGAACCACTCGGCGGACCCGCTCGGCGACCTCGGCGACGAGGTCTTCCGGGGTGATGCGCTGCTCGCACAGGTCCGCGATCCCCTCGCGAACGGCGCTGGCGCGGATTCCGAGGGCAGGTTTCGCCACGCCCGCGAGCTTACCCGACCTTGCCGATCGAAAAAATCCCCAAACTTGGGGGGGTGCGCGAAGCCCCTAGTTGCGGGATGGGCGTGCCGGCTGATCCCCGCAAGTATGACGGGTACTGAATGAGCCTTTCCCGTCGGCGACGCGGACTCTCGGCGACCTGGACTCTCGGTGACCTGGACTCGCGGCGACGTGGATTCTCGGCGACGTGGACTCGCGGTGTCCCGGACCGTGCCCGTGAGATGGAGAAGGCTCCATAGAGGAGGGGATTCCGCATGGCGATCACCGTTTACGGCGCGAGTGGATACACCGGACGGCTGGTGGCCGCCGAGCTTCGGCGCCGCGGATTTTCCGTCGTTCTGGCCGGCCGGGACGGTGACCGGCTGCGGGCGTTGGCGACGGAGCTGGCCGACACCGAGCCGGGTGACTCCGTCGACGGCCGGAAGGTCGAGATAGCGACCCGCCAGGTCGGTGTGGAAGACCCGGCAGCCCTGGCGGACGCGTTCCGCGGCAGCGATGTCGTCGTCAACGTGGCGGGCCCGTTCGCGCTGGTGGGTGAACCGGTGGTCCGGGCCGCCATCGAGGCGGGTGTGCACTATCTCGACACGACCGCCGAGCAGCTGTTCGTGAAGAAGGTCTTCGACGAGTTCTCCGGTCCCGCGCAGAACGCCGGGGTGGCCGTCGTCCCGTCCGTCGGTTTCGACATCGTTCCCGGCGATCTGCTGGCGAACGTGGTCGGCTCCCGGGTCGAGCAGGCGACCGATCTCCTCGTGGCCTACGACGTACACGACTGGGACATGAGCAGGGGAACCGTCCGGTCGGCCTTCGGTGCGCTGACCAGCGGCACCTTCGTCTACAGCGACGGCGGATGGCGGCCCGGCGACGGCACGACGCCGTACGAGGCGGTGACGTTCCCGGGGAACGTGGAGCCGACGCCGGTCATCAGCTGGGCGGGCCCGGAAGTCATCACCGTTCCCCGGCACGTGCCGACCGACCGGCTGTCGGTCGTCATCAACGCCAGCATCGTCACGCCGGAGTTCGCGCAGCTGCTCCAGCTGCCCGCCGAGACCGTCGCGACCATCATCGACAACCTTGCCGAGGGCCCGGACGACACCCGCCGCGCTGCGGCCAGGTTCACCATCGTCGCGGAGGCCACCGGTGCCGACGGGCGCCGTGCCCGCGGTGTCCTGCATGCCAGCGACATCTACGGGTCGACCGCGGTGATCGTGGCGGAGGCTGTCCGTCGGCTGCTCGCCCAGCCGCCCCGCGCCGGTGTGCTCAGCCCCGCCCAGGCGTTCGACGCCGCGAGCTTCCTCGACTTCCTCGTTCCGCATGGCTACTCCTGGGACGTCCAGACGCCGGCGGACGCGCCCGCCGCGCAGTAGGCGGCATCGGCCGCGGATCCGGGTGGGGAAGAACGACCGCCGCCCGGATCCGCGGCCCCGAAGCCGAGCCTTTTCCGTCGTCGACTCGAACCTGCGGTGTCCCTGACCATGCGCCGTGAGATGGAAAAGGCTCATTGAGCCTTTTCCATCTCACGTCTGCCGGGTGCTGTCACGGCGGCTCGGACACGTCGACGGAAAAGGCTGGTCGGTCACAGTCGCTCGAAAGGAATTCGCAACCCATGACGGAAAAGCAGGAGTCCGGGGCGGCGGTGCGAGCCGTCGACGGGCCGGCGCGCGAGCCGGCCGCCGGGAGCTCCGCGCCCCCGAGGCCGGCGCCATCACATTCGGTGCACACGAATTCGACGTCCTCGAACTCGACGTCCTCGAACCCGGCGTCGTTCGTCTGGACGTCCGTGCACACGATCGCGTTGACGCTGTTGTGCGTCGCGGCAATGCTCGAAACCCTAGACATCACGATCGTGAACGTCGCGCTGCCCAGCATTCAGGACGACCTCGGTTTCTCCCAGGGCGACCTGCCGTGGGTGGTGAACGCCTACACGGTGGCGTTCGGTGGTTTCCTGCTGCTCGGCGGCCGGACCGGTGACGTGTTCGGTCAGCGGAGGATATTCGTCGGGGGAATCGCCCTGTTCCTGGTCGCCTCGCTCGCCGCGGGCCTGTCGCAGGACGCGGGCAGCCTCGTCGCCACCCGGGCGCTGCAGGGCCTGGCCGGAGCGTTCAGCATCCCGATGACGCTGGCGATGATCGCGTCGATCTTCCCGGCGGGCCCGGCCCGCAACAAGGCGCTGGCGGTCTGGGGTACCGCCGCCGGCGTGAGCAGCGCCCTGGGTGTGGTGCTGGGCGGCGTGCTCGTCAACGGGCCCGGCTGGCGGTGGATCTTCCTGTTGAACGTCCCGATCTGCGCGCTCATCCTGGCCGGTGCCAGCCGGTACCTGCCCGCGGACCGCACGACCCGGGCGCACCGCTTCGACGTCGTCGGCGCGCTGGTCTCCACCGGCGGCACCGCGCTGCTGATCTACGCGGTGCTGCAGGCCAGCGAGCACGAATGGGGGTCCGGGCGGACGCTCGGCCTGCTCGCCGGCGCCGTCGTGCTCCTCGCCTACTTCGTCGTCCACGAGCTGTTCGTCGCGGCCGAGCCGCTGATGACGTTCTCGCTGTTCCGTAACCGTTCGGTGTCCGGCGCGAACGCGGTCCAGGCGCTCGTCGCGGTCGCGCTGTGGGCGATGCTGTTCTTCGTCACTCTGTACGCGCAGGAGGTACTGCACTACTCCCCGCTGAAGACCGGCCTGGCCTACCTGCCGCTCGCCGTGACCCTGCTGGTCGCCGCGCCGGTCGGCCCACTGCTCGTGCCGAAGATCGGCATCCGCGCCGTCGTCGCCATCGGCTGCGCGATCGTCGCCGGCGGTCTGCTGTTGTTCACCGGGATCTCGCCGGACGGCGGTCTGGGCACGAACATCATCCTGCCGTCGGTGGTGGTCAGCCTCGGGTTCGCGATCCTTTTCGTCCCGATCAACATCGCGGCGGTGACGGGCGTGCCGGCGGAGAGCACGGGCATCGCCGCGGCGCTGCTCAACGTCAGCCGCTATGTCGGGGGATCGCTCGGCTTCGCGGTCATCGCGACGCTCGCCGAGAGCCGGACGGCCGACGCGGCCCGCGCCGGCGACGCGGCGGCGGCCGCGCTCACCGAGGGGTTCAAGCTCGGCTTCGTCATCACCGCGGTGACCATGGTCGTCGGGGTGCTGGCCGCGCTGCTGCTCTTCCGGGAGGACGGCCGAGGCGAGAAGGTGGACCTCGCCGCGGTGCAGTCCGCCGCGATCGAGGGCGGCTGACCGCCCCCCGGGGCTGACGCCCCGGGGCGGGCCGGGCCACGGACAGCCCCTCCAGATGGGGCAGGGCAGGTTCGTGGTCGGCCCGACCCGGGGGCGGGACCCGGGGGCGGGACCCGGGGGCGGGAGCGAGAGCGGTCAGCCGGCGAGCCGGACGAGGCCCATGCGCCGGTCGCCGACCAGAATCGCCCGCTGTGTGTCCTGCAGCGAGCGGCACGGCTCGAGGCCCAGCTCGTCGCGCAGCCGGGTGCGGGCCGTCCGGTAGACGTCGAGTGCGTCGGCGACCCGCTCGGCCCGGTACAGCGCGACCATCAGATGGCGGTAGAACGGTTCGTGCAGCGGGTGTTCGGTGATGAGCGAGTACAGCCTGGGCACGAGCCGGCGGTGGCGGCCGAGTTCGAGCTCCGCCTCCAGGTTCGCCTCCAGGCAGCCCAGCCGCTGTTCGGCGAGCCAGGTGTCATACCAGACGATCATCGGGCTGGCGGGCGGCCGGCCGAGCAGCTGGCCCCGCCACAGCCCGAGCGCACGGTCGAAGCAGGCCACGGCCTCCGCGTACTTCTTCAGCCGCACGTGCTCGTGTCCGCGCGCGGCCAGGTCCAGGAAGTCGTGGGCGTCGAGGGTGTCGTCGCCCAGGTCCAGCAGGTAGCCCGGGGCGCGGGTCACGATCGGGCTGTCCGTCCGGTCCGGCCGGGCCAGGAACTTGCGCAGGTTCGACACCATCACGTGGATTCCGGCATTCGCGCTCCGCGGTGCGGCCGCACCCCAGATCTCGCTGATGAGCTGGTCGGCCGACACCACTTCGTTCGGGCGGACCAGGAGGGTGGCGAGCAGGGTCTCCATCTTGGGGGCGCTGATGAAGCAGGTGCCATCCTCCTTCGTCACCCGAAGAGGCCCGAGGATTTCGTATCTCATCGTTGTCCCATCGTGTCTCGTGGGGCGGTGTCTGCGGGCACGACTCGGTGTCCGGGCTCGCATGACGGCTCGGCGGATGAAGTAGGACGCTGGTTTTCTGGGGAATTCTCCGGGTGTTCGGGTCCGGGGAGCCGGAGGAACCCGGGATCCGGGGCGCGTCGAACTGCGGCGCGTCGCTCCGTCAATAATCACCGGAGAATTGCTTCCGAGGTACCCCTGAAACCCCCCTAGGTGACCCCTGTGCGGCTATTTCTGCGATAGTGTTACGCGAAAATGTCCGAACTCTTTCCGGCTCGCGGTGATCTTTGATGTCGCAGGTTCGCGTCGACGACGGAAATGCTCTTGGGTGGTGACCGATGTCACGTGGTGTCGGCCGCGGTTGGATTGCGTATCGCGGAATATCGACGGTCACCGGCTAGTCGAGATCTTCGCGGGCGAACTGCATGAAAGTGGACCGCAGGTCGGCGCGGCCTTTCGCGCCGAGTTTGCGGTAAACCCGGGTCAGATGCTGCTCGACGGTACTCGCGGTGATGTGCAGGATTCTGGCGATCTCCCGGTTGGTACCGCCCAGCGCTGCCTGCACCGCGACCTGGTGCTCGGCCGCGGTGAGTGGGTCGACCTCCGCGCTGGGAGAGGAGATCCGCAGCCGCAGCAGTGCGACCGTCGCCCGCTGCATGTCGTCGGAACAGACCAGGCGGGCCAGCCGCAGGCACTCGGTGGCGAAGAGCCGATCGTGGTCGAGGGTCTCCTCGACCGCCCGACACAGCACGGCGAACGCCCATGGCCCGGGCGGGCGGTGCGCGGCGACCAGATGCGCGGCGACGGTGTGCGCAGCTGCGCCGTCGACCTGCAGCAGGCGGGCCGCCTGCTGGTACAGATGCGACCGTTCGCCCGGGGACATCTCGGCGAGCACCGCGGCCCGGGCGGCCGGGTGGCGGAACCGGCCGGTGCCCAGCGGACCGGCGCGCTCGAGCAGGCCGGCGCGTTCCAGCAGGTCCAGGGCCCGCTCGACCGTCGGCTCGTCCGCGTCGACGAGCTGGCGTAGCGAGGCGGACGAGCCGGACTCGGCGAGGATCGCCAGCCCGCGCGCGACCTGGAGCAGGTCGGGCCCGCCGCGGTGAAGGCAGGTCAGGTATGCCTGGCCGAAGGCCGTGCCGGCGACGGGTTCGGCTGGCTCCGCGGGTTCGGCGGGTTCTCCCGGTGCGGCGGGTCCGGCCGGACCGGTGGGTTCGGCGAGTCCGGCGAGTCCGGCGGGTTGCCTGGCCACGGCGGCGGCGTCCTCGGTCAGGGCCCGCAGCAGCAGCGGGTTCCCACCGCTCACGTGGTGCCAGCGGGTGGTCGTGACCGTGCCGACGGGCAGTCGGAGCCGGGTGTCGAGCAGCTCGGCCACCCCCCGCGGCGACAGCGGGGAGACCTGGATCCGGTGACAGTGGGGCTGGCGCAAAAGATCGGTGTGCCAGGAGGCTCGCGAAGCATCCGTCCCGACATGTCCGATGTTCTCGCTCACGACGATCAGAACCCGTGACGCCCGCACCCGGCCGCCGAAGTACGCCAGGCAGCGCAACGACTCCACGTCGGCGAAATGCAGGTCGTCGACACCGATGACGACCGGGACCCGGCGCGCGAGTGTGTCGATCGCCGACCACAGGTCGTGCACGGCGCTGGTCGACAGCTGGTCGGTGGGAGTCGTACCGGTGTCGGTGGGGGCTGCGGAGGCAGCCTCGGCGTCGGTGACCCGAGGCCAGGCGAGATCGTCCTCGGGGCCGAACTGTGGCGGTGTGCGGAACAACTGGCGCACGAGGGCCAGCGGTTCGTCGCGTTCCGCGGGGGTGGCGAGCGCGGTCAGAACCACCGCACCCGTCGCCGCCGCATCGTCGACCAGGGCGTTCAACAGCTCGGTCTTGCCGGTCGAAACCGCCCCGCTGAGCACCACGACGCTGCCGTCCCCGAGCCTGCCGCGGGCCAGCAGCCGGGTGAACACCGAGATCTCCGCGGCCCGTTCGACCAGGCCGTGGGGACGCCGCGCCGCCTTCCCACCTGTGGGTCCCGCTCCGGCCGCCAACGCGCTAGCGGGCCATCGCCCGTATGGCGGACTCGGCGGGCCGGGGGACCGCGGCGAGCAGCTCCCGGGTGTACGGGTGCGCCGGCTGTGCGAAGACCTGCCGGAGCTCACCGGACTCGACGATCCCGCCGTCGCGCATCACCAGGAGCCGGTCGCCGACCTGGTGGATCACCGCCAGGTCATGGGAGATGAACAGCATCGCCACCCCGAGGTCACGTTGCAGGTCGGCGAGCAGGTCGAGGATCTGGGCCTGGATCGACACGTCCAGGGCGGACACCGGCTCGTCACAGACGAGCAGCGCCGGCTCCGGCGCCAGCGCCCGCGCGATCGCCACCCRCTGGCGCTGTCCGCCGGAGAGCTCCCGCGGCCGCCGTCCCAGCAGGTTCGCGCCGAGCCCCACCTGGTCGAGCAGGACGGCGACCCGGTCACGCCGTGCCCGCCGCCCGCCCCGGCGGGGGCTGCCCGCCACCGCCTCCCCGATGATCCGCTCGACGGTGTACCGGGGATCGAAGGAGCTCAGTGGATCCTGCTGGACGGCCTGTACACGGCGGCGATGCGGCCGGCGGTCGCGCTCGAGCACCCCGTCCCCGTTCCACGGGGCACCGGCGAAGCGGACCGTGCCGGCGTCCGGTGTGAGCAGGCCCAGCACGATGCGGGCCACCGTCGTCTTCCCCGACCCGGACTCGCYGACGACGCCGAGCGTCTCGCCGGCGCGCAGCTGGAACGACACGTCGTCGACGGCGTGCTGCCAGGCCCCGCCGGGCCCGCGGAACCGCTTGGAGAGCCCGTCGACGTCGAGGAGAACCTCGCCGCGGGCGACTTCTGTGGGCATGCCCGCGGCGGGCACGCTCCCGGTTGGCATGTGTGCGAGCGGTGGTGGTTCGGCGACGGCCAGGACGGCCGGGCCGACGGGTTCGGCAGATCCGGCCGACCCGAACGGGCCCGACGGGTCGGCCGGGTGGGACGGACGGAACGGGTCAGATCGGGCCGATGGGCCGGGGGTCGGCGCGGGGTGCCAGCACAGGACGCTGTGCCCGGGGTCGGCCTCGGCCGGGGGCGGGAGCTCCGTCCGGCAGCGTTCGTCCGCCAGCCGGCAGCGGGCCGCGTACGGGCAGCCGTCCGGGCCGGCCCCGGGCTGGCGGGGCACCGGGACCGCCAGCCGGCTCCGCCTGGTGTGCAGGTCCCTGGTGTGGAACGTGGGGACGGCCGCGAGCAGCGCCCGGGTGTAGGGATGCCGCGGGTCGCGCAGCACCTGTTCCGCTGGTCCGCCCTCGACGATCAGCCCCCCGTACATGACGGCGATCCGGTCGGCGATGCCGGCCACGACGGCGAGGTCGTGACTGATCAGCAGGAGTGCCAGGCCTTCCTGCCGGAGCCGTCGCAGCAGATCGAGCACCTGGGCCTGCACGGTCACGTCCAGGGCGGTGGTCGGTTCGTCGGCGAGCAGCAGCCGCGGTCCGGCCGCGACCGCGGACGCGATCAGCGCCCGCTGCCGCAGCCCGCCGGAGAGCTGGTGGGGGTACTGGCGGGCGCGCCGGGCCGGATCCGGCACGCCGACGTCGGCCAGCGTGTCCCTGACCCGGCCGGCGACCTCGCCCCGAGCGGCGAGCCGGTGGACGCGCAACGGCTCGGCGACCTCCGCGCCCACCGTCCGCAGCGGGTCCAGGGACACCAGCGCGTCCTGCAGCACCAGCCCGATGTGCCGTCCGCGCACCGCCCGCCAGCGTGCCTCGGTGAGCGCGGTCAGGTCGGTGCCGTCGAAGGACAGCCGGCGGGCGCGCACCGTCGAACGCCCACCGGTCAGACCGATCAGTGTGCGGGCGGTGACGCTCTTCCCGGACCCGGACTCGCCCACGATCGCCAGGCACTCGCCGCGGTCGAGGGTGAACGACACGTCGCGCACCGCGTGCACCCGCTCGCCACCCACCTGGAACGTCACGTCGAGCCCGTCGACGACGAGCAGCGGCCCGTCCACCGGCCCGCCCGCAACCACGCTCACCGGCCCGGTCATCGGCCCGCCCGCCAGTCGACCCGTCCGGCGAAACGGGCCTGCGCGTACCGGCCGACGACCGTCACGGCGATCACGGTTCCGGTGATCGCCGCACCCGGGAACACCCCCGTCCACCAGGCGGTCTGGAGGAAGTCGCGACCCTCGGACAGCATCAGGCCCCACTCCGGGCTCGGCGGGCTCGACCCGAGGCCGAGGAAGCTCAACGCGGAGGCGTACATGAGCGCGGTACCGAACCCGACCGTGGCCAGGACCAGCACCGGGCCGAGCGCGTTGGGCAGGACATGGCGGGCGACCACCACACCACGGCGCAGGCCGAGCCCGACCGCGGCCTCGACGTAGCCGGAGCGCAGCACCAGCATCGCCTCGGTGCGCACCAGCCGCCCGTACACCGGAATGAGGGCGATCGCGATCGCGATCACGGTGTTCGCCGTTCCGGCGCCGAGCACGGCGACCACCAGCAGCGCGAGCAGCACCGGGGGCAGCGCGAGCGTGACGTCCGTCAGCCAGGTGAGGATCCGCTCCATCCCGCGCCCGCCGAGCGCTGTGGCCAGGCCCAGCACCACACCACCGGCGACGGCGAGGCCGATCGCGGCGAGGCCGAGCAGCAGCGACGTGCGGGCACCGTAGACGACGCGGGTGAACACGTCGCGGCCGAGCTGGTCGGTGCCGAACCAGTGGCCTGCGCCCGGCCCGGCCAGCGCGTGCACGGGGTCGATGTCGGTTGGCGCGGCGTCGGTCAGCAGCCCCGGCGCGGCCGCGACGAAGGCAGCCAGCGCCAGTACCGCCGCCGCGACGACGACACCCGGCCGGGGGACCGACCAGTCGCGTGGACCCGGACGCCGGGCGCCGCCCGTGAGCACGGTGTCGATGCCCGCCCCGGTGCCCGCCCCGGTGTCTATGCCCGCCGCGGGGCTGCCGCCGGCCTCGGGGCCGCTGCCGGTCTCGGGGCTGTCGCCGGTCCCGGTGTCGATGTCCGTCCGGGTGTCGGTGTTCGTCACAGAGCTGCCGCCGTCCGTAGCCGTGGGTCGAGCGCCAGCTGCACCAGGTCCACCAGGATGAACACGACGGCCACCACCGTGGCGGTCAGCAGGACCACGCCCAGCACGACCGGCATGTCCCGGCTGGCGACCGCCTGCAGCACCAGCGAACCGAGGCCGGGGCGACCGAAGACGGTCTCCACCAGCACCGCGCCGCCCAGCAGCGAACCCGTCACCCAGCCGGTCAGCGTGAGCAGCGGGGCCGCCGCGTGCCGGACCGCGTGCCGCAGCCGCACCCCGATCCGGCTGCGGCCCCGGGCCCGGGCAGCGACGACGAACGGCTGTTCCAGCGCCGTCTCGATGCCCTCCCGCAGCACCTGTGCCAGCACCCCGGCGACGGGCAGCGCGAGGGTGACCGCCGGCAGCACCAGCGCCCTGAGGTCCTGCGCACCCGCCACCGGGAAGAGGTTCAGGCGGAACGAGAACACTGTCAGCAGCACGATCCCCAGCCAGAACTGCGGGGTGGACAGCGCCACCAGCTCCAGCAGCGTGACCACGGCGCGCAGTGCCGAGCGGCGGCCTGCCGTGACCACCGCGGAGACCACCGCGATGACCACGGCGAGGGTGACGCTCGCCGCGACGAGCTGCACCGTCGGCCACAGCTGCTCCCCGATGAGCGTGGTGACCGGCTGCTGGAGCTGGTAGGACCGGCCCAGGTCGCCCGTCACCAGATCACCGAGGTAGTGCAGGTAGCGCACCGGTACCGGCTCGTCGAACCCGAAGTCGGCCCTGATCTGCTCGCGGACCTGTGGGGACGCCGTCGTGGCCGGCCCCAGCATGACCGCCACCGGGTCCCCGGGCAGCAGCTGCAACGCGGCGAACGCGAGGGTCGCCGCGCCGAGGACGACCGCGCCCGCGCGGGCGAGCCGCCGCCCGACCGCGCGCAGCACGATCCACCCCCGTGGCCGTGTCCGAACGGGTTCGACGGCCTTCACTTTCGGTCGCGCCAGGCGTCGTAGAACTGCGGCCAGGCGTTCGTGTCGAAGGCGATCCCGTGGACGTGCCTGCCGGCCGCGAGGATGGACGACGGTGTGTAGACGGGTACGACCGCGCCGATCTTGACCACCCGCTGCTGGGTGCGCGCGTAGACGTCGTCACGGACCTTCTCGTCGAAGGTGCCCGCACCGGTCGTCGTCCAGGTGTCCACCTCGGGGTCCTTCACGAACGCGGCGTTCTGGCCGCCGCCGGCCAGAGTGCTGGCCGAGTGGAAGAACAGCCGCAGCACGTCCGGCTCGAACCGGGCCCAGCTGAAGTCCAGGACGGCGTACTTGCCGGCGTACGCCTCCTTCAGGTACGTGCCGGCGTCGAGGGACGGGCGGGTGAGCTCGATGCCGATCTTCTTGAGGTCCTCCTGGAACGCCTGGCCGAGGACGTCACGCTGTTCGCGGACGGTGGCCGGGATGATCGGCCAGGCGACGGTGAGCCGGTGGCCGTCACGGGTGCGGTAGCCGTCGGCGTCACGGCCCGTCCAGCCGGCCTCGTCGAGCAACTGGTTGGCCTTGGCCGGGTCGTAGGGCCAGCTGTTCTCCAGGCCCTTGTCGTAGGAGGGCGTGACCGCGGTGAGCGGGCTCCAGGAACGCTTGTACTGGCCGAAGTAGACGGTCTTCACGTCCTGGTCGATGTTCAGGCCACGCTGGAAGGCGACGCGCACCCGCTCGTCGGTGAACGGTGCCAGCGTGGTGTTCAGGTAGAGGCTGTACGGCGAGCCGGCCGCGTCGCGGCGCAGCACCTGCAGGCGCCCGTTCGCCTCGACCGCGGCCACGTTCGCCGGCGGCACCGCACCGGCGACGTCGATCTGGCCGCTGGTCAGCGAGCCGATCCGGGTGGAGTTCTCCTTGAGAACGCGGATCGTCAACGTGTCCAGGTAGGCGGCGCCGGTGTGCTTCGCGGTCGCCGGCGCCCAGTTGTACGCCGGGTTCTTCGTCAGGACGATGCTCTGGCCCTTGGTGTAGCCGGTGAAGGTGAACGGCCCCGTGCCGACCGCCACCGGGCCACCGCCGCACAGCTTGTCGGCGTCGGCGGCGAGCGTCTTCGGCGAGTAGAAACCGAGATAGGCGGTGCTGGCCGCCTGCAGGAACGGCGCGAAGGGCTGGGCGAAGTTCACCCGGGCGGTGAACTGGTCGACGACGTCGGTGCCGGTGTAGCTGCCGAGCAGGCTCGCGGCGTACCGCGACTTCGTCGTGGGCGCCTTGATGTGGTCGAAGTTCGCCTTCACGGCGGCGGCGTCGAAGCGGGTGCCGTCGGTGAACGTGACGTCCTGGCGGAGCTTGAAGGTGTAGCTCTTCAGGTCTGGCGAGGTCTCCCAGGAGCTCGCCAGCCACGGGTGGAACGTGCCGGACTCGTCCTCCGCGACGAGCGAGTCGAACACGTTGCGCTGGATGGCCGCGGTGATGTCCTGCGGGCTGACGTGGATGTCGAAGCAGGTCGGCTCGGTGTCGATCGCGTAGGTGACCGACCCGCCCGCGACCGGTTTCTCGGTGCCGCCGGTGCCTGCGCCGGCGGCGCCCGGAGCGGGGTCGTCGTCGGAGCCGCAGGCGGTGAGCAGGAGTCCCGCGGCGAGCGTCGCCGCCACCGCGAGTCGTAGGGGCCGTGCCACTGGACGTCCGGGTCTGGGGAAGCGCATCGATGAACTCCGGGGGTGTTGGGACGGCTTTCGTCAGGAAGGGGAGGAGGCCCCGACGCCGAGCCGGGCGAGGAGCTCGGCGCGCAGCTCGACGAACGCCGGGTCGGTCACGGCGCGCGGCCGTGGCAGCGTGACGTCCACGCTGTGCGAGATCACGCCGTCCTCCATGACCAGCGCCCGGTCGGCGAGCAGCAACGCCTCCTCGACGTCGTGCGTGACCAGCAGGATCGCCGGGCGGTGCCGCTGCCACAGCTGCTCGACCAGGCCCTGCACGCGGATCCGGGTCAGGGCGTCGAGCGCGCCGAACGGCTCGTCGAGCAGCATCAGCTCGGGGTCACGCACGAGCGCCCGGGCCAGCGACGCACGCTGCGCCTCGCCGCCGGAGAGCGTCTTGGGCCAGGCGTCGGCACGGTCGGCCAGCCCCACCTCCGTCAGTGCCGCGAGCGCGCGGGCCCGGTCCGGCCGGCCGGGCAGGCCGAGAACGACGTTGCGCCACACCCGTTTCCACGGCAGCAGCCGCGGCGACTGGAAGGCCACCGCGCGCCGGGACGCGATCTGGACCTCGCCGCTGATCTCGTTGTCCAGGTCGGCGAGGATCCGCAGCAGGGTGCTCTTGCCACAGCCGCTGCGGCCGAGCAGGCAGACGAACTGCCCGGCCGGGACGGACAGGCTGAGGTCGTCGATGACCGTGGTGTCGCCGAAGGAGCGGCGCAGGTTGCGGACGATGACCGCGGGTGGGGCTTCGGTGCCCCCGCCGGCGGTGGTCAAGCTCCGCTGAAGGCCGGTCGCCATGACAGCAGCAGCCTTTCGAGTAGTCGGACGACGGCGTCGACGGCGAGCCCGAGCAGGGCGTAGACCACGAGGCAGACGACGATGATGTCGGTGCGCTGGAACTCCTGGGCCCGGTTCATCAGGTGCCCCAGGCCCCGGTTGGCGTTGATCTGCTCGGCGAAGATGAGCGCAAGCCACGCGATCCCGAGCGAGAACCGCAGGCCCACCAGGACGTTCGGCAGCGCCCCCGGCAGGATGACGTGCCGGATCAGCCCCGCCCGGCCGAGCCCCACCGTGCGCGCGGCCTCGACGAGGGTCGCGTCGACGTTCCGGATGCCGGCATAGGTGTTGAGGTACAGCGGGAACGCGACGCCGAAGGCGACGAGGGCGGTTTTCGGCCGTTCCCCGATGCCGAACCAGATGATGAAAAGCGGGATGAGGCCCACGAAGGGAACAGTGCGGATCATTTGGACCGCGGCGTCTATGAGGTCTTCACCGAGCCGGAACAGCCCGGCCAGGAGTGCCAGCGTGATGCCGATGAATCCGCCCAGCAGCAGGCCGCTTCCGGCGCGCCGCAGTGACACCAGGATGGCCCGGGGGAGCTCACCGCTGCCCATCAGGTCGGCGAACGTCGTGACCACCGTCCACGGCGAGGCGAGAAGCTCGGTGGAAGCGCTTCCGGTCCACACCGCGATCTGCCACGCCGCCAGCAGGAACAACGGTCCCACCGGGCGCCGTGCCCAGCGGGGAAATCCCCGCCGCCGCGCACCGGCGGGCACGACGGTGGTCAGAACCGGCGCCACCTCTACCGGTGTTCCGGATGTTCCCGGTGTTCCTGGTGAGTGTGTTTTCTCCCTGTTCTCGCCGGAGGTGCTGCTCTCGCCGCCCATGCCGGCGGGAAAGGTCTGAAGGGTCACGAGTTCTCCCGTCGAGGGCGCGCGAGTCATCGCCGTGAAGAGCAGTCACGGTCGCCGGCGAGAACGGGGGAGACGGCGGCGGTGGTCGCCTCGGTGAGCCTTTTCCATCTCACGGTCCGCAGGCAGGGATGCCGCCGGTCCGAGTCGGCGATGGAAAGGCTCAGCCGTCAGCCCGGTGCCGGGGACACGCGGCGGACTTGATCCGCTGCAGGTCGATGTGACTCCGGGTGACCAGCCGAACTGATCTGTACACGGGAGCAACCGAAACATGCCCGGCAGGCTGGGTCAATGGGTCTGAATGTGTGATGGAAGTCACTTCTTCACTTTTTAGGTCGTCAAAGATGAATTACTGACAGTGCTGTACCGTGCTCGGTGGGACGCGGCCGAGATGAGGTCGATCCTGTCTGTCAGCAAAATGTCACCGGGCTGCCCGGTCCGCCCTGGTGGGCTGCCCGTCCCGGCCTGATCCCTGACCCCGGAGCGTTGTGCGATGGTGCGCGTGTTCAGACTGCTCGGATCCCGGCTGCGGGTCGGCGTCGCGGCCCTGGTGGCCGTCGTGGCCGTGGTGGCGGTCACCGCCTGCGGGTCGGACTCCGACGACGCCCCGGCGGCCACCACGGCCACCGGGCGGCCCGACCTCTCAGGTGTGACGCTGCGGGTCGCCGACCAGGTCGGCCAGCTGAAGGCACTGCTCGAGGCCTCGGGCGTCCTCGCGGACGTCCCGTACAAGATCGAGTGGTCGGACTTCTCCGCCGCCGCCCCGCTGCTGCAGGCGCTGCGCGCCGGCGCGGCCGACATCGGGCAGGCCGGTGACGCGCCCATCCTCAACGCGCTCGGTGCCGGCGCGCCGCTGAAGGTCGTCGGGGCGGCCCGAACCTCCCCGAAGGGCGTCGCGATCCTCGTTCCCAAGGACTCGCCGATCCGTACCGTCGCCGACCTGCGTGGAAAGACGGTGTCCCCGTCGACCGAGGGCAGCATCGGGCACTACCTGCTGCTCGGCGCGCTCAAGGAGGCCGGGCTGACCCCCGACGACCTGACGATCTCGTTCCTGGCCCCGCCGGCCGCGTCGGCGGCCTTCGACGCCCACCAGATCGACGCCTGGGTGACCTGGGATCCCTACGTCGCGCTCGCCGAACGCAAGGGTGCCCGCATCGTTCGCGATGGCGAGGGGATCAACAGCGGCCTGGGCTTCGTCGTCGCCACCGAGGACGCGGTCGAGGACGCGGGCACCAAGGCGGCGATCGCCGACTTCCTGACCCGGCAGCGCAACGCGTTCATCTGGTCGAACCAGCACCAGGGCGAGTTCTCGAAGATCTTCGCGTCGCTGACGAAACTGCCCGAGCCGGTGGCCCTCGACGTGCTCAGGCGCCGCCAGTGGAGCGCGCCCCCGATCGACGACCAGATCGTCAGCCAGTTCCAGAAGTCCGCCGACGTCTACGCCGAGGCCGGTGTGCTCGAGAAGAAGCTCGACGTGAAGCCCTTCTTCGTCCGCTCCCTGACCTCCTGACGAGGGTCGCGAACGGGGCCGCCCGCCGGGCCCGCATGCGAGGTTGGTCATCGCGGCGAAGCGGTGCGGCCTCTCGTGGCCTCACGGAGACTGCGTTCCTGACTGGGCGGAGGGCGTGGCACCCTCGTCCGTGGCCTCAGCCGTCGTATCGCCGAGAAGCGGGCGCAACCACTGGGCAGCGGGATCGGAGTCGATGAGCAGAGCCTTGGTCAGCAACGTCATCGGAACCGCGAGCAGCGCCCCGAGCGGGCCGAGAACGAGCGTCCAGAAGACCACCGAGAAGAAGGTCAGCGTCGCGGACAGACTCACCACGTTCCCGACGACCTTCGGCTGGATGAACGACTGCACGACCATGTTGATCGATGAATAGACCGCCACGACCCAGAGCATGCGGGCGACCCCGCCCTCGAGCAGGCCGAGCAGCGCAGGTGGGAGCAGGCCCACCAGGAACCCGATGTTGGGGATGTAGTTGGTGATGAACGACAGCAGCCCCCACAGCAGCGGCAGCGGAATCGCCAGCCAGTGCAGCGCAAGCACATCGAGCGCCGCGACGACCAGCCCGAAGAGCGAGGAAACGGCAAGATAGCGGCGTGTGTTGCGGGCGAACGCCCGCAACGCGTTCACCAGGAGCGGCCGCGACTCGGCGGCCATGTCGAGCCGGCGCGCAAGCTGATCGCCGTCGATCGCCAGGAAGAAGACCAGAGCGACGAGGAACATCAGATTCGACCCCGCCGAGGTCAGCCCGGAAAGAATGTTCTGCAGCAGGCCGGACAGTTTGGACAGGTCGAGCCGGCCGACCGTCGTGCTGGCCTGCTCCGGCGTGACGCCGAGATCCTCCAGCCGTCGGGCCGCCTGGTTGAGCAGCTTGTCGAACTGTGTGGCGTAGTCCGGCAGCAGCGTGACAAGTCGGGCGGCCGCCGCGAYCAGGGCGACCACCAGACCGGCCATGATCGTATAGATAGTCGTCATCGTCACGGCGATGCCGACCCACCCGGGTGCGCCGCGGCGGCGTAGGCGCGCCTGCAGCGGATGGCACGTGACGACGAGGACCAACGCCAGGAATGCCGCGGCCAGAGTGTCCCGGAAGGCCCGCATCCCGGCTATGGTGACGACCGCCGACGCCAGTCCCAACAGAATGACCGTCGAACGCGCCAGCGATCCTTTTGAGGCATTGACTGACGACATCGGCACCGTATTCCGACCCTTCTACGGCCGCGCGCGCCGAGAGGCGTCGACGCGATGCCGATGAGCTTCACCAGCCGGGGGCGACGGATGTCGCGACGCCGCTGACCAGGAAATGTACCCCACTCATCGAGGGAGGAAGAACGGCATATCCCGTCCATGTCGACGCATTGATCGCGGTACGGCGGTGGGGCCGAGGCGCGACGCCGACCCTCGTCGTGCGGCCGTCGGCCGAGTACGACGTCGACGTGCTCGCACTGTCTGCCGAGGCGCCGGACCAATCGAACCATCACGACGGTTGAGGTGCCTCCACCTGGGGTCCGCCGGCAGCTGACGTTCCGGGATCCGCCACGGGGCGGACCCGCTCGAACGGACGTTTCAATCCTGAGTCCACGACAGGCTGCTGGCCCCGTAGGCCTGCTCGCCCCTACGCCCTGAGCGCCGTGCTGGTGCGGGCCCGGGCCCGGTGCCATTCGTCGCTGGTCGCGGCCACGACGCCCGCGACCGTGGTGACCGCGTCGACGCCGGAGACGGTGTGCCCGGCGCTGCCCGCGGGCTGACCTGCGCCACCTGGGGGTACGACCATGCTGGCGGTGACCCCGTTGGGCGCGGTGCTCAGGGTGATGTCGTCGAGGCTGGCGCTGACGACGGCGGCACGCCATTTCGGGTCCGCGCCGCTTTCCCGGGTGGCGATGAACTTCGTGCCCATGTAGCCGAGGTCGTAGCCGAGCGTGACAGCTGCCCAGAGTGCCGTGCCGTCGCTGATACCGCCGGCGAGAACCAGCGGTCCGTCATAGAACCGGCGAACGGCGCGGGCGAAGGCGAACGGGTTGGCCCAGCCGGTGTGACCGCCCGCCCCGGCGCTGAGCAACACGAGACCGTCGGCGCCCGCGTCCACCGCCTTGTGTGCGTGCGCGAGCGAGGCGACGTCCGCGAGGACGCGACAGCCCGCGCGGTGAAGCGGGTCGATCACCGGAACCGGGTTTCCGACACTGGTGATGACCAGCTCGACGGAACGGCGCGCAATCGTCTGGAGGTCGTCGTCGAGGCGTTTGTTCGCCCGGTGCACGATCAGGTTGGCGGCGACCGGGCCAGGCGTGGGAACGCTGGCGGCATCGTCCGCGGTTGTTCCCGTGGTACGAACAGCAGCCGCGATCTCGTCGAGCCACTCGTCGAGCTCGGCGTTCGAACCGCAGTTGCTGGTCGGGAACGCCCCGACGATTCCGGCGGAACAGGCGGCGGCCACGAGGGCCGGGGTCGACACCCTGGTCATCGGCGCGGCGATCAGCGGCAGCACCAGCCGGTCGGCCGGGAGCGGCCAGCCGATCGGCACCTCGTCGTTCTGTCTCATGACGTCTCGCTCTCCCCTTTTGTGTGCCGCATCGGACTGATCACGTTCGCTGCCTGCCTGCCTGCCTGCCTGCCTGCCTGCGGCGGCTTGACCGTGTGATGCAGACCGCACTATAACGGCCATAGACCTATAACGAGCATAGACGTCCCGAGGTTGGACGGCACGTGACCAACGGGGCCCGTGACGACAGATCGGGGAGTTGTGGGAGACACACGGAGTCGCCTGGGCACTGTCCGCCTGCCGGCTGTGCATCCGTTCCTGGGTGCCGACGTGCGGACGATGCTCGACGAACGGGCGCGGCGCCGGCGGGACCATCCGTTTCTGCTGTGGGAGCCGGCTCCCGGGGACGGGCCACGGCGTTCCTGGAGCTACGGCGAGTTCCACCGTGATGTGGAGGCCACCGCCGCCGGGCTCGCCGCCCGTGGCGTGACCGCAGGCGACACGTTGATCATCCATCTGGACAACAGCCCGGCCTTCCTGCACCTGTGGTTCGCGTGCGCGTGGCTCGGCGCGGTCGCGGTCGACGTCAACACCCGGTATGCCGAGGACGAGCTCGCCCATGCGATCGCGCTCACCGGGGCCGTCGCGATCGTGACCGATCCGCGGCTGGGTGCCGAGGGCACCGCCGCCGCGGCAGGACTGAGGTGGGTGGCTCGGCTGGACCCGGAGACGGGGACCGTGCCCGAGCTCTTCGCCGACCCGGCCACCGTGGCGCCGCGCCGGGCGCCCGACCCGAGCGCGCCGCTGTGCGTCCAGCTGACCTCGGGGACGACCTCGCGACCGAAGGCCGTGCTCTATACCCACGCCAACGCGCTGTGGGCGGCGAAGGTCGGCGCGGCGCACTGGCGGCTGTCACCGGACGACGCTGCGGCAGTGGGCACTCGAACGCCTTGACCCGCCGGCAGCGGGATGAGGCGTCCCCGAAGCGGGCAGGCAGCACCGTCACGGCGGCCCGCCCGGCGGGGGGAGGGATCCGCGGATCTGATCAGCCAGCGCGATCCGGGCTCGGACTCCCTGGTCTCCCTGGTCTCGCTCGCTCGATCGCGGCTTCGACGCCGGCGACCAGGAGTTCGATCATGATCCGCAGCTGGACGTCGAGGTCGTAGGTGCCCATGAGCACGGCGTCGGGGCCGAGTTCGGGCCGGAGGAGCTCGGGCCGGACCCGGTAGGTCAGGCCCGATCCGCCGGCCACCGGTTCCATGGTCCGCGCGGTGCGAACCGCGGCCTCGGCACGGGCATAGCCGAGGACCTGCAGGAGGAGGACCTTCGCGTAGCTTCCGGCATCCTCGTCGGTCAGCCCGGCCTGACGCATGATCGCGAGCGCCTCGCCCGACCACTGGGTGACAGCATGCGAGGTTGCGGTCGGCAGCAGATCCAGTACATGCGGATGCGCGAGCAGTTGTTCGCGCACGGCTGTGATGAACAGCCGTAGCCGTCGGTCCCAGGTCTGATCCGGGTCGGTGTTCAGCATCGTGTTCGAAAGGACGCGTTCGACGACCTGGTCGAGCAGTGCGGCTTTCGATCCGACATGCCAGTAGATGGTTGGCGCGCTCACGCCCAGCTGCTCGCCGAGCCGGCGGATCGTGAAACCGGCGACCCCGTCGGCGTCGATCAGGGCGAGTGCCGCCGTCACCACCGCGTCCGCGTCCAGCCCGACCGGCAGGTGCGACGTCGCCAGGCGCCGTGCGGCAGCGGCTCGGCGGTCAGGCACAACGTGACTGTAACGGTCCATGTCCTGACCACGGTGGCGACCTTGGTGGAAGATCCAGCGTCGTTCCGGCCCGGTTGGCCGTCGGTGCGCCGTGTGGGTCAGCCCGTGGCGCGGGAGGTGCCGAACATCGTGTCGAGGGTGACGGGCTCCAGCTGGCGCTGTTCGATCAGTTCCTGGACCTGGTCGAACAGGCCGGTGATGGTGGGATGGTTCGCGTGGCCGAGCATGATCGTTCCAGGCTGGAGATAGCGCCGGGCCTCGTTCATCAGCTGCTCCGGGGTCAGCACGGCGGAGTCACCGAAGGAGCCGTTCCAGATCATGATGTTCGTGTAGCCGATCTCGGCGACGACRCCGTCCACGTGACTGTTGTGGGATCCATAGGGCGGCCGGAACCAGGGCCGGCTGGTGATGCCGAAGGTCCGCTGGATCCATTCCTCGTTCCGCTCGACGTCCGCCCGGATGTCCGCGTCCGCCCGGCCACGGGCGAGCAGGTTGCGGTGCGTCCAGGTGTGGTTGCCGATCTGTACCTGGCCGGCCTCGATGAGGGGCCGCAGGGCGGCGGCATGCCGGCCCCAGATCGCCTCGTAGCAGCCGTTCGGCTGAAAGGTGATCGGGATCCCGCTGCGTTGCGCGAAGGCTACGTAGGCGGCGACCACCTCGGGTGCGTAACCGTCGTCGATGGTCAGGGCGATCCGTCGGGTCTGGCCCGGCGCCTGGAAGACGACCTTCGGGGGGCCGGGGTGTGGCGGTGGGATCGGTGGCAGCGCCGGGCCGGACGACATGCTCACCGAGCCCACGGTGGCGCCCTGGTCAGCGGGCCCGCTGGCGCCGGCGGCCAGCGGCGCCGGATGCTGCGCCGGCTGACCGGTCGGCCTGGTCGGACCGCCGGTCGGCGGTGTCCGTTGCTGCGTCGGCTGCCCGGGCGGAATGGATCCGGACGAACATCCGACGAGGAACTGGGCGGCACCGATGCTCAGCAGCGACAGCAGCGTTCTGCGCTCCACGCCGCGACATTAGCAACGATCACGGCCACTCCACTCGTTAGCCGACCAGGTCGGCATCAAGGGGACGGATTTCGGGCCCGGCCGGGCCGATTTGTCGGCGACGGACCGGGGTGGACGGATCCGGGTGGCCTGGCTGGCCCGCGTGGCTGGGGGGCGGATGGGGCCCGGCGCGGTGCGGCGGCGGCGGTTGGCGTCGTGACCCGGCCGCGACCCCGCTGCGAGGCGGCACTCCGCGGCGCAGGCCGGCCACGTCCTTGGCATCTCGCGGCCTTCTGAAACGTGACGCCGGTCACGGGCCGTTTGGTGATCTGCCTGTAGGTGACGGGGAAATGCGGAAAGTCAGCGATCGGGACCGTATCCGGTGACGCTGGGTGCTTGCCTTCGGTTCAAGATCCGGTCTAATGTTGTGCTCGTTCCGGTCGGAAGCACGAGTCCACCGGAGCGCTAACACCGGGCCGACGCCGAGTTCTGCCCACGGTTCCGGTGCATATCCTCTCTCATTTTCGCGGGGCAGAAACGGAGAACCCTGCCGGGGTTCTTCCGGGCGGGTGCGAAGAAGCATCGCCGCTGCGAGCCAGGCTTTTCGGCCAGTGTGCTCGCGTGCCCATTTCGGGCTTCCGTAGGTGTCGTGGGAAAGTATTTTTCTTGTCGATCCGACGCACAGTCAAGAGCAGCCTGCGTAACCGTCTCGCCGCCGTCACCATGGTGGGAGCCGTCACCACCGGTGTCGGGTTGATGGCTGCCTCTCCGGCGAGCGCCGCCTCCGACTCGTCCATCGCCCTGGCCGCCAAGAGCGCGGGCCTGTCCGGCTGCCGTGGCGTGCCGACGTCCACCTGGGTCGCCATCGCGCTGGCCGAGTCCGGCGGCAACCCGAGTGCCCGGCTCGCCACCAGCATCGAGGACTCCCGGGGCCTCTGGCAGATCAACACCTGGGCGCACCCCTGGACCAAGGGCATCAACCTGTACGACACCCACGCCAACGCGGCCGCGGCGAAGAAGGTCTGTTCCATGCAGGGCCCGACCGCCTGGTCGACCTACAGCAACGGCGCCTACCTGAAGTACCTCGGCCGCGGCCACGCCGCCGGCTGACCCGGCTGAGCTGAAGCAGGACCGCGCCCGTACGCCGACGCACGGCTGACACGGCGCGGAAGCCCGGACGCACGGAGGGCCTCCCCCAGTCGGGAGGCCTTCCGTCGTTTTCAGGGTTCACGGTGGGCCTGCCGGGCTCAACGTGGTCGGTGCTCGGCGGCCGGCGGCCATGAGCAACACGGTGCCCGCTCCGGCGGTGACCAGGCCGGCCACGGCGGTGGTCCGGATCTCGTCGCGCAGCGGCACGGTCAGCTGGTCGAGGACGGCCGTCGCGGCCTTCCTGAGCCTGTGGTCCCCGATGCCGTCGGTGACCGTGCCCGGGAGCCATACCGCCAGCGCCGCCCCGAGGGCGGCCATCGCGGCGGCAACGCCGAGGCCGACGATGACGAGCATGCGTCGGCGGTCGACGGCGGTCAGGACGGCGCCGGTGATCGTGGCGAGTGCGAGCGGTGGGAGCCAGAACGCGGCGCGGGTCAGCCAGCGGGCCGCCTGCCTGGCCCGGCCGATGTCGCCGACGGTCGCGACGGGCATGGTGACGGTCAGGGAGTCCAGCTGTTCCGGCGCGACGCCCAGGTCGGCGAGCTGGTGTGCCAGGGCGACGACGACCGGATTCAGCTCGATCGTCAGCAGGCCGTGGCTGTCCACGGCGACGACGCTGCCTGGCCGGCCGCGCAGGACCGCGACGAGCTGTTGGTGCGCGGTCCGGTTGGCGGCGGTCCAGATCGCGCTGAACGCGTCGCTGCGGACGAAGTCGAGCGTGATCCGGTAGGTCGCCTTTTCGACGCCGGCGGAAATCGGCCCGGAGAGGATGTCGGCGAGCGGGCCCGGCATGTCGTTCTGGGCGTCTGGGGAAAGACGTTTGCTGACGGCCTGCGCCACCTGTGTCGCCACCGCATCCTGGAGCGTGGGATTGCCGGCCAGTGGCGCGACGGTGCCGAGGTAGCGGTCGGTGTCGAGGATCTCGCCACGCAGCCAGCGGGCACTGACGGATGCCACGCAGAGGAGGCAGCCGAGGGTGCAGAGCGCGATCGTGGCGATCTGTCGGCGACGCCCCGGGCGGTTCGGTGGCTCGTCAGTCGGCGGCTTGTCAGTCCGCGGCTCGTCAGTCCGCAACGGTCGCGGGGCGTTCGATCGCGACCGCCGGCAGCTTTCGGGCGAGCGGAGCCGGCAGCCACCAGGCCCACCTGCCGAGAACCTGCATGACCGCCGGGACGATGAGGCAACGGATGACCAGTGCGTCCAGCAGGATCGCGACGGCGAGGCCGAGCCCGAACTGCTGGAGCATCCGCTCGGGGCTCAGCACGAAGGCGGCGAAGACCACGATCATGATTGCCGCCGCCGCGGTGATCACTTTGCCGGTCGAGGCCAGCCCTTCGCGTACCGAATGAGGGTGGTCCGACGTCTGGATCCATTCCTCGTGTATGCGGGAGATCAGGAAGACCTCGTAGTCCATGGACAGCCCGAACACGATCGCGAAGATCAGTGCCGGGATGAACGCCTCGACCGGCCCTGGCTGTGCACCGAACCACCCGTGCTGGAAGACCAGCGTGATCACGCCGAGCGCGGCGGAGATCGACAGCAGGTTCAGGATGGCCGCCTTGACGGGGATCCAGATGGATCGGAAGACGAGCAGGAGCAGGAGCGAGGAGAGGCCGACGACGACGGCGACGAACAGTGGCAGCCGGGCCGCGAGCGTCGCGGAGACGTCCTGGGAGGCGGCGGTGGCGCCGCCCACGAGGACCTCGGCGCCGGTCTGGTGTTCCAGCGGCGGCGCGACGTCGTCGCGCAGGTGGTGCACGAGATCGACGGTGCCTTCGGCCTGCGGTGATGTGGTCGGGTAGACGAAGATCGTGGACAGGGTGCCGTCCTCGGAGGGCAGGGCCGGGCTCGCCGCGGCGACCCCCGGGGTCCTCGCGAGCTCCGCCTGGACGGTCTTCCCGGCCTCGGCGCCGCCCTTGACCAGGATGATCAGCGGGCCGTTGAAGCCGGGGCCGAAACCGTCGGTGAGCAGGTCGTAGGCCCGGCGCGAGGTGGTTTCCACCGGGTCGTTGCCCGAGTCGGCGAAGCCCAGCCGCATGCCCAGCGCCGGCGCGGACAGCGCCAGCAGAACGATCAGGCMGACCAGAAGCGTCGGGACGGGACGGCGCTGCACAGCCCCGGCGACGGCCCGCCAGCGGTTGCCTTCGGTCCTGCCCTTCGCGGTGGCCCTGGCCTGCTGCCTCATGACATGACGCTGGAGGCGACCTCCGAACAGCGCCAGCAGCGCGGGCAACAGGACGAGGGATGCGGCCATGGTGATCGCGACGGTGATGGCCACGGCGAGGGCGATGCCCTGCAGGGAACCCAGCCCCAGGGCCACCAGGCCGAGCAGGGCGACGATGACGGTGCATCCGGCGAAGAAGACCGTGCGCCCGGCGGAGTCCAGAGCCCTGCGGCCGGCCTCGGCGGGATCGGCGCCGCCGAGTAGCTCGTGCCGGTACCGGTAGAAGATCAACAGGGCGTAGTCGACGCCGACACCGAGCCCGACGAGCATCAGGATCGGCGGGGTGAAGTCGGCGATGGTGAAGATGTGCGAGGCCAGGGCGATCAGGCCGATGGCACCGCCGACCGCGAACAGCGCGGTGACCAACGGCACGGTGGCGGCCAGCGCGGAGTGGCGGAGACGGCGTTGGCCGCCATCAAGGAAGGCAGCAAGGAGGGCCTGCGGGAGCTGCGCGCCACCCTCGGCATGCTGCGCCAGGTCGACGAGGAGGCCCCCACCGCGCCCACGCCGGGCCTGGCCGGGCTCGACGACCTGATCGTCTCGGCCACCCGGGCGGGCCTGGACGTGCGCGTCGACGAGCGTGGAGCCGGGCCGTCGCCGCCCGCCGCGGTGGACCTCGCCGCCTACCGCATCGTCCAGGAGTCACTGACGAACGCCGCCCGGCACAGCGGCGCCCGGCACGTGACCATCCGGATCCACCGCGATGACCGGCAGCTGACGATCGGCATCGAGGACGACGGCCGGGGCTCGGCTCCCGCCGGCAACGCGGGCGGTACGGGCATCGCCGGCATGACGGAACGGGCCCGCGCGCTGGGCGGCATGCTGAGCGCGCGGCCTGGGCCTGCGGGCGGCTTCGTCGTGCGTGCCCGGCTACCGTTCACAGTCCCCGACAAGCCGATGGACGATTGGGGTGCCGATGATCAGGATCCTGCTGGCGGATGACCAGCGACTCGTCCGGGCCGGCATCCGCTCGATCCTCGACGACGAGGACGACCTCGAGGTGGTTGCCGAGGCAGCCGACGGGCAGGCCGCCGTCCGCGGCTGCCGTGAGCTGCGGCCCGACGTGGTCCTGATGGACATCCGCATGCCGGGCATGGACGGGCTGGAGGCTGCCCGGCTCATCGCCGAGGACAGCGAGCTGTCGACCGTGAAGGTGGTCATGCTGACGACCTTCGACCTCGACGACCACGTCTACGGGGCGTTGCGTGCCGGCGCGACGGGCTTCCTGGTCAAGGACACCGAACCGGCCGAGCTCCTGCACGCCGTGCGGGTGGCCAGGCGGGGTGATGCGCTGATCAGCCCGTCCGTCACCCGTCGGCTCATCGCCGAGTTCGCGGGCCGGGAGAAGGCCCGGGAGCCCGATGCCCGGCTCGACGTTCTCACCGGCCGTGAACGTGAGGTCATGCGTCTGGTCGCCGCGGGACGCACCAACGACGAGATCGCCGCGCGACTGGTGATCTCCCCCCTGACCGCGAAGACCCATGTCAGCCGCATCATGGCGAAACTGGGTGCCCGGGACAGATCCCAGGTCGTGGTCATGGCGTACGAGTACGGAATGGTCAGCCCCGGCCGGCCTGCGGACCAGACGTCCTGAATCGGAAACAGGTCAGGTGCCGGAGTAGGGCAGCCGCATGCCGATGGTGTGCGCGTCGCGCGCGGCGGCCAGGTCGAACCGTCGGGCTTCGTCGGCATGCCCGGCGCGGCGTAGCGCCTGGGCGAGCCGCCGCCGGGTACGGATCACGAACGGCACCCCACCGGTCTTCTCGGCAAGCAGCAGCGACGACCGCAGGTCGGCGACGCCTTCGTCCACCCGGCCCAGCGCCAGCGCGAGGCCGCCCCGGTACAGGGCGGCCGGGCCCATGCAGGTCAGGCCGAGCACAAAGGTCACCAGCGACTCGCCGTACCCCGCGATGCGGTCCGCGAGGCCGGTCGCCCACTCGGCCATGTCCGGGACGGCGTCGACCAGCTGCGCCACGATCTCGGCGAGAAGCACGACGTAGACCGGTTCCATGGCACCAGGCGCGACGTCGGCCAGGTCCGGCCGGACGAGGCGGCGGACCTCACGTGCCGCCGCCTCGGGGCGCCCGGTGTCCGCGAGCGCGAGGGCGCGGATCAGCGCCCACTCGGCGATCACCTGTTCCTCCATGTCCTCCACCTGCGGGAGGAAGTCGCCCAAGGTGGCGCGGTCCCAGGCGGTGATGCCGTGGATGGTGGCGGCGGACTGGGTGAGCGCGTTGATCGCCCCGGGCGTCACACCCGGCAGCGGCCCGCCCAGAACCGCCGCGACCTCGGCGGCCTGGTCGTACCGCCCCGCGTAGAGGTGGTGCATCGCCTGCCAGCAGCGGTCCAGCAGGTCGAAGTCAGGATCGCGCACCTGGCGCAGCCGCCGGCTGAAGGCGGCGGACTCGCCCTCGGCGGCTTCGACCTCGCCCAGCTCCCACAGGACGGCCCGACGCAGGTGCCGGGCCACCAGCTCGCCGCTCGGCGGGCCCTCGACCGTCGCCAGCAGCGTGTCGGCGATCGCCAGCCGAAGGCCGGTGTGCGCCGGTGTCCAGGCCGCGAGCGCCCGGGCGATCAGCAGGCCGGCGGGTTCCTCGGCCGCCCCGGGCCGGGTCGTGCGCTGCTCGGCGAGCACCTCGGCGGCCCGCCCGATGAGCCGGCTCGCCGCCGCCGGCTCGCCATAGCACGCCCGGACGGCCGCCGAGGTGAGCAGCCGGAGGCGGAGGTCCCCTTCGGCCGCGGGCAGTGCCGCCGCCGCGGCGTCCAGATCGGCGATCAGGCCCGGCACCGGGACGTAGAACAGCGAGCTGTAGCCGCCGACCGCGTCGCCGGCGCGGGTCAGCGTCGCGAGTCCCGCGCGGACGGTGTCGCCGTGCGCGGTGGCGATTCTGGCGGCCTCGGTGAGCACCTGCTGTGCCTGCGCGAAGGCGGTGGACCGCCGTAGCGCCTCACCGCGGATCACCATCAGGTCGACCCGCAGGTCAGGACGGTCCCCGGGAACGAGGTCCAAACCGTGGCCGGCGAGGCTCGCCGCGTCCTCGAACGCGAACTGCGCGAGCGCGGCCCTTGCCGCGACCGCCTGCGCCTGGGCGGCGCGCAGGTCGGGATGTCCGGCCGCGGCCACGCGAAGATGGTGCGCGAGCACCGCGGCAGGTACCGACGCGCCCTGGTGGGCGACCAGGGCGTCGGCGACGAGGCCGGCCAGCCGGGCCCGCTCGGCGGTGCCCATCCCGACCAGCACGGCCTCCCGGACGATGTCGTGGGTGAACCTCAGCCGTCCCGGAGCGGGCACGTCGGCCAGCCCGGCGGCGACGGCGATGTCCACCGCGTCGAGCGCGCCGGCCTGGGACAGCCCGGCGGCGGCTGTCACCACCGGCAGCGCCGCCTCGCGGCCGGCCACCGCGGCGGCGGCGAGCAGGCTCGTCAGGCCGGTGGGCATCGCGGCCAGCCGCGCGAGCACGGTGTCGCGCACCCCGGTCGGCAGCGTGCCGGCCGCTGCGGCCTGGTCAACAACCGTGGCCTGGTCAACAACCGTGGCCTGGCCGTCCACCGTGGCCTGGCCGTCCGCCGTGGCCTGGCCGGCAGAGGTGGTCGCCGCCAGCCGGGCGAGCTCGACGACGAAGAAGGGATTGCCGGCGGTGCGGCGGCGGACGGCTGCGGCCTGCTCGGGGGTGGGCGCCATGCCGCTCACGGCGCCGAACAGGCGGCCGACGTCCGTCGGTGGGAGCCCGGCCAGCTCCACCCTGGTCAGGGCGGGGTGACGGGCGAGCACGCCGAGCAGCCGGCGCAGCGGCTCGCCGTCCTGGCCGCCCCCGGCGGGGTCGCCGGGTGCGGCCGTCCCGCCGCGCCCCGGACGGAAGCTGCAGACCAGCAGCACCGGGACGTCCGTCAGCTCGCCGGCGAGGATCTCCAGCATCGCGGTCGAAGCCGGGTCGGCCCAGTGCAGATCCTCGAGCAGCGCCAGCACCGGACCGGCGGAGGCGAGCTCGGCCAGATGGCGGCCGATCGCCAGCGCCACCTCGAACCGGACCGGACCGTCACCGTCCCGGACCGCCCCGAAGGCGCCCACCACCTCCGCGGGCAGGCCTCGCAGCAGCTGCCGCCATGGCCAGTAGGCCGGGGCGCCGGAGACCTGCGTGCAGCGGCCCCAACGGGTCTGCGCCGGTACCCGCCGGGCGAGTTCCTCCAGCAGCCTGGTCTTCCCGATGCCTGCCTCGCCGGACAGCAGGGCCACGCCGGTCGCCTGCTCGGTGGCGGTCCGCTCCCACGCCTGTTCGAGGGCGGCGAGCTCCCGGTCCCGGCCAAGCAACGGCAGCCGCCCGCCGGCGGCCCCGGCGGTGGCAGGCGCGGTGGCAGGCGCGGCGAGCGTGGGGGCGGTCAGGGCCGCGGCGGCGAGGACGCCGGTGTGGGGGGCGCCGGTGTGGGGGACGCCGGGCCGCGCCAGCCCGGCGTCGTGGCGCAGGATCGCGGTCTCCAGCTCCCGGAGCTCCGGCCCCGGTTCGAGGCCCAGATCATCCGCCAGGGTCTGCCGTGCCTGACGAAGAACGGTGAGCGCGTCGGCCTGCCGGCCACCGCGGTAAAGCGCGGTGGCGAGCTGGGCGTGAAGCCTCTCCTGCAGCGGGTGCTGGCTGGTCAGGACGCGCAGCTCACCGATCACCGCATCGTGTTCGCCCAGGTCGAGCCGGACGGCGAGGAGGTCCGCGCGGACGGCCATCTGGTCCTCCGCCAGCTTCACCCGTGCCGCTTCGGCCGCCGGGTGGTCCGCCAGGTCGGCGAACGGCTCACCCCGCCAGAGGGCGAGCGCACGCTTCAGATGAGCGCGGGCACCGACCGGGTCCCCGTCGTCGAGCGCCCGCCTGGCGAGTGCCCGTAACTCGTCGAGGCGCCCGGTGTCGAGATCTGCGGGGGAGACCGCGAGGGCGTAGCCGGAGCCTCGGGTGACGAGCAGCCGGTACGGCGGGCTGGCCTCCGGCTCCAGGATCCGGCGCAGCACGGACAGATGGCCCTGCAGTGTGGACCGCGCGGCGGGTGGCGGTTCGCCCTGCCACAGCTCGTCGGCCAGTGCGTCCGCGGTGACGGTGACGCCGGGCCGCAGCAACAGGAGGGTGATCAGCTCCCGGCGCCGCCGCGGGCCGAGCTCCAGCGGGGAGCCGTCGCCGTCGCCAGCGGTGGCCGTGGCTGTGGTGGCGGTGGTGGCTGTGGTGGCTGTGGTGGCTGTGGCCGTGGTCGGCCCGAGTACGCCGAACCGCACCGGAGAGGAGCTGCTCACCGCTGCGATCGACCCCCGAATCGTCGCCGGCCGCCGAGCCCAGCCGGACGCAAGGCGCACGCAAGGCTTTCACCGCCGAACGGCCAGCGTAGTCGGCAACAGTCGTCCGTGGCGATGGGCGCGGCACGCGGCCGCCCCGATCCCAGGTCCCGGTCATGAAGGAGGAGCAATGTCCACTGTGGAGTCACAGCCGCTCGGCGGCGCGCCGCGGGTACCGCGCTCGGCGCGGCCACCGCAGGCCCCCGCGCCGGCGACGTCGGATGACACGACGCTGCGCCGGGTCCTGCTCGGTGCCGGCGGTGTCCTGTTCGCGCTGGGAAACCTGCTGCACCCGCTCGAGCACAACGAGGCGGCCGAACAGGCGGCCACCTGGTCCGCCGCCCACCTGCTCTTCGGAATCGGCGGTGTGCTGATCGCCGCCGGGCTGCCGCTGCTGGCGGGCCGCCTCGGGCCTGGCCGACTGGCCCGGGCCGCCTACGCGCTGGTCTGGATCGGGTTCGTGACGATGCCCGCGAACGCCTACATCGAAATGTTCGTCGCACCGAACATCGACCACCACACCCTGCACGAGATCGAGTCCGACATGACGCTGGTCGCCCTGCCGGTCGCGTTCGCGTTCATCATCGGAGTTCCGCTGCTCGGCATCGTCGGCTGGCGGGCCGGCGGGCTGTCCAGGCCGGTGGCCGCGGGTCTCGTCCTCGCCGGTGTGACGCTCCTGTTCGGGCAGGGCCTGCCGGTGAAGGAAGGCTACTGGATCATCCCAGCCACCGTCGTCGCCGGCCTGGCGCTGGCGGCGACCACCCTGCCGTGGAGCGACAGCAGGCAGCCGCGACGAGGCGGGAGCTGAACGAGTGCGCCCGTTCCACACCACCTCCGGCACCGCCGGGGGTGGCCCGCGGACGGCCCCGGCGGGCAGGCCGGCGCCCGTCCCGCTCGCCACCGCGGCGACGACCGGCGGCTCCTACGGCCTGCTCCGGGTACGGCTGCTGCCCGCCGACGAAGCGCCGTACCTGATCCACCACGGCGAGGACCGGTCGTTCGTCGTCCTGGACGGACGGATGCGGGTGGAGGCCGCCTCACGCCACTTCACCGCCGCCACCGGAGACCTCGTCTTCGTCCCCCGCGACCGGCCGCACCGGTGCCTGGCCCTGGACGGGCCGGCCGACGTGCTCATGCTGTTCACGCCGGGTGGGGCCGAAGGGCTCTACCTCGCGCTCTGGCCGCCGGGGCACGACGCCGACCTCATCGCGCCGCTGTCGGCCGAGTACAACGTCGACGTGCTCGTCCAGTCCGGCGAGGCACCGGACGAACCAGGCTCGGGTTGAGCCCGGCCGCGGTCACCGCGCGGCGGTGGCGTCACGGTGGGGGCGTCACGGTGCGCCGGGGCAGATCGGGCTCTGGGGGGCGACCTCGAAGCCCCTTCCCGCCTGGTTGACGACGACGAACGTGTAGCAGGCCGGTGGCCGGCCGAAACCGGCGGTCAGGTCCACCGGCGCGGAGAGCAGGCCGCCGCCGTCGTAGGCGTCGAACGACCGCAACGCCGTCAGCAGGCCCTCCCTGGTGGGGCATGCGCCAGCCGCTTCGAGGCCCTGCACCAGGAGATCCGTGGTGATGTAGGCGTCGAGGGCGTTCTTCGTGTCGGGCGACTGGCCGGGCGCGTACCGCGCCATCGCGTCGAGGTACGGCTGGTGGACGGGAGACGACACCTCCAGCGGCACCACGGACGTGTAGTAGGCGGCCCCGCTGATCTGCGTGCCGTAGGCGTCCACCAGTCCCTGGTCGAGCCCCGCGGCGGAGACGGCGGCCCGCAGAGGGATGCCGGCCTGCCGGGCCGCGGCGTAGATCTCGGCGAAGGCTCCGCCGGGCAGCGCACTGACGAGGACGTCCGCTCCGGTGGCGGCGATCTGCTGCGCGAGCCGGGCCGGGGAGCTGGCGCCCTGGGTGTAGTCCAGCGTCGCGACGACCGGCACGCCTCCGGCCGCCAGCGATTCGGTGATCCGTGCGCCGCCCTGGACCGACGCCTCGAACAGGCCCGCGATGACCACGACGGCCGAATCGCCGCCGACGGCGCGGGCATACCGGGCCAGGGTGTCGCGCGTCCGGGTGTCCGGGGGAGCGATGTTCGCGTAGCTGATCATGTTGGGATGCTGCGACCAGGCGGCCTCCTGGGCCACGCCGGCCACCGGCACGCCCTGGTCGTCGAGGTACTGGGCCGACTCACCGACCACGCTGGAGCCTTCCAGCAGGGCGAGGACACCGGCGCCCCCGACGAGGTCGCGGGCGCCGGAGATGTTCAGGGCGCCGTTCGACTCGTCGTCCCGCCAGCTGTAGACGATCTTCCGGCCGTGAACGCCGCCCCCTTCGTTCACCTCGCCGAGGCGGGCCTCGATGCCGCTGCGCATCCCCTGCCAGATCTCCGCGGCCGGGCCGGTGTCGGACAGCAACAGCCCGAGCCTGATCTCGGTCGCACTGACGCCCGGCGACGTGCACGCCGACCGGCCGAGGCCGGACCCGCCGGTGTCGGAGGCCGCGCACGCCCCCGCCAAGGCCAGTGCGGCCAGCGCCGCCAGCGCAGGCGGCCGGGGTAAACGATCGCGCCGAATGATGCCCAACATCGATCTCCCACGCCGGATCCGGGTCCGGTGTGATCCCGCCAGACCGGATATCAATTGAGCAAGCATGGAGGCGACGGGACCGCAGTGCCCCTGGGAGCTTGTCCAGATAACGCGGAGGAACTCTGTGACCGATACCAAAAGCGCCAGGATCTACTTCGGCGGAGTGCCGGTGGACCGGCATCTGTCGGTGCGGATCCGCGAGCTGGCCGCGTCCGTCGTCACGGAGCTGTCCGCGCAGCTTTCCGCCTACGCGTCGCTGCCGGAGGAGGAACTGCGCGGTGACATCACCCAGACGACCCGGACCTGCATCCGGCTGTTCACGCACATGCTCCGTACCGGCGAACCACCCGCCCACGGACAGCTGAGGGAGTTACGGGAATCCGCCGGCCAGCGTGCCGACGAGGGCGTTCCGCTGGAAGCACTGATCGACGCCTACCACCTTGGTGCCGAGGTGTGCGTGGACCGGGTCATCGCCACGGTCGAGCCCGGCGATCTCCCCGCGATCCTGACCGTCCAGCGGCTGCTCCTGCGATACCTCCGGACAATCATTTCCGAGGTCTCCGCGGGCTACCTCGAAGCCAGGCTGACGGCCATCCACGAGGAACAGGACGCGCGGCGGGCGATGCTCTCCGCGTTGCTCGCCGCCTCGCCGGCGGAGATAGCCGCCCGGCGGGCGGCGGTCAGGCTGCCGGCGTGTTACGCGGTGATCAGCCTGGAGATCGCCCCGCACCCCGACGAGCTCAACCCCGCGGTCGACGCGCTTGTCGCCGCGCGCCGCAAGCTCCGCCGGATCCGGACGGAACTGGAAGGCGGCGCACCGGCCGTCGTGCTCCACGGGCTGTCGCCCGACGGGGGGCTCGTCCTGGTGCCCCTCGACGACGCGGTCGGCGCGGCGCCCACGGAAAACCTGGCCGGGCGCAGCTGGGGCGCGCTGTCGTCGCTCGTCGGCCAGCTCGGCCGCGCCGCCCGGGCGGAGATCACCGGCGGTGTCGTGCCGGCCCGGCCGGACGCCGTCGCGCCCGCCGCCCGGCTGGCCACCGAGATCTGCCAGATCGCCCGGGTGTCCGGCCGTCCCGCCGGGATCTACCAGCTGGGCGACGTCGCCTTCGACTACCAGCTCACCAGGCCGGGGCCCGCGCGTGACTATCTGGCGTCACGGCTGCAGCCGCTGGCGAACCGGCCGGACCTGCTGGAAACCCTGCGGGTCTTCCTCGCCTGCGGGCTTGACCGCCGCCGGGCCGCGGGACGTCTGCACGTCCATCCGAACACCGTCGACTACCGGGTGCGGAAGGCGTCCGCACTGACCGGTCTCGATCCCACCAGCAGCGGTGACCTGCCGATGATCCACGCGGCCTTCACCGCCCACGCGGCGGACGCTGGTGGTCTCAACTGAGTGCCCTCCTGCGAGCCGCTGCCGCCGCTGCCGCTGCCGCTGCCGCCGCTGCCGCTGCCGCTGCCGCCGCCGCTGCCGCCGCTGCCAAGCAAGAATGATGGTCTTCTGGGTTTCTGACAGCTCTGGTCAGCTTTCGGTGGGGGAGCTTCTGTTCCGTTCGCGCTCCTAAAGGGCTCCGCGTTTCTCTTTCCTCGGATCTCTTGAAATCCATTTCTTTGCCGGTTTTCAAGCCTCCGTGGGGTGGTTTTAGGAGGAGACACGAAGAGGTCTTTAGTCGTCGTGACGGCGCACCTCGCCGGGTGCCGGTGGGGGTGGGATCTCGTCCGTCCAAGGCGCTGTGGGCGCCGTGGCAGGCCCTGAAACCGCTGGTCGCGGGGGTGTTCAGGTCTCGCTGGCCGCGGTGACGCGGTGCCGGGCCGGCGGTGGTCGGGTGCGCGGGCCGCCCACGGCGGCGATTCGCCCGTGATGACCGATCACGCGTGCCCATCATTCATATGGCAAAGGGAAACGATTCGGGTTTCAGACACCTCTGTCACTTTGCCGAGACGGGCCGGGGGCGCGTCCGACCATGGGTCTGGACGGCCCGGCCGCCCTGGACGTCCGTGACCACGGCCGGAACCGATCGGAACCCGCGACCGCGCCGGCTCCCCGGCCGCTGCCGCGCGCGAGGGAGGATCATGGTCGTCGGCAGGCCCGTCGCGGAATCCCGGGCATCGGGCCTCTACCGACGCCACTGCTCCTCGGCAAGAAGTGTGGATTTCGGCTGCGAAAACGACCGGAATCCTCACTTCTTGCGGATCGTCAAGCCGCCTTCTGTGCTCTTTGTTCGTCTGGTTCGCACCCCTGGCGCCGCGCCGCGCCGCGTGGCGCGGGCCGGCGCGGACCGCCGAGTCAATATCGGTGAACTTCCGTTTGTATTCGCCTGCTGGATGCTCTCCACGGCCAGCGGATAGCGCGAGCCGGATGGGCGCCGTGCGAACGAGGGTACCTTTGTTATGGATGACAAATCGCCGTCCGTAGGTCTGGGGCGGCGCACGGCCGTTTTCGGCCCCGCGCATCCATAGGATTACGGCCAGTCCAAAAGTGCTGGGCAGCGGACTCGTCGACAGCCGAACGGAGAACAGAGCTCCGCCTATTTCTGCCGACTCGTCGCGCTTCCCCGAAGCTCGAGGAGCACATGGTCGTGGCTGGAAACGAAAGCGTCGACCCGTGGTGGCCGGAATTCCGCGGCCCCGCGGATCTCGCGGTGATCGAAGAGGTACCGCTGGCGGAGCGGGGCCTGCCGGCCAGTACCCATGCCCTGCTGCGRCACGCCGCACAGACCTGGCCGAGCCGCCCGGCCGTCTCGCTGCTGCCGTCGGGAGAAAAATGGGATCGGCCCGTCGTCTGGACGTTCGCTGATCTGCGCGACCGCGTCAACCAGGTCGCCAACGTCCTGACCCGGCTGGGGGTGGGTCGCCGAGATGCCGTGGCGATCCTCGCGCCCAACAACGGCCTCGTCCTGGCCGCCCTGCTCGCCGCCCAGACCGTCGGAATCGCCGCGCCGCTCAACCCCGGCCTGGCCCACGACCAGATCGTGGGTCTTCTCCGCCTGTCCGGGGCTCGGGTGCTGGTCACCGCGGGGCCGGAACTCGACCCGCAGGTGTGGGCGACCGCGGTGCGGCTCGCGGCCGGCGCCGGGCTGCGAGTGGTGCTGGCGGTGCGCCCGGACGGCGCCACCGGAATCCCACCGGCGCTCGACGGACCCGTCCCGGCGCTCGACAGAGAGGTCCCGGCCCTCGACGGAGAGGTTCCAGCCCTCGACGGACCCGTCGCGGCGCTCGACGGGCCCGTCGCGGCGCTCGACGGGCCCGTCGCGGGAACCGGCGCGGCGGCCCGGGTGGCCTACCTCGACGAGCTCATGGCCGCCGAGCCGGCGGACGCGCTCACCGCGCCGGACCGGCCGCGGCCGGGCGACATCGCCAGCTACTTCCACACCGGTGGGACGACCGGGTCGCCCAAGCTCGCCGCGCACACCCACGCCAACGAGGTCGTCAACGCCTGGCAGATCGCGGTGGGCGTCCGGCTCGCCGACGACGTCGCGGCGCTCGCCGGGCTACCGCTGTTCCACGTCAATGCCGTCGTCCTCACCTGCCTGGCGCCGCTGTACCGCGGCCAGCACGTCGTCTGGGCCGGCCCGCTCGGCTACCGCGACCCGTCCCTCTACGGGGTGTTCTGGAAGATCGTCGAGCGGTACCGGGTCGCGGCGATGTCCGCTGTGCCGACGGTCTACTCGGTCCTCGCCGCCTGCCCGGTCGACGCCGATATCTCCACCCTGGTCCTGCCCGTCGTGGGCGCGGCACCCCTGCCCGAGGAGATCCGCCGCGGGTTCGCCGACCGCACCGGGGGCCTGCAGCTGTGCGAGGGCTACGGGCTGACCGAGGCCACCTGCGCCTCCGCCCGGAACCTGCCCGGCCATCTCCGTCCCGGCACGGTCGGCCAGCGCCTGCCCTACCAGCGCATCAGGGCGGTGCGCATCGAGGCGGACGGCACCTGGACCGACCTGCCGGCAGGTGAGACCGGCGCCCTCGTCATCGCCGGGCCCAACGTGTTCCCGGGCTATCTCCGCCCGGGCTATCTCCGCCCGGGCTCCGACGAACCCGGTTCCGAACCCAGTTCCGATCCCGATCCCGAGCCGGAACCGGAACCGGCCGGCAGGATCGCCGACGGCTGGCTCGACACCGGCGACGTGGGCAGTGTCGGCCCCGACGGCTTCGTCCGCCTCGTCGGCCGGGCCAAGGACCTGATCATCCGAGGTGGGCACAACATCGACCCGACGTCGATCGAGGACGTCCTGCTGCGCCACCCGGACGTCACCGCCGCGGCGGCGGTCGGCCGGCCCGACGCGCACTCCGGCGAGGTGCCCGTCGCCTATGTCGCCGTGCGGGCGGGCGCGACTGTGGCTGCCCAGGACCTGCTGGACTGGGCAGCGGCGAGAATCCCCGAGCGGGCCGCCGTGCAGAAGGCCGTCCACCTCGTCGACAGGATCCCGATGACGCTCGTCGGCAAGATGTTCAAGGTGCCGCTGCGCGAGGACGCGGCTCGCCGCGCCGCCGGTGCCGCCCTGGAGGAGGCCGGCCTCGCCGAGGCGGCGGCGACCCTCACCGTCCACACCGAAGGCGGTGGGCCCGTCCTCACAGTCACCGAACCCGCCGACGAGAGGTCAGCAGCCCGCGTTTCCGCCGAGCTCGGCCGCTTCGCCACCGCATGGCGCTTCCGCCCAGCCACCCGCGTGGTCGGCCCCACCACCGTCACCGGTCGGTGATTTCTGCTGCGACCGTTACCTTCTTGGCCTGCTGGGTCAGGTACTGAAAGAGCGCGCACCATGATCGAGAGAATCGAGTCCTCCGCCCGCCGGTGAGTGGGGCGACCGAGCCCTGAGGGCTCGAACCTCAGCCCACCTTGTTCGAACATGGCCGGTGGCTGGTATGCCACAGCGGCGATCGCTGCTCCGCCACCGTCGGCCTGGCACCGCGCGCCACGGACTGGGCACCGCTTGCCGTGAGCCGCAATCGTAAGGTAGTTCGCTGTACGAATTCAGGTTGCCGGCATTTTCGCCGTGCCTGCGCCAGGAGCGGCGATATCAATCCGAAGGGCAAGAAATGTCCATACCAGAGGTTGTGTTCGGCTTCGGCGCGCACAGTGGCGTCGACGATGCGCCAGCACTGCTACAGGCCGCCCAACAGGCCGATCGCGACGGCCTCGACCTCTTCTCCCTGTCGGACCATCCGTATCTCGGCGCCCGCCTGGACGCCTACGCCGCCATCGGCTTCATCCTCGGGAACACACAGCGCATCGCCGGGTTCGCCAACGTCAGCAACCTGCCGAGCCGGCCCGCCCCGCTGCTTGCGCGAGCGGTGACCTCCCTGTCGACGCTCTCCGGTGGCCGGGTCGTGTTGGGCCTCGGTGCGGGTGGCCGGTGGGATCGGATCGCCGACCTCGGCGTGCCGCGGCTGGCCGCCAGCCAGGCGGTCGACGCCTTCGAGGAGGCGATCGTCCTGGTCAGGAAGCTTTCCGGTGGCGGGCCACCGGTCACGCACCGGGGCCGCTACTACCAGGTGAACGACATCGAGCCGGCCCCGGTGGCGGCGCCGCCGGTGTGGACGGGATCGGTCGGCCCGAAATCCCTGGCCGCCACCGGCCGGGTCGCCGACGGCTGGATCCCCGGCCACGCGGCCGACTGGCGTAGCGAACGATACCGCCAGTCACGTCCGGTCATCGACGAGGCCGCCGCCGCCGTGGGCCGCGACCCGCGTGACATCCGCACCGTCTACAACCTCCCAGGACGCATCACCGACCAGCCGCTGCCCGCCACCCGTGACGGTGACGGCCGGTGGATCGGCGGCTCGGTGGGCCAGTGGGTCGAGGAACTGACCGCGGCCGTGCAGGAGCACGACGCCGCCGGTTTCATCATCTTCTCCCCGGACGGCGGAGCCCAGGACGCCACCGGCATCGGCCGCTGGGCCAATGAGATCGTTCCGGCCGTGCGGGCTGCGATCGTCCAGGGCGAACGCAGCCGACCGAACCGGTAGGCCGGCCCTCGGCGTGCTGCTCAGCCCCGCGACCTGACCTGGGCACCATCGGGCTCCCCGCCGCCGTCCCCGGAAATCAGGCAACGGGTGGACCGGATGGCGAACAGGTGAATATAGATCGAAGTCGGTGTCGGGGAATCGGCGACAAAATGCGTCGGGAAGTACTGTGGCGTGGACAGCAGCTCGGGCAAGAAATGAAAGGACAGCAATGAGGCGCGTCTTCACGTCATTTCGGCTGGTTGCCCTGTTCGTGGCCGCTTTTGTCGGCATGGTGCTCGCTCCCGGAGCGGCATTGGCAGCCGGTCCGACGTCGTTCTCCGTCGTCGCGGACGACTGCCTGTTCGGCTATACAAAGGGCGAACTCACCTGGCGCACCCTCGGTACGCCCGGCGTGCCGGTCGTGGACGTCGCGGGATCGGTTTACGACATGCGCAACAACGTGTGCCTGCCCATCCGCGACGACGGTCTGCGTACCACCGCGTTCTTCACCGCCTACAGCGGCACCGTGGCGGTGGACCGGGCGGCACGGCAGGTGGACAACGGGGAGCGTGCGTTCGCGTTCACGCTCCAGCCCGGTCTCGTCGTGGGCACCATCGACCATGTGACCATCCGGGTCTGCCGGACCGTTGTCCCCGGCGCGGTGGCTCCGTCCACCAGCTACTGCGGCGCGCCGCAGACCTTCTACGCCCCGACCCGATAGTCGACGCGGTGCCGGCGGGCGGGTTCGTGACCCGCCCTCCGGTGGCCTGATGCGTCCCGTGGAGCGGGCGTTCACGACCAGCGCTGTGACCAGGTCAGGAGGGGCACTCCAGGCCGAACTCGGTCAGGACGGCGGCGGGCACGCCTTCGTCGCAGCCAACCTCGGCGGAGCCGTAGCTGACGAGCCGCCAGGCATCGCCGGTTCGGTGCAGCACTGCTCGGGCACCACCGGCGGAAGGGGAGTAGGCACTCGCGTAGGCCCAGGTGGAGTCGATCGAAGAGATCTTGATGTTCTGAACGACCACATCCCTGGCAACCGTCGGCTCACTCTTCACGGCGGCGGTGATCGCGTCGACCGGCGACGGGGACGGCGTGCGGTGCGACGGCGATGCGGTGACGACGGGTGTCGGGGACGCCGTGGCAGGCTGAGCCGGGGATGCGGAGATGGCGGGTGCCGGAGACCCGGCGACACCGGTGCTGACCGGCGCGGACACGGTTTCATCCTGGTCACTGCCATTGCATCCGCCCAGGCCGACGGTCAGGCTGACGACCGCCGCGACCACCACCGCGGGCCTGGCCATCGCCGCCATGCGTTTACGTGTCACCTAAAACCCCCTCGAAAAGCACGGTCGGCGGAGGTTAACAACCGATGATCGGCCATGGGGGAAAGAGTCGGATGTCGGTCACCGCCACGCCGGCGAACGCGAGCCCATATTGATGGGACCTGTCAGAAAGCGGATCGGCGCGCTGCGGGAGGAAGCCGGACTGGTAAACGATGACGACGAACTGGGCACGGTCGCGTGCCTGGAGCATTTTCCTGGCACGGCTGACGTTTCATGACAAAGCTGACGTGTGTCCCGGCCGTGGCCGGGCTGATGGAGACCGCCTGAGGCCCTGGATGGGGGCGACCACGGACTGTCCGTGGCCGCCCCGGGTACTACGAGATCTTCGCGATGGCGCCGCAGGAGAGAGCCGGCGCGCTCCACTTGCCGTCCTTGAGGTGGGCGAGCGTGCCGCAGGGTGACGCGGCGACATGGTTCAGCGGCCAGCGGGTCTCCGGCACCGCCCCGGCGACGTAGTTGGTGTAGTCGCCGTTGAGGGTCTTCAGCAGCGCGTCGACGGTGAGGTCACGCCCGACCTTCTGCAGGGCCGTGACGAGCATGTCGGCTGCCCAGTAGCCGGCCATCGCGGGCAGGCTGTCCGGCAGGTCCGGGGCGTAGGCCTTGAAGTCCGCCATCATCTGCTTGATGCCGGGGACGTCCGTGGACAGTCCGGGCTGCCACTGCATGACCGCGTAGGTGTCCGCGAGCTCCTTCGCCCCGGCCAGGCGCGGGTCGTAGAAGGGGGTGAGCAGGATTCCGTCGTACCCTGCCGCGCGGAGGGCACCGAGCAGCTTCACGGCGTCACCGACCGGCGTGACCATGAACACCGCCGCCGGCGGCGCGCCCTGGTCGGCGGTCATGACCGCCTGGACGATCGGAGTCGGGTCGGAAAGGCCGGAGACGGGGATCGGTGTCTTCTCGTAGACGACGTTGAATCCGGCGGCCTGGAATCCCTGGGACACGGTGATGTTGCCCTGGCGGGCGGCGTCGTTGTCGATGCCGATCATCGCGATGCTCTTCGGGGATCCCGCCGGGATGAGGGCGTTCACCATCGCGGGCGGCCCGGTGTTCACCGAGACCCGCTGCTCGGCGGTGGGCGTCTGGCACCCGACGATGCTGAAGCCGATGGCGTTTCCGCAGAAGCCGCTTTCGGTTCCCCAGCCGAAGAAGGGCGTGACGTCCTTGCAGAACGTGTCGATGTAGCTGGAGGTCGTGGTGAGCACCGGGGCCGCGGCGAAGACCTCATCCCGCGACACGAGGGCGGTGGCCTGGGCGGAGTTGCGCGCCGGATCCGAGCCGTCGTCGCGCACGCCGACGTAGTCGATCGTGCGGCCGGCGATCCCGCCCTCGGCGTTGGCGCGGGCGAACCGCGCCTTCGCGCCCGCGTCGGCGTCACCGAACGCGATGCCGCTGGGGCTTGTCACCGTCGCCAGTCCACCGATCTTGATGGACGTGTCGGTGACACCGCGAGTGGGGTTCGAGGCCTTGCCCTGGCAGTCCAGCGAGGCTGCGTCGACGGTGACGTCGGTCTGGTTCCAGCCGTGGTCCGCACCGAGCTTGAGTAGGGCCGGATCCACCGCGGCGGTGTCGTTGGCGCTGTCCCCGCCGCCGCATCCGGCGATTCCGACAACGCCTGCCACAGTCAGGATCAGAACCGATTTCCTGAATAACCTTCGCACCTGGTTTCCTCTCTTCTGTGAAACCGGACATCGTGTGTCAGGGCCCTGCCCGTCGAGAGCGAAGGTGCCCGCGGCGCCGGTTTTCCCGGCGCGAGCCGTAATCGTCACGGGATAGCGGTCATGGGATGACCACCGAACGCAGGACGTCTCCGGTGTGCATCCTGGAGAACGCCGATTCGACGCCGTCCAGCGAGATCTCCTCGGTGACGAAGGCGTCCAGGTCGAGCCGGCCCTGAAGGTAGAGATCGATGAGCATCGGAAAATCCCGGGACGGCAGGCAGTCGCCGTACCAGGACGACTTCAGCGCACCGCCGCGACCGAACACGTCGAGCAGCGGCAGTTCGAGCGTCATCTCCGGCGTGGGCACGCCGACCAGGACGACGGTGCCCGCCAGGTCGCGGGCGTAGAAGGCCTGCCGGTAGGTTTCCGGGCGGCCGACGGCGTCGATCACGACATCGGCACCGAAGCCGTCGGTGATCTCCCGGATGGCGGCGACCGGGTCGACTTCCTTCGCGTTGACGGTGTGGGTCGCGCCGAAGCCCTTCGCCCACTCGAGCTTGCGGGGATCGGTGTCCACCGCGATGATCTTCGCCGCGCCGGCGAGGTGGGCGCCGGCAACCGCGCCGTCTCCGACGCCGCCACAGCCGATCACCGCGACGCTGTCACCCCGGGTGACCCCGCCGGTGTTGACCGCCGCCCCGATACCGGCCATCACCCCACAGCCGAGGAGCCCGGCCACGGCCGGGCGTGCGGCGGGGGAGACCTTCGTGCACTGGCCGGCGTGTACCAGGGTCTTCTCGGCGAAGGCGCCGATGCCCAGGGCGGGTGACAGCGCCGTCCCGTCGGGCAGCGTCATGGGAACGGAGGCGTTGTGGGTGGCGAAGCAGTACCAGGGCCGGCCTCGCAGGCAGGCTCGGCAGGTGCCGCAGACCGCCCGCCAGTTGAGCACCACGAAATCACCGGGGGCCACGTCCGTCACGCCGGCGCCGACCGACTCGACCACTCCGGCGGCCTCGTGCCCCAGGAGAAAGGGAAAGTCGTCGTTGATGCCACCGTCGCGGTAGTGCAGATCGGTGTGACAGACCCCGCAGGCCTGTATCCTGACGACCGCCTCGCCCGGGCCGGGATCGGGCACCAGAATGGTGGTCAGTTCTACCGGCCCGCCTTTTCCGCGGGCGATCACACCACGGACTTCCTGCATCATCGGTCTCCTCGGAACCCTCAGGGTCTTTTCCTTCTCACGGCGCGGGAGCGTCAGCGGCGCCGCCGGCGCGAGTCGACGATGGAAACGGCACCCGACAGATCCGCCCCGTGCCGCCCTGCCGCCCTGTGAGACCCGCTGACGGCCGGTCCAGGAACATCTGTGCATCGCGTTGAATCACCACCTCGGGCCGGCGGATAACGGGAATGTGGAACGGGAGAAATCGGGAGGCACAGTCGTGGAAGCGTGGGAACGAGAGCGCTCGGGATGGGTGGCTGTGGCGGGGCGAGGCCCGCGCCACGGCGAGCCTCGCGGCGTGCCACGCGCTGCCCGCGCGTCGCCGTCGCTGCACCGGTCGCCGTCGCTGCACCGGTCGCCGCCCCGGCCTCCGTTGCGCGCATCGCCGTCGCTGCCTCCGTCGCGGTCGAGATCGCCCCTGACGTGCTGTGCCGGCAGGGCAGTCACTCATCACCAGCTTCCAGAGGGGACAATGACACATATGATGGATCGATGTTTCTTCTGGGGCAACGTCCAATCCGGAGATCGATCGATCGCTGTGCGTAGTGGTTTTCGGATCCGGTCGTCTGGAGGATGGTGGGATGACCGGTGCCGCCCGGACGGCTCGGTGGCGCTCCGCGTCCCGGGGGGCAGGAGGGGCGCGTGGCAACGGGCGGGCGCGGCCGGGGTACAGAGTGCAAGAACACTTCTTGACCCGCGGGGCCGCCCAGGGCGGGTAGGACAGTCCGGACGGTCAGGGCACAGCGCCGTGGTCAGGCAGCAGGGAGTGGCAGGCATGGGTCGCAGAGGGTGGGCCGGAGTACCGCCGGCCGACGACGCCCAGGCGCGCGAACGCATCATCGACGCCGCGATCCAGAGCGTGGCGCTACGCGGGGCGGCGGGAACCACCCTGTCCAACGTCGCCACCGACCTCGGTGTCATCCGCAAGACCGTGTACCGCTACTTCACGAGCACCGAGGAACTCTTCGCCGCTGTCTCAGACGCCGCGGCGGAACGCTTCGTGGCACAGTTCGAGGCGACTTTTCCCACGGACGTCGACGACATCGCCGATTTCGTCGTCGAGGCGATGGCGTTCATCATCGAGCGCTTTCCGGACGAGCCGCTGCTCATGCTGCTGCTCGCCGGCGGCTATCCCACCACGTTCAGTCGGCGGATGATGGCGCCCGCCCAGATCGCCCGCGTGCGCACGATCCTGGTCAACCGGCGCGTGAACTGGGCGGAGCTCGGCTACGACGATGAGATGCTCGATCAGCTCGTCGAGCACATGCTTCGGATCATGCAGTCACTGATCCTGGTCCCGCCCGACCCGCCTCGGATGGGGCGGGAGCTGCGCGACTACCTCCGTCGCTGGGTGGGTCCCGTCCTGTTCCCGGCTTCGCAGCGGGTCCCGCGTCCCGTCGGATAGCCGCCCGGGGCGCGCGGTCATTGCTGCCGAGCAAGAAGCGAGGATTTCGGCTGCGACAACAACCAAGATCCTCGCTTCCTGCGGATCGCCAGGTGACTCTGTGTCTCGGTTTCCCTGGTTGGTGTGAATTGCTCGCGCGGCGCGGTGCGGCGGCGCGGGATCCGGTCGGCCGCCATATGCGCGGATGCGCGCGGCCGGGTGGCTCAGAATGCCACCCGGAATCCGATGTTGCCGGCTGAGCTGTCGGGGGTGTTCGAGCTACGCGCGGCGACGCGATACCGGTTGCAGTAGGACGAGTGACACATGTGCGAGCCGCCGCGCATGACCTTGGCGAGGCCACTGGGCGGCCCGGTCGGATTCGAACGCGGGCCGGTGGCGTGAAAGTCGGCGCTGAACCAGTCCGCGCACCATTCCCAGACATTGCCGACGACGTTGTAGAGGCCGTGGCCGTTGGGGCGGTATGCCCTGGCCGGGGCGGTGCCCAGATAACCGTCCGCCCCCGTGTTCACCGTCGGAAAGACGCCCTGCCAGATGTTGCACTGGTGCCGGCCCTTCGGCGTCAGTTCATCACCCCACGGGTAACGGCGCTGCTCCAGGCCGCCGCGTGCGGCGTACTCCCACTCGGCCTCGGAGGGCAGGCGGGTGCCCGCCCAGGCGCAGTAGGCCTGCGCGTCGTTCCACGAGACGTGCACGACGGGATGGTTCTGGCGGGATGCGATGGACGAGCCAGGCCCTTCGGGGTGTTTCCAGAACGCCCCGGCCACCGCATGCCACCAGGGCACCTCGTGGACGACCGGTGAGCTCGTGGCGACCTCCTCGGAAAGGAAGCCCTCGAAGACGAAGGAGAAATCGTGACGTTCCGCGTCGGTGGCGTACCCGGTCGCCTTGACGAACGTGGCGAACTGGGCGTTGGTCACCGTCGTCGCCTCGATCGCGAAGGGGCTCAGGTCGATCTCCCGGATCGGCCCTTCGCCGTCCGCGGGGTAGCCCTCCTCGTCCTCGGTACCCATGAGGAAACGCCCACCGGGAAGTTTGATCATCCGCGTCGTGCGGGCGCCGGCTGCTCGGATGGGCGCCGCAACGCCTCCGGCGGTGCCGGGATCGCGGCCGGGGGTGCAGCAGGAAGCAGACATCGGTTTCTCTTCGTTTTCTCGTCGTCGGACCGGTAGCGGTGGCCCGTCCCGTGAGGTCGGGCCGGACCACCGCCATCAGTAAGCCCTGTGCGGGCCGTCGGGCCGTCAGGCCGTCAGGCCGCGCGGTCGGCGGTGAGCTGGGCGGCGAGGGCGGGGATACCGAGCGCCTGCTCCTGCGCCGGCGTCGCGTTGTAGAGGAGATTCACCAGCTGGCCCGGGTCGTTCGCCAGGTCGTAGTACTCACGGAACAGCACCTGCCCCGTTCCGACCTGCGCGCCGCTGGCATTGGCGTGCAGGTCGTAGTACTCGACGTACTGCCTGGTGGTGCTGACATAGGAGGCCCAGGTGGGCACACCGCCGGCAGCGGTGCCCTTCTTCCAGAACTCGGTCAGGATGTGGTCGCGGCTGGAGGAGGAGAGCAGCGAGAAGCCGTTCTGCGGGGTGTTCGGCGTGATCCCCGCGGCGTCGAGGATCGTCGGGGCGATGTCGATGTGCCCGACGATGCGGTTGTCGACCGTTCCGGAACCCAGGCCGCCGCCCGGCCAGGACACGTAGAACGGCAGCTCGTGGGCCGGCGTGTAGGGAACCGACTTGGCGACCCGGCCGTGGTCGCCCCACAGGTACCCGTTGTCGGGGACGTAGAAGACCAGCGTGTTCTCCAGCTGCCCGAGGGCCACCAGCTTGTCCCGGAAGGCCTGCACCGCGTCGTCCACGGACAGCAGCGTGCGCAGCTGCCGCTCCCGCACCGCCTGGCCGTCCGCGAGGGTGCTGGTCGAGTTCTGCACGTAGGGCGGCTTGTCGCTCTTGTCGGTCTCGTGCACCGCCGGCCGGCCGTTCCACTCCGGTACGACCGTGTCGGCGTACTGGGCGGCCGGCGTGTTGGGTCCGTGCGGGGCATACGGAGCGACGTAGGCGAACCACGGCCGCGTGTCGGTCGCGGACCTGTCGAGGAAGCTCAGCGTCCGGTTCCTGAGGACGTTGGTGGTGTAGCCGTTGATCGTCTGGACCGTGCCGTTGACGTTGTAGGTGCCGTCGACATAGCTCGGCTTCAGCAGCGCCCATTCCTCGAAATGCGGCGGGCTGGCGTTGATGTCCCAGCCGTTGAGGTACTTGCCGAACAGCCCGGTGCGGTAGCCGGCCTGCGTCAGATAACGCTGGACGGTGGTGTTCTGGCCCAGGTTCCCGGGGTTCGCGTTGACCCGCACCCCGTGGTTGTGGGCGTAGCGACCAGAGAAGATCGACGAGCGTGAGGGCGCGCACAGCGGGGTCGTGCAGTGGGCGTTGGTGAACCGGACACCCTGCTCGGCGATCCAGTCGTAGGTCTTCTGCGTCGCCCACTGCGTCGCCTTGGGCTGGTCATCCGTGACGATGACCAGGATGTTCGGCCGGGTGGCCGCCGACGCCGCCGAGACCAGCCCCGGGATCGTCGACAGGCCGGTCGTCGCCGCCGCGGTCGCCGCCGCCAACGACCCGGCGAGAAAACCTCGACGGCTGGTCGATCCCGGCCCGCGTTCGGTGCTCTGCGGATTTCCCTCGTTCATTGTTCGCGTCCCTTCCTGGGATGCTCGGGCCCGTCGGCCGCTCCAACGGGCGGTTTCGCGCCCGCTCCAACGGGCGGTTTCGCGCCCGCGCCGACTAGCGGAGGTTGATCCGGCGCAGGTCGTAGGCGGCGACGGTCCGGCCGAGCTGGGCGCCGGTCTCGTCGGTGTGGCGGAAGTGGACGCCTTCCCAGACCCGGGCGTCGATGTTGTCCTGGGTCGCCTGCCGCCACGAGCTGTAGGTCCGGGTGACTCCGGGTGCGGTGGCGCTGGTGACGGCGATCGGCCGCGCCGGGCCCGAGCCGGTGAACGCCTCCAGCACCCGCTGCGCGGCACCGGCATAGGTGGCGTGGCCACTCGGGTACTCGGGATGTGCCGGGGTGGCGATGAGCGGCGTCCAGTTCGGATCCGCGTCGGTTGTCGGGTCGCCGTCGGTGTCGGCGAAGCGGATGGCCGTGACGGGACGCCAGCGGGTGTAGACGTACTTCGCCTCGTAACCGGCGATCTGGGCGTCGATGGTCACCTGGTCGATGGTCACCTGATGGAAGGTGGCGACCAGATGCGTCTGCCAGGCGAGCGGCCGCGCGCGCTCCTGCTCGACGAGCCCGCGCAGGATCGTGGTGTAGCCGGTGAGGGACGACTGCGCCCAGAACATCGCGACGTCGGTCTGCTCGGCGGTGCGGACCGTGCTGTCGACGGACCCGACGGCCCGGACCTCGGCGAGGTCACGCTGGTAGGCCGGCGAGCCGAGTGGGTCCGGTGGCCCGGGGCGGAACCGGTTCGCCGGGCCGAGCAGGAACGTCCGCCCCTTGCCCTGCCCGGATCCGACGGCGGGAGCGTAGGCCGGCGGCGTCGGCCGCCAGACGCCCGGCGCCTCCGCCGGCGGGGTGTAGGGAGCGTTCACCGAGGCGACGTCCAGCCCGTCACCGGCCCGCTCGGCGAGCAGGGCCCGGGCGGCGCGGTGGCCCGCCTCGACCCCGGCGGTCTCGTCGTTCCCGTCGGGGACGTCCGCCAGCGTGGCGGCCAGCGCCGCATCCAGCTCGGCGGTGCGGGCGGGAACCTGCGCGGCGAGCCCGTCGTGGATGGCGGTCGCGAACGCCGCCGTCGCGAAGTCCGCGTCCTTCCGGCCGGGGCCGCCGTGCCCGCCGGAGCCTCCGTGTCCGCCGGGGCGGCTGGTGATGGCGCGGTCGGCGGCCAGCCAGCTGACCGCCCATATCCGGCTGTTGGTGACCTGGGCCGGCAGGGCTGCGGCCGCGACCGTCTGCGCGGTGACGTCGTACCAGTCGAGCACGACATCCGCGCCGGGCCCGGCGCTCGTGCTCGGCGCGGCGGCGGCGCCGGTCAGGGTGGTGCTGGCGAGCGTGGCGGCGGCCAGCGTGGTGGTGAGGAGGAGGGCCCGCGAAAGCGGGCGGGTTCGGGCGCGCGACAAAGGCACGGTCGTCTCCGTGAAGGCAGGAACGAATGCGTCTTCGGGCAGCCGGCATCGAGGGCCGGAGCTGACGGGGGAGCGGCGAGGTGCGTCAGAGGCCGTGACAGGCCGCGCTCGTCACCCGTCCGAAGTCGACGTGCGGCCGACCCACGAGGAGACACGAGCGCATGCCCGGACTCTCCCATGATCCGTGCCCGCCCGACAGTAATTTCCCACTTTTTCGGTCGACATTTTGATGAATTGCTCGTGTGTGACCGGGCTGATCGGCCTCGGCTCCGGTAGCTGCGATCACACGTAGGGTGGTACGTGGAGGGCGTATCGCTCGCCGGTGGCTCGGAGGGGCAGGATCGATGGGGCGTCGGTTCAACACCGCCGGACCCTGCCTGCCTGCAGAGCACTACATGATCCCTGCGCTCTCCCGGCTGCCAGAGGCTCCCGGGCTTGTGGACCTCAAGGCGTACTTTGTCGTGCATGCGCCACGTCAGACCGGCAAGACAACCGCGCTACGCGCGCTCGCGCAGGAGCTGACGACCCAGGGCCGATACGCCGCGCTGCACTTCTCCTGTGAGGCGGCCCGCGCGGCGGGTGACGACTTCGGCGCTGCCACGCTGGGCATCCTCCAATGGATCAAAGAGGCCGCACGATGGCAGCTGCCATCGGAGCTTCGTCCGCCGCCCTGGCCCGAGGCGCCGGCCGCGGCACTTCTCGGAACTGCGCTGGGTGCGTGGGCGGAGGTCTGCCCGCGGCCGCTTGTGCTGTTTGTCGACGAGATCGACGCGCTGCGGGGCGAGTCGCTCGTCAGCGTGCTCGCCCAGCTCCGGGACGGCTACAACAAGCGGCCAGCGCCGTTTCCGTGGTCCGTCGTGCTGTGCGGCCTACGCGACGTCCGCGACTATAAAGCCGCAGCAGGTGGCGGTGTGTCGCGGCTGGGAACCTCCAGCCCGTTCAACATCAAGCTGAAGTCACTACGGCTAGGCGACTTCACCGCGGGCGAGGTGACCGACCTCTACGGCCAGCACACCACCGACACCGGTCAGCGGTTCGCCCCAGGTGCGGTCGACCACGCCTACGAGCTCACCGGCGGCCAGCCGTGGCTGGTCAACGCGCTGGCTCAGGAGATTGTCGAGGAGATTGGCGTGCCGGCCTCGGAGCCGATCACCGTCGAACACCTCGACCAGGCCCGGGAACGACTGATCCTCGCCCGTGCCACCCACCTCGACTCACTCGCGGCCAGACTCGCCGAGCCCCGGGTCCGACGGATCATCGGGCCGCTGATCGCTGGCGACCCGCTTGCCCTCGACCCCTACGACGACGACCTCAGCTACGTCCGTGACCTCGGCCTCATCGCCCCCGACCCCCCGGTCAGAGCGGCGAACCCGATCTACCGCGAGGTCATCGTTCGCGTCCTTTCCGCCAGCGTCCAGGAGAGCATCACCGCGGACCCGCGTTCCTTTGTTCGTCCGGAAGGCGGCTTCGACCTCCCCAAGGTGCTCTCCGAGTTCGCCGAATGGTGGATCGAGAACGGCGAGTTTCTCACCAGCCGTGGCTACTACGACGAGGCCGCCGCCCAGCTCATCCTCATGGGCTACCTCCAGCGTGCGGTCAACGGCACCGGCGTGGTGGAGCGCGAGTACGCCGTAGGCTCTGGCCGGGTCGACCTCCACCTGCGCTGGCCTTACACCGCCCGCGACGGAACAACGCAGGTGCAGCGCGAGGGTATCGAGATCAAGGCCTGGCGCACCGGTAGATCCAACCCCCTGCAGGCCGGGCTCCGGCAACTCGATCACTATCTCGACCGCCTCCGCCTTCCCGCCGGCACCCTGGCGATCTTCGATCAGCGCCGCGGCGCTCCGGCCATTGACGAGCGCACGGCCCTCAGCACGACCACCAGCCCCGCCGGCCGCACCATCACCATCCTCAACGGCTGACACCCCGAGCGAGCACAGGGGCTGGGGCCCGTTCGGGCTGGTGGTCATCGCGGAGGACAGGCGACTGGGCCGCGACGTACATGGACCCTGAACAGATCGACGCGGTCCGGCTCCCTGGTGGTGCGCCTCACCGGTCAAGGCTGTCCCGGCCCCCGTGGTTGTCAGCCTTCTCGGTTGACTGCAGGCCAGGCAGTCGCTGGCGGGCGGGGGCTCGTGCCAGGCCCGCCCGCCGTACCGCGTGCGGGTCAGTGCGAGGGCGCGAGGCTTTTCGCGCTGTCGGCTGGCGTGGGTTGCGTGGGAGGCGCCGGGGTGGTGTGGCTTTCCGGGGCGAGCCGGATGTTGACCGCGGCGCCGACTTCGAGGCCCAGCGCACGGAACTCGTTGCGGGTCAGCGTCACGACGACGTCCTGGCTCGGCTGGCCGGTGGTGGCGACGTCGACACGGATCTCGAAGCCGATCCGGTTGACGCGGGCGATCTGCCCGCCGATGTCGCCCGCGGCCGGATCCCCGGTGTGCAGCTGCAGGTCATGCGGCCGGACGAGCCTGTCCCCGAGCTGGGTGACCGGGCCGAGGAAGCTCATCACGAAGTCGTTCGCCGGCCGGTCGTACAGGTCGTCCGGGGACCCGATCTGCTCGATCCGGCCCTCGTTGATGACCACGATCTCGTCGGCGACCTCGAGGGCCTCCTCCTGGTCGTGGGTGACGAACACGGTGCTGACGTGCACCTCGTCGTGCAGGCGGCGCAGCCAGTCACGCAGCTCCCGGCGGACCTTGGCGTCGAGCGCGCCGAACGGCTCGTCGAGCAGCAGCACCGTTGGCTCGATGGCCAGCGCGCGGGCCAGGGCCATCCGCTGGCGCTGACCGCCGGACAGCTGCGAGGGCAGCCGCTCGGCGAACTGCTCCAGGTGCACGAGGGCGAGCAGCTCGTCCACCCGTGAGCGGATCTCGGCCTTCGGCCGTTTGCGGATCTCCAGGCCGAAGGCCACATTGCGCCGCACCGACAGGTGCTTGAACGCGGCGTAGTGCTGGAAGACGAAACCGACGTTGCGTTTCTGCGGCGGCAGGTTCGTCGCGTCGACGCCTTCGATCACGACCCGTCCGGTGTCGGCCTGTTCCAGGCCGCCGATGATGCGCAGCAGCGTGGACTTGCCGCCGCCGGACGGGCCGAGCAGTGCCGTGAGCTGGCCGGTCGGAATGCTCACGGAAACGTCGTCGAGCGCCACGAAGTCGCCGAAGCGCTTGTTGACATTGGTGATCTCGATGCTCACCGCTTTTCCTTCGGATCCTTCGGACGAATGAGGGACACGACGACGATGCAGGCCACCGCGACGAGTGCGAGCAGGAAGGCGGTGGCGTAGGCACCGCCCCGGTCGAAGTTCAGGTACTTCTCCTCGACGACGAGGGTGGCGGTGCGGGTGTCGCCGGAGACGTTGCCGGAGACGACCTTGACCGCACCGAACTCGCCGAGGGCACGGGCCAGGCTCAGCACGACGCCGTAGACCACGCCCCATTTGATGGCCGGCAGGGTGATGCGGCGGAACGTCTGGACGGCGTTCGCGCCGAGGCTGCGGGCGGCCTGTTCCTGGTCGTCCCCGATCTCCTCGAGGACGGGGACCACCTCCCGGATCATCAGCGGCAGGGCGATGAAGGTGGTGGCCAGGATCATGCCCGGGGTGGCGAAGATGACCTGGAGACCGGCGTCCTCGAGGGTCGGCCCGAACCAGCCGTCCCGGCCGCCGTAGACCAGGATCAGCGCGAGCCCGACCACGATCGGCGACACCGACAGCGGGACGTCCAGCAGGGCGTTGAGCAGACGCTTGCCCGGGAACCGGTAGCGGACCAGGAGGAAGGAGATGCCCACCCCGAACACCGTGTTGATGATCACCGAGGTGATCGCGATGGTGAGGGTGAGCCGCAGCGCGTGGACGGTGTCGGGGTCGTCCAGAATGGCGCTCAGGTCGTCGAACCCGTCCTTGAACGTGTTCTGCGCGACGAGGTAGAGCGGCCACGCCACCAGCAGGAACAGATAGGCGATCACGACCAGCCGCAGCGCGTACCGGCCCACCGGTGGCCGGTCGCGCCGCCGGGCCCGGTCGGGCCGCGGCGTCTGCTCGGCGGGGTGGTCGGCGGTCGCCTCGATCGTGGGTGTGTCAGCCACGGCGCACCATCCTCCGTTGCAGGACGTCCACCGCGACGATCACGACGAACGAGATCGCCAGCAGGACGACCGCGACCGCCGCCGCGTTCTCGGGATTGTCGTTCTCGATGCTGCTGAGAATGCGCACCGACGCCACCTCGGTATGCATCGGCAGGTTGCCGGACAACAGCACCAGTGAGCCGTATTCGCTGACGCCGCGGGCGAACGACAGCGCGGCTCCGGCCGCGATGGCCGGGGTCAGGCCCGGCAGGATGATCCGCCGGAAGATGGTGAACCGCCGCGCGCCCAGCGAGGCCGCCGCCTCCTCGGCCTCCCGGTCGAGCTCGGCCAGCACCGGCTGCACGGTGCGGACGACGAACGGCAGCGTGACGAACAGGAAGGCCAGGAAAACCGCGGTGCGGGTGTTGGCGATGTTCACACCCAGCGGGCTCTTCGGGCCGTAGAGGGAAAGCAGCACCAGCCCGGCGACGATTGTCGGCAGGGCGAACGGGATGTCGATGAGGATTTCCAGGACACGCTTGCCGGTGAACCTGTCCCGCACCAGCACCCAGGCGATCGCGGTGCCCATCACGATGTTGACCAGCGTGACGAGGAGTGCGGTCCCGACGGTGAGCTCGATGGCGGCGGCGGTCTGCTCCTGGGTGACCGTGCGCCAGAACTGGCTCCAGCCACCTTCCGACGCCGTCACCGCGACCGCCGCCAGCGGGATGAGAACGAGCAGGCTGAACCACAGCATCGCCACACCGAGGCCCACACCGGACACCCGGGTCAGCGGCAGCCCGCCGGGCGCCGACCCGCGGTCTCCCGCGGATCGGCGCCCGGTGACGGTTGTCGTTGTCACAGTGCTACTTGGCCTTGCCCGAGGCGGCGATCACCTTGACCACGATGCCGGTGTCCTCGGCGAAGAACTTCTTCGACAGGGCCGACCAGCTCTCGAAGTCGTCCTTGACGGTGAGCAGCTTCTTCGGCGTCGGGAACGGGTTCTTCGGATCGAGCGCGCCTTCGACCTCGTCGACCTTGACTCCGTCGATGACCGGGCGGAAGCCCTTGAGCGCGAACTGGCGCTGGCCCTCCGGGCTCAGTACGAAGTCGTACCACTCCTTGGCCTTCGGGTCGGCCTTGGTGAGGACGGCGCCGGGGTTCTCGATGAGGATGGTGGTGTCCGGGACGACCCAGTCGAGCTCCTCGCCGCTCTGGCGGGCCAGGATGGCCTCGTTCTCGTAGGCGAGCAGCACGTCGCCGGTGCCGCCCAGGAAGGCGGTGGTGGCGTCACGGCCGCTGCTCGGCAGCGAGACCACGTTCGCGAAGAGCTTGGTCAGGTACTCCTCGGCCTGGGCGTCGGTTCCGCCGTTCGCGGAGATGTGCCCCCAGGCGGCCAGCGCGTTCCACCGGGCGGATCCGGAGGAGGCCGGGTTGGGGGTGACGATGCCGATGCCCGGCTTGATCAGGTCATCCCAGCCCTTGATGTTCTTCGGGTTGCCCTTGCGCACCGCGAGCACGACGACCGACGACGACACGATGCCCTTGGTGGGGCCGTCGTCCCAGGTGTCGGCGACGAGCCCGGCGTCCACCAGCCGGGTGACGTCACTGGCGACGGAGAAGTGGACGTAGTCGGCCTTCAGGCCCGACACCACCGCGCGGCTCTGGTCGCCGGAGGCGCCGTAGGACGTCTCGAACTTCACGCCCTTGCCGGCCTCGGTCTTGTTCCACTCGGTGGCGATGGCCTTGTTCGCCGCCTCCGGCACCGCGAAGCCGACGATGTGCAGCGTCGTGGACGAGCCCGAGCCGCCGCCGCTGCCTGCTTCGTCGTCATCGCCTCCTCCGCAGGCGGAGATCGCCAGGCTGGCGACTAGGGCCAGAGCCGCCACCGCTCTGAACCGGTTCTTCATGGGAAACCTGGCCTCCTCTGGCGCCTGCTGTGGCACCTGTCTGCGCGCGTGCGAATCTCCGAGCCCGCGGCTCGGCAGAAACTGGATCTTGATGGTGTGGGTGGACACGTGGAGCTGTCCGTAGGGCCGTGTTGCCGTGGCCCGTGATGGAGGAGCGACAGGCGAGATGACGGTGCCGCGCAGGTGCACCTCGGGGTGTTCCTGCGTGACAGATCGGCTCGCCTGTGCTGACCAGGACTACATATCCCACTTAATCGACCGACTTGCAAGAGTTGGTTGGTGGGGATGTGAAGCTAGGTCTCCAGTGGTGGCGAGTCGAACGCGATGAGTGACACAACTCCGCCATTTGGTCGGACGATGTTGTGTTTGGTGGTCATTAGACCACTGTGGTGGCGATCTGACCCGTTCGGGTGGCCCTGGCGTCGGGTGCCTGGTGTTCGGCGCTCCGGTTGAGCTAGAGGGAGACTTTGTCGGCCAGCACGTCGGCGAGGGTGGCTCGATCGAGAACGTCGTGGATGGCGGCGTCCACAGCAAGCCAGACCCGGCTGAGCCCGCGGGCGGCCCCGCCGTAGGTGGCCCGCTCGGCCGGCTCGCCGCGGACGCTCGTCAGGGCTCCGCCGGTGGCCCGCAGGATGTCACCCACGGTGATGCTGTCGGTCGGGCGGGCCAGGCTGTATCCACCGTCGACTCCCCGTCGGTTGAACAGCAGCCCGGCTCGACGCAGATCCAGCAGGATCGCCTGTAGGTAGGCGAGTGAGATCTCCTCGCGTGCGGCGAGTGCGGGGGCGGCGACCCGGTCCGGGTGCGCGACGGCGAGGGCCAGCATCGCCCTGATGGCGTACTCGGCGCGAGCGGAGATGTACACGGCTGTACTCCTCGCGTGGGTTGTTCATGATCACCGATGATCAGGCTGGCATGGCTGCCAGCCTTGTCTACTTATTCGATGCATATACTAAATATTGCTGACCTGTCGGTGTCCTGCCTGTCAACCCGCAGGTTGCTGCAGTCCTGTGGCGGCCAGGGGCCCGTGACCTCCCGGACCTTGTCGTCGACGGTGTCGGCCCGGTGTGCACGGGTATGGCCCATCGGTGCCGGTGTGGACGGCTCGCGGCCCGTCGATGGCGGCGGCGGCCTGCAATCTTGACAAATCCGATCGAGATAGCGGAATATTTTCCGACCCGGTCCCCGGCCGACCGACCAAGGAGATCAGGCCATGACTCTCACAGCTGACACAGGCACCGGCGCAGGCACGGACACCGCGGGCCAGGAGCAGGCCGCGGCCGTGACCGCGGTGGCCGAGCCGCTGTTCGAGATCGCCCCGCTCTCGGGCAACATCGGCGCCGAGATCCGGGGCCTCGACGTCCGCACGCTCGACGAGCGGGAGGTCGCCGCGGTGCGGGCGGCCTGGCTGCACTACAAGGTCGTGTTCTTCCCGGGCCAGCACCTGACACCGGCGGAGCACCTCGCGTTCGCGCGGCGCTTCGGCGAGCCGACCGAGGGCCACCCGGTCATCCCCGGTCTGGACGGGCAGCCCGAGGTGTTCGAGATCGACTACAGCAAGGCCAGGGAGCTGGCCGCGGCCTACGGCAGGGTCGGCACCGTCTCGCGCGGGCTGGACTGGCACACCGACGTCACGTTCGTGAAGCGCCCGCCGCTCGGCTCGATCCTGCGAGCGGTGGTGGTGCCCCCGGCCGGCGGCGACACGCTGTTCAGCAACCAGGAAGCCGCCTTCGCCGCCCTCAGCCCCGCGCTGCAGGAGTTCCTGGGCACGCTGACCGCCGTGCACAACGGCGAGGCCCAGTTCAAGGGCATCCTCGACCTTGTCGGTGAAGGGCGCTGGGAAGGCGAGACCTTCGTCAGGCTCGAGCCGGCCACGCACCCCGTCGTGYGCACGCATCCGGAGACCGGGAAGAAGTCGCTGTTCGTGAACCCCGGCTTCACCTCGCACATCGCCGAGCTCGACCGCGCCGAGAGCGATGCCCTGCTCGCGTTCCTCTACCAGCACTCGGTGCGTCCGGAGTTCACGGTGCGCTACCACTGGCAGGAGGGGACCATCGGCTTCTGGGACAACCGCGCGACCCAGCACGCCGTCGCCGGCGACTTCGGCGACGCRCACCGCGTGATCCAGCGCGTCACGCTGCGCGGCGACGAACCTCGTTGATCCCCGCGCAACGATGCTGGCCGGGCGAGATGCCGGGCGAGATGCCGGGCGGCAGCGGGCGGACCCGGCGGGTCAACAGCAACCGGCGGGTCAACAGCGACTAGTCGTTCCGCGCGACGTCCTCGTCGCCGGCCCTGCGGTCGGGGAACGTGGTCTCGATGTCCAGCCCGCCGGTCGGCCGGGCCGTCGCGACCAGGGTCGCTCCGTGCGCGTCGGCGACGGCCCGCACGATCGCGAGGCCCAGGCCGTGCCCGTCGCCGTGCCGGATCCGCCGGCCGTCCAGCTGCTGGAACGGCTCGAAGAGCCGGCCCACCTCCGTCGGCGGCACGACCGGCCCCGAGTTGCGGACGATCAGGCGGGCCCCGCCCGCGGTGGTGGACGTCCTCACCTCGACGAGGCCGCCCGGCCGGTTGTGGCGGATCGCGTTGTCGACGAGGTTCGCCAGCAGGCTCTCCACGAGCCTCGGGTCGCCCGAGAGCAGGGCCGAGCCCAGGGACGCGGTGACCGTCAGCTCGGCGGGCCGGATCGCCGGCCGGCGGGAGAGCACCTGCCGGGCGAGGTCGGCCAGGTCGAACGACTCCGGCCGCTCCACGCCCTGCTGACCGCTGGCCAGGGTGAGCAGCGAGCCGATCAGCTGCTCCTGGACGGTGCCCAGTCCCAGCACCTCCTCGCAGGTGGCGCGCAGCGAGTCGACGGTCGTGCCGGGGTCGGCGAGGGCGACCTGGAGCACGGTGCGTTGCGCTGCCAGCGGCGTGCGCAACTCGTGCGACGCGTGGGCGACGAAGCGCCGCTGTGACGCGAACGAGGCCTCCAGGCGTGCGAAGAGGTCGTCGAGGGTCGCGGCGAGCTCCGCGAACTCGTCGGTGCGGCCGGTGGGCCCCAGCCGGCGATGCAGGTTGCTCGCCGAGATGTCCCGTGCGGCCGTGGTGATCGCGCGCAGGGGCCGCAGGAACCGGGCCGACACCAGCCAGCCCACCCCGATGGAGGCCACCGCCAGCACGATCATGATCACCAGCCAGATGAGGAACGGGAACTGCGTCGTCGTGTCCGGCCGGGCCGCGGGCCCGGCCCCGGCCGGCTCACCCGCCGCGGGCGCGGGCACCGACACCCTCGTCCCGACCAGCGCCGCGGTCAGCAACGTCGCCCCGGACACGAAGAAGGGGACGGCGTAGAGCAGCATCAGCTGTGTCCGTAGCCGCTGTGTCCGTATGAACGGTGTCCGCAGCCGCCGGCGCCGGGGCATCAGGGCTCGCCGATCCGGTAGCCGCCCTCGCGCACCGTGTGGACCACCGGCGGATCACCGAGTTTCGCCCGCAGCCGGCGGACCGTCGTCTTCACCGCCGTCGTGAACGGGTCCGCCGCCTCGTCCCACACCCGTTCCAGCAGCTCCTCGGCAGGCACCGGACGTCCCGCCGCGGCGAGCAGGCACTCCAGCAGCGCGAGCTCCTTGGGGCTGAGGTCGAGGCGCCGCCCTGCCCGCGACGCGACCCGCCGGCCCGGGTCGAGGGTCAGATCCCCGTGTTCCAGCACCGGCGGAACCAGGGCGGTCGGCCGGCGGGCCAGCGCGCGGACCCGGGCGACCAGCTCCGCGAAGTCGAACGGCTTCGTCAGGTAGTCGTCCGCACCCAGACCGAGCCCGTCGACCCGGTCCCGGACCGTGCTCGACGCGGTCAGCATGAGGACCCGGCTGGCCGGGCACGTGACGACGATCCGCCGACACACGTCATCGCCGTGCGTACCGGGAAGGTCGCGGTCGAGCACCACCACGTCGTACCGAGTGGACGCGAGGCGCGCCAGCGCGTCGTCGCCGTCGGGCGCGACGTCGACCGCCATCCCCTCACGCCGCAGCCCGCTCTGGACCGCACGGGCCAGGATCTCGAAGTCCTCCACCACCAGGACGCGCATCGCACCACCATCCCAGGCGGGCGGTGTCAGCCCGGTGTCGTCCGACGGCACCGGCCTGACACCGCGGGGTGGTTAGAACTCCCTCTATGATCAACGTGAACGGCCTACGGAAACGGTTCGGTGCCCTCACCGCGCTCGACGGGATGACCTTCACCGTCCCGGCGGGGCAGGTCACCGGCTTCGTCGGGCCCAACGGCGCAGGCAAATCGACCACGATGCGGGTCATCCTCGGCCTCGACACCGCCGACTCCGGCGAGGCCCTCATCGGCGGGCGCCCGTACCGCGAGCTGCGCAACCCGCTGCGGCACGTCGGCGCGCTCCTCGACGCCTCCGCCGTCGGCCCCAGCCGCACCGCTCGCAACCACCTGCTGTGGCTCGCCCACTCCCAGGGGCTCGGCGCGCGCCGCGTCGACGAGGTTCTCCAGGAGGCGGGGCTGACATCCGTCGCCCGTCGCCGGGTCGGCGGATTCTCCCTCGGTATGCGGCAGCGGCTGGGCATCGCCGCCGCGCTGATCGGCGACCCGCCCGCGCTCATGCTCGACGAGCCGTTCAACGGCATGGACCCCGAAGGAATCATCTGGATGCGCCGCTTCACCCGGTCACTCGCCGACGCCGGGCGTGCGGTCCTGGTCTCCAGCCATCTGATGAACGAGCTGGAGGACATCGCCGACCGGGTGGTCGTCGTCGGCCGCGGCAGGGTGTTCGCGGACGCCGGCGTCGCGGAGCTGCTGGCCGCGGTGTCGGACGGCCGGGTCACGGTGCGGACGACCGCGGGCGGCCCGGCGGCTGCGGTCCTGGAGGCGGCGGTCCTGGCGGCGGGCGGCGGCTCCGTCACGCCGGCCGGGGCGGACGCCCTCGTGGTGACCGGTCTGTCGGCCGAGGAGATCGCCGGCCTGCTCGGCCGGCACGGCGTGCCGTTCTCCGAGCTCACCGCCCACCGGGCGACGCTGGAGGACGCCTACCTGAACCTCACCCGGGACGCGGTCGAGTACCGGGCCACCGTGGCGGGGGAGGGTCGGTGAACGGCTTCGCGAACACGCTGCGCGCCGAGTGGACGAAGTTCCGGTCCGTCCGTGGCTGGGTGCTCGCCACCGTCGCCGCCGCCGGGCTCATCGTGGCGCTCGGGGTGATGCCCGGGATGGAGGGGACGTGTGGAAAACACGGCCCCGGCTCCGGGTGCGAGCTTCCGCTGGGTCCCGGTGGTGAGGAGGTGACGGACAGCTTCACGTTCCTTCACCAGGCACTCGCCGGGGACGGCAGCATCACCGTCCGGGTGACCGGCATGACCGGCATCCTCCCCGGTGGCGGCCCGAACGGCCGCGATGACACGGGGGACCCGAACAGCGGGAACGGCGCCGGGGACCCGGACAGCCCCAGCGGCCGAGGCGGCGCGGACGGGCCGAGGCACGGGGTCGCGCCGTGGGCCAAGGCCGGCCTGATCGTCAAGGCGGACACCGGCCAGGGATCGACCTACGTCGCGGTCATGATGACCGGTGCCCACGGCGCCCGGATGCAGTACGACTACACCCACGACCTCGCCGGCGGGCCGGATGCCGCCACCTCTGACCATCCGCGCTGGCTGCGGCTGAGCCGGGCCGGGGACACCGTCACGGGTGCCGAGTCGGCCGACGGCGTCCGGTGGGCCACCATCGGCACCGCCCGGCTGCCCGACCTGCCGGCGACCGCCCAGGTGGGGCTGTTCGTCACGTCGCCGCAGTACACCGAGGCGGTGCACGCGGGGCTGGCGTCCGGTGCCATGGGCGGGCCGAGCCAGGCGACGGGAACCTTCGACCACCTCTCGACCGGGGACGGCTGGACCGGCACCGCCTGGCAGCCGGACGTCATCGGTGYCGCCGGCGACCCTGGTGGCCCCGGTGGCCCCGGCGACGGGCCGACGAGCGGCGCCGAGGGCTTCGAACGCGACGGCGACACCCTGCGCCTGAGAGGCTCCGGCGACATCGCCCCCGCCGTCGCGGGTGCGGCAGGGCTCGGCGTGTCGATCAGCCAGACCCTGGTCGGCACGTTCGTCGGGCTGATCGTGGCGGTTGTCGTTGGCTGCGTCTTCGTCACCGCCGAGTACCGCCGCGGGCTGCTGCGGACGACGTTCCTGGCCAGTCCCGGCCGTGGGCGGGTGCTGGCCGCGAAGGCGGCTGTCGTCAGCGGGGCCATGTTCGTCACGGGCCTCGCCGCCGCCGCGGCCGTCGTCACCCTCGGACAGCGGGTGCTGCGGGGCAACGGCGTGTACGTCCACCCGGTGCCGACGCTGACGGAGCTGCGCGTCGTGGCCGGCACCGCCGCGCTGCTCGCCCTCGCCGCGGTCCTGGCGCTCGGCCTCGGCACGCTGCTGCGGCGCGGAGTCACGGCCATCACGGCGGCGGTGGTCCTCGTCGTGCTGCCGTACCTGCTCGCCGTGACGGTCCTGCCCATCGACGCGGCGCGGTGGCTGCTGCGGGTCACCCCGGCCGCGGGGTTCGCGCTGCAGCAGTCGGCACCCGAGTACCCGCAGGTCGCGAACCTCTACACGCCGGCGGACGGGTACTTCCCACTCGCGCCGTGGGCGGGTCTGGCGGTTCTCGCCGGATGGGCGGCGGTGGCACTCGCCGTGGCCGCGGTCGCGCTGCGCCGGCGGGACGCATGAGGTACGCGCTGCGCGCCGAGTGGACCAAGGCGTGCACATCACCCGGCCTGCCCGCGCTGCTCGTCACGATGGTCGTGAGCATGGTCGCGCTCAGCGCGGCGGTGGCCGCGGCCACCGACCCGCTGCCCGGCACGGACCTGCCGAAGCTGGGCCTCACCGGGGTGCTGCTCGGCCAGGCAGTGGTGGCGGTCTTCGGGGTGCTGGTGATGGGCGACGAGTACGCCACCGGCCTGGTCACGGTGACGTTGACGGCTGTTCCCCGGCGCAGCTGTGTGCTGGCCRCCAAGGCGGTGGTCGTCGCCGGCGTGCTGGCAGCCACGGCGACCATCGCGGTGGCCGGTTGCGTCCTGGCGGCCCGGCTGGCACTGCCCGCGGACGCCGTCGCGGTGCGCCCGGCCGTCGGCTCGGTGCTCTACCTGGTCCTCATCGGCCTGCTGAGCCTCGGCATCGTGACCTGCGTCCGCAGCTCCGCCGCCGGGGTGGGCTCCGTCCTCGCGCTCCTGTACGTGCTGCCGATCGTCACCGCCGCGGTGGCCGACCCGGCCTGGCAACGGCACCTGCGCCAGATCGGCCCGGCGAGCGCCGGGCTCGCGGTGCAGGCGACCGGCGGCGACCTCGACATCGGCCCCTGGACGGGCCTCGGCGTCCTGGCCCTGTGGGCCACCGGCGCACTGCTCGCCGGCGCGGCCCTGCTGGAACGCCGGGACGCCTGACCGCCGGCGGCCCGAGGCTTCTTCGGGTCGCCGGCCATCCCGACCGAGGCGTCAGTCGCGCGCGTCGTCCGGGTAGCGCACGGTCACGCCGCCACCGCTCGAACCGACATCGATCCGGCTCGGGCTGGACGGATCATGGCGAACCTGGCTGGTGCGCACCGATCCACCGCTCGACGAGGCGCGGATGTTGTACGGCTCGCCGGTGTCGGGCACCACCACGGTGACCCCGCCGCCCGACGACCGCACCACCGCGTCGCTCGGGGCCGAGGCGAAGGTGAGGCGCACACCGCCGCCGCTCGACGACACGTCGACCATCTCGGAGCGCAGGCGCTGGCCGGTGATCCCGCCGCCACTGGAGCGTAGGCGCAACGGCCCGCCCACGTCGTCGACCCGCACCCCGCCACCGGACGACGACACGTCGATCGCGCTGTCGATCCCCTCGACACGTACCCCACCACCCGAGCCGCGGACGTGGACCGCGACGTCGGCGGGCACCCGGATCGTGTAGTCGACGCCGCACCACTGGCTGAGGAAAGGGTGACACGAGGCCTGGACCACGAGCTTCTCACCGTCGACCCACGACTCGTTCGTCGGCTTCCGCAGGCCGTAGGTGACCTTCGCCTCGACCACGATCTCGTCGGCGTCGGTTGCCACGATGCGCGTGCTTCCCGCGCCGTTGTGCACGTCGAGCGAGCGGACATCCTGAGTGAACACGCCACGCGTGCTCGAGCGGTCGAAGGCCCACAGCTGCATGTACGAGACGGCGCCGTAGACGAGCGTCGTGACGGCGACGACGCTGCCGAACGCGATCCAGGCCGCGCGTGCACCGGAGCGATGCGGAGGCCGCGGCGCCGGCCCTGGTCGTGTTTCTGTGATCACGGGGCCCCCAGCCACTGGAGTACGGCGAGCACACGGCGATGGTCGTGGTCGGTGGGTGCGAGGTCGAGCTTCGCGAAGATGCCGCGAACGTGCTTCTCGACCGCACCGTCGCTGACGACGAGGTGATGAGCGATGGCGCTGTTGGTGCGGCCCTCGGCCATGAGCTGCAGTACCTCGCGCTCGCGGGCGGTGAGCCGGTCGAGCGGATCGCGGCGGCGGCTGCGCGCCAGGAGCTGCGCGACGACCTCGGGGTCGAGGACCGTGTCGCCGTCACCGACCCGCCGCACCGCTTCGACGAAGTCGCCCACATCGGCCACCCGATCCTTCAGGAGGTAGCCGAGCTTCCCGTTGTCGCCCGTGAGCAGGTCGGTGGCGTAGCGCTCCTCGACATACTGCGACAGGACGAGGATGCCCACGCCGGGCCAGCGGCGACGGACCTCGATCGCGGCGCGAACCCCTTCGTCGGCGAACGTCGGCGGCATGCGCACGTCGACGATGGCCAGATCGGGGGCGTGCCACTCGACCGCCTCGACCAGCTGCGCGGCGTCCCCCACCGCCGCGATCACGTCTTCGCCGGAGTCTGCCAGCAGCCGGATGAGACCGGCGCGCAGCAGCACCGAGTCCTCGGCGATCACGATCCGCATGGCAGCTCGACGAGAACCGAGGTCGGCCCGCCTGGCGGGCTCAGCACCTGCATCCATCCGCCGAGCCCGCGCACCCGTTCGTCGAGGCCCTGCAGGCCGGTTCCCCCGGCCAGGGTGGCGCCACCGCGGCCGTTGTCGCTGATGTCGATCACGAGCAGGTCGCCGCGCCGGGCTATGGAAACCTTCGCCGCCGAGGCCTGCGAGTGTTTCGTGACGTTGGTGAGCGCTTCGGCGACGATGAAGTACGCCGCGCTCTCGACGGTGGAAGGTGGTCGGGGGTCGACCGTGATGTCGAGTTGAACGGGGATCGGGCAGCGCGCCACCACCGCGGACAGTGCCGCGTCGAGGCCGCGGTCCTCGAGGATCGCCGGGTGGAAGCCCCGGACGAGATCACGCAGCTCGGCCAGCGCGGCCTTGGCTTCCTGGTGTGCGTTGGTGACGAGCTGGCGGGCGCGTTCGGGGTCCCGGTCGAACTTCTCCCGGACCATGCCGAGGTCCATCGCCAGCGCGACGAGCCGTTGCTGCGCCCCGTCGTGCAGGTCACGCTCGATGCGTCGCCGTTCGGCCTCGGCGCTGTCAACCGCGGCGGACCGCCCGGCCTCGGCCGAGGTGCGGCTGGCCTCGAGCCGCGTGACCTGCTCGCGCAGCTCGGTTTCGGGCGAGGGACCGAGGAGCGCGCGAACGATCAGACCACTGGCCGTCGTGAGGGCGACGGTTGCCCAGGGCGCGGCGACGAGCAGCCCGACGGCCCCGGTGATGCTGCCGGCGAGCGCACCACTGACGCCGGACAGCTCGAACAGGCCGAACTCGGCGCTGTCACCCGGCAGCGCACCGAGGTAGAGCGGCAGGATCAACAGCGCGAAGGATCCGCTCCACACCGTGGTCAGCACCGCGAACCTGATCACTCCGACTGGCATCAGCAACAGGCAGTAGGCGATCTCGCGCCAGCGGCTGCCGGACCTGGACCGCTGACCGAGGCGACTCAACCAGTTACGACTGGTGAACGGCGCATGCGGTGACGGTAGGTGTATGTCGAGCAGGGCGGAGGCCCGCGACCGCTCCAGTGTCCCGATGATGTTGGCGCTGACGAACAGCAACCAGGCGAACGGCAGCGCTACCGGAAAAATGATCAACAGCGAGGCGGAGACCGCCAGAAGCGTGACCACAAGGACGAACGAGACCGTGCCGATGAACAGGTCGAGCACGCCGTGCACGACGCCGTACCACGTACGCACCGTTCGCCACGGCGAGAGCAGCTTCCTGACCATGTGCTCACCGTAGGGAAAACGCTCACCAGGACGCCATCCCGCCTGCCGCCGTCGTGAGAGTAGGGATTTCCCTACTCGCGGATGCCGGTCCGCCGCGGTCCGCCCCGCCCGGTCCCGTGACGGGAGGCGGTGCGACGTAGGCTGATCAGCCATGTCGGCGCAACCACTGCAGGAACTTGTCGAGCCAGGCTGGGCCCAGGCCCTCGAACCGGTGGCCGACCAGATCGCGGCCATGGGTGACTTCCTACGCGCCGAGATCGCCGCGGGCCGCACCTACCTGCCGGCCGGACCACATGTGCTGCGGGCCTTCCAGCAGCCGTTCGACGAGGTGCGGGTGCTGATCGTCGGCCAGGATCCCTACCCGACACCGGGGATGGCCATCGGCTACAGCTTCGCGGTGTCCCCCGAGGTGCGCAGGCTCCCCGGCAGCCTGCAGAACATCTTCCAGGAGCTGAGCGCGGATCTCGATCTGCCCAGGCCCGCGGGCGGCGACCTGACGCCCTGGACGAGTCAGGGCGTCCTGCTGCTGAACAGGGCGCTGACGACCGCGCCGCGCCAGCCCGGCTCGCACCGGGGCAAGGGCTGGGAGCAGGTCACCGAGCAGGCGATCCGGGCGCTGGCCGGGCGGGGCAAGCCGCTGGTCGCGATCCTGTGGGGTCAGGACGCACGTAGCCTGCGGCCGTTCCTGGACGGTGCGGCGGTGATCGAGTCCACGCACCCGTCGCCCCGCTCGGCGGACCGTGGCTTCTTCGGGTCCCGGCCGTTCAGCCGGGCCAACGACCTGCTGCTCCGGCAGGGCGCGCAGCCCGTCGACTGGCGCCTTCCGTAGTCCTGGTAGCCCTGGCCTGCCTCGGTGGATCCGAGGCAGGCCAGGCCAGGGCGTCAGGTCACGTGCCGGGCCAGGGCGCGTGCCAGATCAGCAGGTGGTCGTGGCGAGCAGGTCGAGCGAGACGGCTTCCGCCATCTTCTGGTAGCCGGCCAGGCTCGGGTGCAGGTTGTCCGGCGAGGCGTAGGCGGGCAGCAGCTGGGACGGCTTCGCCGGGTCGCGCACGGCGGCGTCGAAGTCGACCACGCCGTCCGCCAGGGTCTGGGTCCGGACCCAGGTGTTGATCTGCTGCCGGTAGTTCTCGCTGTTCGGCGCGAGGAACGTGCCGTCGACGATGGCGTTGGCCGCGGGCGTGATCGTGCCCAGCCAGATCTTGAGGCCGGCGGCGTGCGCCTTTGTGATCAGCTCGGTGTAGGCGTCCGTGATCTGCTGTGGGGTGACACCGTTGCCGAGCCCGAGGTCGTTGATGCCCTCCAGGACCAGGACTCCGGCGACACCGGGAATGTCCAGCGCGTCCGCCTGGAAACGGGACAGGCCGCTGGGCCCGGCGAAGGAGATCAGGGTGCCGAGGAGCTGGTTGGAGCCGATTCCGGCGTTGACGACGGAGACGGCCAGGCCGGCCGCGTTCACCCGGCGCTGCAGATAGTCGGGGTAACGGCCGTTCTTGTCGGCCACGCTCTTGTCCGCCGGAATGCTCACCGGGCTTCCGCCGACGAAGCCGTCCGTGATGGAGTCACCGAACGCCACGACCGACCGGGCGCTGGCCTGCACGTCGAGCCCACTGACGTAGAACCAGCTCAGCGTCTTCTCGGTGAAACGCGAGTCGCTGGTCTGGGTGGTGAGGTCACCGACGCCGGCCCTCGTGTAGTAGGAGGTCGCGTTCGCGTTCCAGTGCCGGTTCGGCGGGCTGGTGGTGGCCGGCAGGTACATGCTGATCGTCAGCGGCGCGAACGTCTCGACCGCCAACGCGACCGGGTCACTGACGATCTCCTGGCCGGCGGGCACGGTCACGGAGGCCGAGCCACCGAACGTGACCTCCACCGGAGTCCCGATCGCGGCGCCGCTGCGCTGCCGCGCGGCCGTCACGTGGGCGAAGGTCAACGGGCTGGTGCCGAACCGGTTGCTCAGGTGGATCCGCGCCGATGACCCGCTCAGGTGCGGTGTGATCACCGTCCGCAGGGTCTGCCTGGTCAGCCGCTCGGGAATGATCCCGAGGGACGGGTCGACGAACGACGAGGCGTCGGTGGGGCTGGCGGCCCAGCTGGCCACCCACTGCTCGGCCCCGCAGGTGCCGGTGGGGGCAGCGGAGACCGACGTGGCGCCGGCACCGGGGGCTGCGAGTCCGGTACCTGCCAGTCCGGTACCCGCCACGGCTAATCCGAGGGCCGCCACGACGATGGCGGCCTTTCGTGACCTCATGCGCATGCTCACTGTCTCCTTCTCACGCCTGCCGTCTGATGGTCGAAGGCTGTTTGATGGCCGCGAGTCGTGCCCGGAGCGCAATGGCGAGTGGGCCGAACGACCATGCCAACGGCCGGGGATGTCCCGTTTCGTCATCTCCGTGCCCGGCATGGAAGCTATTACCGCCGAAATTTCCTCGTCAATGCCAGCTACCCGTTGGTGCCTGAATTCTTGCGTGCATGGCGGAGCTTGCCCCATGTCTTCTTCGGTGCGAACGGGCGGTGGCGCGTCCCATCGGGAAGAAAAGTGGGACGTGGGCATCCGGAAAGTCTCACAATTAAATCGAGCCTCGGTCATCTCGATTTCGACCGCGGTCAATATGGAGGGACATCGAGCGACATGGTGGGATAGGGTGGTCCCGGACTTCGAGTGATCACGTTGGATGCCGGTCGTCATGCGCGGTGGCGCATCGGTTACTAGTCTCGCGCCCGTGGGATGGCCGGCGGCGGGTGCGGTGCTGGGCGGGGAGCGCGATGCGCTGCGGCTGCCGTCCGTCCTGGCCAGTGCTGACGTCGCCGAACGATGGGTGTGCCGGCTCGCGGTGGAGTCCGGCCTGGCTGCCGACGACTGCGAGTGGCTGGCGCTGGCGGTGCGCGAGGCCGTGGTCAACGCGGTGATCCACGGGAATCGCCTCGATCCGGACCTGCCGGTTCGTCTGCTCCTCGACCGCGCCGAACGCCAGATCACTGTGACTGTCAGCGACCAGGGCCCGGGTTTCACCCCTCGCGTGGCGAGCGATCGCGAGGTGAACCTCACGCCTTCGGGTCGGGGGCTGATCCTCATCGCCCACGGCGTCGATGCCCTGGATGTCATTCGCCGCGCCGATCCACCGGGATGCGACGTCGTCCTGGTGAAACATCTACCGGAAGGGCAGCCCCGATACCCATGAAGATCAACCGTCGCCAGCAGAACGGCGTCACGATCCTCGACCTGTCCGGAACGATCACTGTCGGGGAGGGGGACATCGAGCTTCGTGAGGCCGTCAACGACGAGATGGAAAACGGCACCCGCAATCTCCTGCTCAACTGCGCCAGCGTGACCACGATCGACAGCGCCGGTGTCGGCGGGCTCGTCAGCTCGTACACCACGGCCCAGAAGCGCGGTGGGAACCTCAAACTGCTCAACCTCTCCCAGCGGGCCAATAATCTTCTGGTCATCACAAAGCTGATGAGCGTGTTCGAAATCCACGACGACGAGAAAGAGGCGGTCGCCAGCTTCTGAGCCTGGTGGGTCTGCTGCCTCGGACTTTGGTTGCCGCAGAGCAAGAGTTGAGGATTTCGGTTGTTCCGACAGCCGAAATCCTCCACTCTCGGTGGTTGTCAAACGGCTCGGCGCCCCTTTTGTCTCTCTTGAGCTGTGTTGCCGGTGCGGCGCGACGGTGCCGGACCGTCAGCGGCGGCGGGTGGCGAAGTGGTGGGCCATGGCCTCGAGCAGGCGGGTGTCGAACCGCAGGTCGGCGCAGGCCCCGACGGCCTCGGCGAGGTGGTGGTGCACGAGCCGTTCCGCCTCCGCCCGGCCGAAGGCGCGCACCGCGTTGACCTTGCCGGTGTCGTGGCCGGTGTCCTTGCCGAGCAGGTCGTCGGTGGCGGTGAGGTCGAGCAGGTCGTCGCGGATCTGGAAGACGATGCCGGCGTGACGGGCGTACCGCTCGACCAGGCTGATCTCCCGATCCGGCCGGCCCAGGAGCATCATCAGCGGGACCAGCGCCGCCTCGATCGACGTCGAGCTCTTCAGCCGGTACATCTCCAGGATGTCCGCGCCGGTGACCGGGCCGTCGTCGGCCCGGCGGGCGAGATGCAGATCCAGGTTCTGGCCGCGGCACAGGCGCTCGGGGCCGAGGGTGGAGCCGGCGTAGGCGACGACCTCGACGACCCGCACCGGCGGGAAGTGCTCGTGCAGGCGGGCGAGCTGACCGAACCCCGAGGAGATCATCGACACGGCGGCGAGCTGCACGCTGCCCTCGTCGAAGACCCGGTGCGCGGTGGGCCGTCCGCGCCGGGTCGTCGCGTCGTCCTGGGCGGGCAGATCGTCGAGCAGGAGGCTGGCGGTGTGGAACAGCTCCGACGCCGCCAGGAGAGGCTCGATGGCGCGGGTCGGCACCCGCAGCCCCTCCGCCAGCATGAGGGTGAGCACAGGGCGCAGCCGCTTGGCGTGCCCGCCGAGTGCGTAGGCCCGGATGGCGTCCAGGTCGTGGGCCGGCGCCTCGGCGGGCTGGTTGGCGCTGTGCACGATGTGGTTGATGTGGCCCAGCCGGTCGGCGGTGAAGGTGCGGACATCGACAGCGCCGGGATCCCGCCGGCTCAGGATCTGCTCGCTGCGCAGCCGCAACCGGGTGTCGCTCGTCTCCAGCGCACGCACGGCGCAGGCCCGCAGCCCGGTCGCGGTGCGCAGGAACCGGGCGATCTCGGCGCTGACGTCATAGCGGCGCAGGAGCCGGGCGGCTCGAGCCGGATCGGCGGCGAAATGCTCGGCGAACTTGCCTGCGCCGAAATGCTCGAGCGCGTCGCAGACCGCCGGGTCGTCCTGGAACACCTCGGCGGCGACATAGGCCCGGTAGGCGAACAGGTCGTACAGCGGATCGGTGTCGGTCACCTCCGGCGGCGCGGTGAACGGGGTCAGCCGGCCGGCCGCCGTGTCCTGTTCGACGTCCCGCAGGTCGTCGCTGAACTGGCTGAGGAACTTCAGGAGCAGGGCCCGGGTGTAGAAACCGTCCGGCAGCTCGCGGCGGCCCAGAATGTTCGCCACGATCCGGCTCATGCCAGCCTTGATGAAGATGTCCGGATACAGGACGCGTATCCCCTGGGCCCGGACGTCGTCCGCCGTGCGGGCGGCGTCGCGGTCTTGGGCCAGATACATGGCCTGGGCGGCCCGGTAGAGATTCCGGTGTCGGTCGAAGGGATAGTGCGTACGCATCAGGTCGTAGAGGCCGCACAGTTCCTCAGCGAGCGGATGGTCGGGCAGGGTGGCGCTGTCGACGTCCTCCCCGGTGGCCAGGGCATGGGTCAGCAACTGGTGGTAGCGCTCGCGGTCGGGCGATGGGAGCCGGTCGTGCGGCACGTCGTGGAACGAGTCGTCGACGATCGCGTACGCCGCACCGTAGGCGTAGCCGGCGGCCAGCAGCCGGGTCAGGTGGGCGACGCGGACGGGCTGGTCCGCGTCCAGGGTGTCGTAGGCGCCGATGGCCAGCACCCCGGCGAGCGTCCGCACCACCTTGCCCATCGCCCCGGCCGCGACGACATCCTCGGGCAGCGCGTGGTGCAGCCGGTTCAGCCGTTCGGTGAGCCAGTCGACCTCCGGGACCCGGTCGAGCTCGGGCAGGTGGCGCACGAGTGACCGGGCCACGCCGTGAACTCCATGCCGCTCGTCGATGTCCGCGACGATGCGGCGCGCGCTGGGCAGGCGGACCTGCGTCCCGTTGACGATGCGCGCCATGACCTCGGGGGAGGGCACCTCGGCGAGGTTGTAGACGGCGAAGTAGTTCACCTCGTGGGTCAGCCGCTCCCGTCCGTCGGCGCGCCGGCGCGCGGACGGCCGCGTCGACCACCATTCCGGCACCAGGGCCTGCGGTGCGCGGGCGAGGTGGTGGTGGCGGCGGTGGCGGTCGGCGACGCGTTCCAGCTCACGGGTGCAGGCGTTCACATGTTCGGCGACCCGGTCCGGGTTGCGATCACGCCAGCGGTAGTAGTCGTCCAGAGTCCGGCGGACCCCGGTGTCCAGCCGCGGCGCCACCAGGTCGTCCGGGCCGAACAGGTACGGCGCGACGATCCCCGGCGACGCCCCGCCCGACCGGGCCGCCGCCGGTTCCGGCCTCGGTCGCGGTGCCGGTTCCGCCTGTTTGTCCACACAGCCCATGCTGGGGACCTCGCCGCCTCCGGTCCCCGGTTTACCGAACCTGGCGGCCGTCACCCGCGGCGACCGTCGCGAAGCCCGGGTTCATGCCGGGCCGGGTCAGCCGGTGAGGACGTAGCCCTGCGCGCCCTCGACGGTCTGGCCTTCGCAGGCGGCGTCCGGGGAGACGAAGTGCTCGCCGGCGGACGTCCGGCAGCGGATGATCACCCTCGTGGCCGGGGTCGCCGGCTGGGCGTTGAGGACCCAGCCGAGGACGCCGACGACCTGCTGTCCCTCGCAGTTCGCGCTGCCCGAGGTGAACGAGTCACTGCCGATCAGGCAGGCGTAGAGCGGGTAGGTGCCAGGCACGTCACCGGACTGGTAGATGGATCCGAGCGTGCTCTCGGCCCAGTAGCCGGCTGGGGCGGGCCCGGTCAGCACGGTGTGATCCGCGCCGTTGTAGTAGCGGACGAGGGCGACCGTCGCCGGGGCCGGAGCCGCGGTGGGAGCGGGGTCGGGCGATGGAACCGTGGTGGCGGTCGGTGCCGCGCCGGCCTGGTCCGTCGCGGTGGCCGATCCGGGGGACTCCGCCGGAGCGATCGCGGTCTCGGTACCTGCCGGCGACGCGGCCGCGTCGGACGTCGTCGCTGTCGGTGGGGTGGCCGTCCCGGGCTGTGGCGGGCTGAGGGCGGCACTCTCCGCCTGCTGGTCCGCGCCGTCGCGGTTCGCGGCGATCGTGCCGGCGGCGATCGCGCCGGCGACGAGTACCGCGGCCAGGGCGGCCCCGGCGGTGATGGCGGGCCGGCGGGCTCGGCGCCGGCCGGCCGGCTGACCGGGATCGACCTGGGTCGGGTCCAGCGGTCCGGCGGCTGGGTCAGCGGCCTCCACACCGGTGCGCGCCATCGCCGGGACGCCATCGGCGGACCAGCGCGGCGGCATGGGCGAGGACGTCCGTACGGGCGCGGGCGGCTGCGGTGGTGGGCCGGGCAGCGGCGATGTGCGGAGCAGCGCGGATGTGGCCGGCGACCAGAGCCGGTCCACGGTGTGCTGGGTGAGGTCCTCCGCCGCCGCGAGGCTGGTGATCTCGGCGCCGAGGATCGCGGTGAGTGCCTCGTCCGCGCTGGGCCGGCGGGACGGATCCTTGTCGAGCGCGCGGGTGAGCAGCCCGAGGAGACGAGTCGGCACACCCGTCAGGTCGGGGGAGTCCCGCAGCATCCTGATGGCCGTCGCGGCGGGTGCCTCGGCGGGGAACGGATGCCGGCCGCGTGCCGCGTAGACCAGGCACATGGCCCAGGCGAAGATGTCCGCCGCGGGCCCGGCCCGCTCGCCCAGCAGCTGCTCGGGAGCCATCCAGGCGACGGTGCCGAGAACCGCACCGGTGCCGGTGTGGGCGGTGCCGTCGAGCGCCCGCGCGATGCCGAAATCGATGATCTTGGGTCCGGTCGGGCCAAGCAGGATGTTCGACGGTTTGAGGTCACGATGCACCAGGCCGGCGGAATGGGCCGAGAGCAGGGCGGCCGCCAGGCCGCTGCCGATGGCGACGAGCCGGGCCTCCGCCAGGCTGCCATGGGCGCCGATCTCGGCGGCGAGGCTCACCCCCGGGACGTACTCCATCGCCAGCCACGGGGACGCGGCATCGACGTCGGCATCCAGGAACTCGGCGACGAACGGGCCGCGCAGCCGGCGGACGGCGGTGACCTCGCGCCGGAACCGCTCGCGGAGCTCGGCGTCGCTGACCAGGTCGGGCCGGATCACCTTGACCGCCGCGGTTCGCCCGCCCGCGTCGCGCCCCAGGTAGACGGTCCCCATGCCGCCGGAGCCGAGCCGTGCCTCGAGCCGGTACCGCCCGACGACAGCTGGGTCGGAAGCGACGAGCGCCGCCAGCATCCGGGCTCCTCACGCGACGGACAATCAGGGCGTCCCGCAGCCTAACCGCCTGATTTCGCCGCGCCCGATGGTGGCGGCCCCCGCACCCGCCGGTGCCGGCCTCAGATGAGGGCGACCAGGCGGCCGGTGACTCTGTTGGCAGCCAGGTCGGCGAGCCCCTGGGGGATGTCGTCGAAGGTGATCTCGGTGAGGGTGGGGTCGAGGTCGCCGGAGGCGACGTACGTGTAGAGCTCGGCGATGTCGGCCTTGGTGCCGCCCCGCGAGGCGATCAGCCGCGCCTTGCGGCCGACCATCACGCCCAGCGGGATCAGTGCCTCGCTGACGCCGAGGCCGACCTGGACGACGGTTCCGTCGAAGCGGACCGCCCGCAGCGCGCCGGCCGTCGTCGAGCCGAAGCCGGCATAGTCGACGACGAGATCGAAGTCCTGGTCCTCCCACTGGGCGACATCGGTGACGAGCTGGGTGACCCCGAGCCGCTCGGCAAGCGGCCAGACATCCCGCTTCGGTTCCGCGACATGGACGTCCATGCCGTTCAGGACGGCGATCCGGGCGGCTATCTGGCCGAGGCCCCCCAGGCCGATCACTCCGACCTTCATACCGGCCTTCGCCTCACCGCGACGCATGAGAGCGTGGTACGACGTCATGCCGGCGTCGGTCATCATGGCGCCGTGGGCCCAGCCGACCTCGTCCGGGATCGCGACGAGGTCGTCCGCTGGCGACACCTGCTTCGTGGCGAAGCCGCCGTCGTAGTGGAAGCCCGGGCACCGGCTGGTGTTCGTCGGGCAGACCGAGGCCCGATCGCCGACCTTCCAGTCGCCCACGTCGGAGCCCACAGCGCTGACGACACCGGCCAGCTCGTGACCGATGATCGTCCCGAGCAGCCAGTCGGCGCCGTGGCTTTCGATCTCCATGACGTCGGAGTGGCAGAGCCCGGATCCCCTCACGTCGAGGACGACCTCATCCGGGCCGGGCTCGGGATCCGCCTTCTCGACCAGTGCCAGTGGCTTGCCGAACTCCACGAGCTGCCATCCCCTCCCGGGCGCCGTATCCTCTCTCGCTCCCTCGTCGGGCGTTCACGCGCGGTCTCGCTGGCCGTTGCCGATGGGCCGAAGGCGACCATCGGCAACGGCCCGACCCACCGCATCCCTCGCTGACCGGTCCGGACTGGGCTTACCCGCTCCGACCGGGTCTACCGGCCCGTGGTGGTTCCGGCGACGGCGGCGCGGGCGCGCTGGCGGAACTGCTCGAGCTTGTCCTGCGGCTGGATGATCTGATGGCTGCGCGGCTGGACGCTGATGTCGTGCCCCTCGGCCGCCCGGCGCAGCGCGCCGACGGTCGCGTCCTCCTTCCTGATATGCGCGAACGGGTCGAACGAGTACCAGCGCATCGCGTTCTCGTACGTCATCCTGTTGATCTCTTCGGCCGGGACGTTCCACTTCTGGAAATCGGCCCACAGCCCCTCGGGGGCGGTCGGCCAGGCCGAGTCGCTGTGCGGGTAGTCGCACTCCCAGGCGATGTTGTCGATGCCGATCTCGTGCCGCAGCCCGACCCCCAGCGAGTCGGCGATGAAGCAGGTCAGGAAATGCTCACGGAAGACCTCCGACGGCTTCTTGCCGCCGAAGTCCTGCATGGTCCAGGTGGCGTGGGTCTCGAACGTCCTGTCGGCCCGCTCCAGGAAGTACGGGATCCAGCCGGTGCCGCCCTCGGACAGTGCGATCCGCAGCCCCGGAAAGTCCTTGAGGACCCGGGACCACAGAAGGTCCGCCGCGGCCGAGACGATGTTCATCGGCTGCAGAGTAATCATGACGTCGGGCGGTGAGTCGACCGCCGGCACGGCGATCCGCCCGGACGAGCCGATGTGGATCGACAGCACCGTGTTCGTGTCGCACAGCGCCTCCCACAGCGGGTTCCAGAACTCGTCGTGAAAGCTCGGCATGCCCATGACGGCGGGGTTCTCGCTGAACGTCAGCGAGTGGACGCCGCGCGCGGCGTTGCGGCGGACCTCGGCCGCGCACAGCTGGGCGTCCCAGATCACCGGGATCGTCATCGGGATGAACCGGCCCGGATAGGCGGCGCACCAGTCCTCGACGTGCCAGTCGTTGTAGGCCCGCACCAGCGCCAGCGAGAAGTCGACGTCCTCGGTGACGAACAGCCGGCCGGCGAAGCCCGGGAACGACGGGAAGTTCATCTGGGCCAGCAGGCCGCCAGCGTTCATGTCCTTCACTCGTTCGTGCACGTCGTAGCAGCCGGGGCGGATTTCGTCGAGGCCCTGCGGCTCGAGGCCGTACTCCTCCTTGGGCCGGCCGGCGATCGCGTTGAGCGCGGCGTTCGGGATCACCGTGTCACGGAACTTCCAGACGTCGGTCCCGTCGTCGCGGTGCACCAGCTGGGGCGCGTCGTCCTCATACTTCTTCGGAAGCCGGCCGACGAACATGTCCGGCGGCTCTATGACGTGGTCGTCGACACTGACCAGAATCATGTCGTCGAGATTCATGGCACTGTCCTCCTCGGCTTCTCGTGTTCGAACGAGACCCGCATGAGCCGCATCTTCGGGGTCGGATTCATCTGCAGGGTCTCGGACATCTTCAGCTCACCGGCGGCCGAGGCGGCCTTCACCCGATCGAGGATCACCTCCGGATCGCCCTCGATCACGTACTGCGCGATGTACGGGCCGTCGTCGCCGACCGGCTCAAGCCGCCGGCCCGAGAGATAGCCCTCGAACGCGACCATCTCCGGGACGTGCACCTCGTCGTACCAGCGGTTGAACTCGGCTAATGTCTCCGGATCCCGGTTCACCGGACTCGACTCCACGTGCAGGATCCAGCGGGGGAGTTGCTCGGTCGCCACGATCTCCTCGTTTCTCGGCTCGGCTGCGGACACGGGTGCGGTTGCAGGCGCGGTCGAATGCGTCAGGTGCGGGGGATCCAGCCGCCGTCGATGTTGAGGGTGTGACCGGTCACCCAGTCGCTGCCGGGGCCGACGAGGTAGAGGAGGCCGGGGACCAGCTCCTCGGGGTCGCCGAACGGGAACGGGATCGACTTCTCGATCACCGCCCGCACTGCCGGCGGTGCGACGATCGCGCCGGCCTCGGTGTTGACGTAGCCCGGCGCGATGGCGTTCACCCGGATGCCGAACGGCGCGAGCTCACGGGCCAACGACAGGGTCATGCTGACCACGCCCAGCTTGGAGATGCCGTAGGCGTTCGCCCCCATGAACGCACCGCCCGACGACTGGTTCACGATCTTCCCGTAGCCCCGTTCCTTCATGTGGGGCAGCACCGCGCGGACGCACAGCAGCGGGCCGGTGAGGTTCACCGCCATCGTGCGCTCCCACAGGTCCAGCGGCATCGTGGTGAGCGTTCCCCGGCCGACGACCTCGGCCATCAGCGCCGCGTTGTTCACCAGGATGTCCACGGACCCGAAGCGCTCCGCCGCCGCGGCCGCCATGGCGTTCACGCTCGCCTCGTCGGCGACGTCGGCCCGCACCGCGAACGCCCGATGCCCGGCCGCGGCCAGTTCCTTCGCGGCCGTCTCGGCGCTGTCGAGATTGATGTCGGCCAGGACCACGGCGGCACCGGCCTCGGCCAGCCCCTTCGCGTAGGCCTTGCCGATACCACCAGCCGCGCCGGTGACGATCGCGACCTTTCCCTGCAATGTGGCGCCCTCTGACATGGTGAATCCTCCTCACAGGCCAGTGGCGGGAGAGTTTCGGACGGCGGCACCGTCTTCAGCGAGCCTTTTCCGTCTCACGTTTGTCGAGCGCTGTGGCCACCCGCCCGGAGTAGACGATGGAAAAGGCTCAGTCGTCGCCCTTTCCCAGCAGCATCGGGAAGGAGCCGATGGACCGGACACCCGGCGTGAAATCGAGTCGGGCTCCCGGCCTGATCCGGTAGTGCGGGATACGTGCATGCCATTCACGGAGCACGACGCGCAGCTCCATGCGGGCCAGATGGGAGCCGAGGCAGCGGTGTACCCCGCCACCGAAGGCGATGTGGCGGTTGGTCGTGCGGTCGAACCGGACCTCGCCGGCGTCGGCGAGCTCCTCCTCGTCGAGATTCGCCGAGCCGAGGTACACGTAGACCTCGTCGCCCCGGTGCACCGGGCAGCCGACGAGATCGGTGTCAGCCATGGCGACCCGGGAGACGAGCATGACCGGGGATTCCCAGCGCAGCAGCTCCTCGACGACCTTGTCGATGTTGCCGGGGTCGGCGACGACCTCGGCGCGGCGCTCGGGGTTCTCCGCGAGGTAGGCCATGAACGTGTCGAGCGACGCGGAGACGGTGTCGAGGCCGGCGGTCAGGAACAGGAAGCAGATGTCGAGGAGCTCCTCGCGGGTCAGCGTCTCCCCGTCGATCTCGGTCGAGATCAGATGGCTCAGGAGGTCGTCCCGGGGTTCCCGCTCCCGCTCGTCGAGCACCTCGTCGTAGTAGGCGTAGATCTCCTGCGCGGTCCTCGCCTTGAGCGCGGCGACGTCCGGATGGTTCACCGGCAGGCCGAGCAGCACGGCCGGGCGGACGATGCCGTCCTTGAGCCGGAGGAACGTCGGGAGGTCGTCGAGCGGCAGCCCCAGCAGGGTGAGGAAGATCTGGGACGGCAGCGGAATCGAGAACTGCCGGGAGAAGTCGATCTCCTCGGCGCCGGCGAAACCGTCGATGAGGTCGTGGACGAGTTTCCGGACCGGCTCCTCCCACCGTTCGATCGCCTGCGGGGTGAAGATCGGATTGATGAGCTTGCGGTACTTGCGCTGCTCAGGCGGGTCGTACTCGATCGGGATGAGTGGCCGCACATTGCCGAGGCGGCCGGCATGCGCCGCGGAGGAGTAGACCTCCGGATACCTGAAAATCTCGTCGACCGCCTGCCGCCCGGAGGCGATGACCGCCGAGCCGAACATGCCGACCGTCCGTCGGGCCCGACCGGCGTCCCGCAGAGCCTGGTACGTCGGCTTCGGATCCCTCGCGACGTCGATGGTCATCAGTTCGACGATGCTTCCGCCACAGGCGCCACCCGAGGCCGCCGCGACGCCGACGGTGCCGCCTTCGACGGACCCACCGTCGCGGGCTAAGTCGTCAACCATTCTCCGCTCCTTGTCCGTCAGACCGATCGGCCTGGTGGGCCTGTGGCCCGGTGGGGCCGAAGAATCCCGGCGGCGTGATGCCGGCCGCCGTCGGACGGAAGAATATAGTTGACCCAGTCGTCTGTCTACGCGGTGGCGGGAGCGCGCGGAAGCGCCCCGGCTGCCGACAGCCGGGGCGCAGGGCGCGCAGGGCGCAGGGGTGAGTGGAGCTGGAGCAGGCTCAGGCGGAACGGGGGACCGGTACCGGCTTCGCCCGAGCGACGGTCGCGGCGTACAGGAACAGCCCGGCCGTGGTGAGCACGAAACCGGCCCAGACCGTGGAGAGGGTTCCCCAGCCGGCGTCGAGGGCTACCGCGCCGCCGATCGCGCCGAGCGAGTTGGCCAGGTTGAGGGCGGCCAGGTTGAGCGCACCCATCAGCGTCGGGGCATCCGGCGCGAAGCTGGTCAGCCGGACCTGGATGGTGGGGATCGCGGCCATCATGGTGGCGCCGACGCCGAACAGGCATGGCAGCAGGACGACCAGGTCGTCGCCGGCCACGCCGATCAGGGTCAGGAAGACCAGGACACCGCCGTAGCCCCAGAGCAGGCCGCGGTTCTCGTAACGGTCCGCGATGCGTCCGCCGAGGTTGTTGCCGACGGCCATGCCGAGACCGAAGATCGCCAGTGCGACCGGGATGAGGGAATCGTCGCGTCGCGCCGCGTCGGTGACGAACGGGCCGATGAACGTGTAGACCGCGAAGATGCTGGAGATACCCAGCGCCGCGACGGTGACCATCAGCCAGACGTTGAGGCGGCGCAGGCCGGCCAGCTCGTCCGCGACGGAGCCGCCGCGCAGGTCGTCCGTGCGGGGCAGCCAGGCGACCAGGGCGGTGCCGGCGAGCAGGCCGACGGCGACCACCGCCCAGTACAGGGCCCGCCAGCCGGCGTGCTGGCCGACGAGGGTGCCCAGCGGCGACCCGGCGATGGTGGCGACGGTGAGCCCGCCCATCACGGTCGCGAACGCTTTGCCGCCGCGGCCCGGGCCGTACACGTAGGCGGCGACGACCGCCCCGGCACCGAAGAACGCACCCTGCACGCTGCCGGCGACGAACCGGAAGAGGACGAGCAGCGCGATGTTCGGTGCGACCGCGGAAAGCCCGTTACCGACCAGGAAAAGCGCGATCAGGCCGAGCAGGAGAGTGCGCCGGTTGGCCCGGGCGGCGAGCAGGGTGATCAGCGGCGAACCGATGATCACCCCGACGGCGTAGGCGGTGATCGCATAGGTCGCGGCCGGAATCGACACGTCCAGGTCGGCGGCGAACAACTGGATGACGCCATTGCTGCCGAACTCGCCGGTGCCGATCGCGAAGGTGCCCAGCGCCAGCGCGAACAATGCCAGCCTCGGATTGCCGACGGATGGGCTCTCGGGGGTGCGCCGATTCTCCTCGGCAGTGCACTGAGCTTCGTAGGCGCGTTGATGCATGGGATCGGGCTCGGCGGGCGCGTCAGCGCGCGGCGGCGCGTCTGATGAGGTCGGCCGTCGCGGCGGGCTGCGCGATCATCGCGACGTGCGAGGCACCGACCTCGACGGTGCGCGCACCGGCCCGCTGGGCCATGAACCGCTGCGCCGCGGCGGGCAGCACCCTGTCGTCGCGGGCGACGAGGTACCAGGAGGGAATGCTCCGCCAGGCCGGGGCGCCGGACGGCTCCTGCAGCGTGCGTAGGTCACCGGGCCGCTGGCCGGCCCACATCAGGTCGGTGGTCGCCTTCGGCACGTCGCCGGCGAACACGTCCCGGAAGACCTCCTTCCTGATGTACCCGTCGACGCCGTCACCGTGGGGACGGAAGTCCAGTGCGGACTCGTCGAGCCGGCTCCCGGGGTACTTCGTCTGCAGGCCCAGCAGCGTCTCGCCCTGGTCGGGGGCGAACGCGGCCACGTAGACCAGCGCTTTCACGTTCGCGTTGCCGGTCGCGGCGTTCGTGGCGAGGATCCCGCCGTAGGAGTGCGCGGCGACGACGAGCGGGCCCCCGAGGGTGGCCAGGATGCTGGCCAGGTAGGCGGAGTCGGTGGCCACGCCGCGCAGCGGGTTCGGCGGGGCGATGACCGGGTAGCCGTCGCGGATCAGCCGGGTGGCGACATCGTTCCAGCCGGAGGCGTCGGCGAACGCGCCGTGTACGAGGACCACGGTGGGCTTCTGCCCGCCGTCGCCGCGGGTGTGGGCCTGCGCGGCGGGCGCTGCGAGTGCCGAGCTGGCAGTGAGGACCGAGCCGGCCGCGAATGCGGAGCCGGTCGCGACAGCGGCCGATCCGGCCAGCAGCGTCCGGCGAGTTGCCGTCGTCAATGAAGATCCTTCAATCTGGAACCGTCGATGTATGTCGATCTCGACCGCGTCCGCTTTGCCTGGTCGCGACCGACGGCCAGCCTAGGGCGGGATACTTGACGGGCACTGAACAGGCTCGGGTGTTTTTTGGCGCGGGTATGAGCGGGGCTGTCAACTTCTCATCAAGTGCATTGACCTAGTCTGCTTCAATGAAGGCGAACAAGAGTGCGGCGGCCGTCAAGTGGGGCCTTTGGAGTCATGTCATCTCCTATGTCGTGGTTGTTCTGGCGCAGGTCGTTCTGTGGGCGCTTCTAACCCCCGACATCTTTTTCYGGCCGCTTTGGTCGATCGTGGCCTGGGGAATCGGGCTGGGATTTCACATCTGGGCCGTGCGCTCTCGGTTGCTGCCTGGCAGGACCTGAGGACCGTGGTCGCCGGAACGACCAAAATCCTCAGATCCTCGGATCCTCAGGCTGCCGCCGCTGCCGAGTAGGACCTGGGGTCCGCGGTGTCGATCAGGTTCCGGCTGGCGTCCGCGGCAGGCCGGCGAGCAGTTCGTCGGCGCGGCGGGCGAACAGGTGGGCCTCGCGTTCGATGGCCAGCGCGCGAGCACGCTCGGCGATGGCCCGGACGTCGGCCGCGGGCTCGTCGCATGCCTGCATCAGCTGTGCTCGCACCAGCAGGATCAGGCTCTCGGGGTAGCGCTGGCCGTAGGCGTCGAGAACCTGCTCGGCCCGGTCGAGGGCGGTGGTGGTCTCGGCCAGCAGCCCGGCCGCCAGCCACATCTCGGCGAGCAGCCCGTACCAGGTGGCCAGGCCCGAGCGCGGAGGGTCGAGCAGCGCCGCGTCGATGATCCGCTGAGCCTCGCGTGCCTCGCTCGCCGCGCTGACCGGGTCATGGCCGGTCACGGCCCGCGCCCAGCAGCGAGCCAGCCGCTGGTAGCTGCCGAGGAAGAGGTAGGAGAACTCCGGGTCCACCGCGATTCCCCGCTCCGCCGCGCGCAGTGCCCAGGGCGGGTCGCCGGCAAGTGCCGCCGCGGTGACGGCGAAGGCGGCCCAGACCGTGATCGCGTAGGGGTCGTCGCCCGCGGCGGACTCCAGTCTGTCGAACAGGTGCCGTGCCTGCTCGACGTCCCCGTGCAGCGCGGTGTTCAGCGCGAACATCACCGGCGAGAGCAGCTGCAGGTCGTGCCGGAGCGGATCCTCCTCGCGCTGGGGCGAAGCGGCGCCGTCGGCGGCGGCGCAACCGGCGGCCGCACCGTCGGCGGCCGCACCGTCGGCGGCCGCACCGTCGGCAGCGGCACCGTCAGTAGCGGCGCCGTCGGACCTGGTCGAGCTGGACTGGCCCAGGTACCGCACCGCCTCGCCGATGTTGCCCACGTCCCACTGGTGGATGCCCCACGCGTGCCGACCGTAGGCGCGGATCACGGGGTCGGCGGACATCTCGCCCTCCTCGAGCAGCTGGCGGGCCAGCCGGCCGCCGCGGTCGAGCTGGATGCCCTGCGAGTTCGCGGCCCATCGGGAGAAGAGGAAGTCGGCCGCCTCCCGCTCCCGGCCGAGCAGGCGTGCCAGGTACTCGGCGCGCTCCAGCAGGTCCGCCGCGGAGCCGACGTACCCGGACTGCATCCCCACCGCCGCGGTGAGCTGCGACAGCGCGGACAGTTCCAGCTCCGCCAGACTCGCCGTCCGCGCCACCCGGGCGGCTGACACCAGCTGTCGCGCCGCGGCGTCGAACGCGGACTTGGCCGCGGCGCGTCGGCCGGCGCGTTCCAGCGCGTCGGCGGTACGCGCCGGGTCGGCGAGCGGGCCGGCGGCCCACAGGTGATGGGCGAGCCGTTCGGCGATGGACTCGCTGTCCGCGCCGGAGCATTCCAGCGCGTCGGCGATGCGCAGGTGCAGCCGGGTGGCGCGCGGCGGGGTCGTCGTCCGGACGACCGACTCGCGGACCAGGTCGTGGGCGAAGCGGTACGAGAACGGGTCCGCGGGCTGGTGTTCGAGCAGGCCGAGTGCCTCCAGGGGTTCGAGCCGGTCGATGCAGGTCTGGACGTCGAGGTCGGCCGCGCGGGTGAGCAGGCCGAGGTCGACGTCCCGCCCGATCAGCGCGGCGAGCTGCAGCAGGTCCCGGGTGTCGGTGTCGAGGCCGGCCATCCGGTCACGGACGATGTCGCGGACACTGGACGGCACGGCGGCCCGGGCCGCGGCCTCCTCGGTGAGATCCCCGCCGTCGGCGAGCAGCCGGGACAGTTCCCGGACGAAGAACGGGTTGCCCGCGGTACGGGTGTGGATGCTGTGGGTGACATCGGTGCCCGGGGTCTGGCCGGTCTCGATCCGGACGAGCTCGGCGACCTCGGCCGGATTGAACGGGCCGAGGCGGATGCGGCGGTGCTGGGGGAGTCGGCTGGCCGCGGCCAGCAACCGGGCCAGCTCGGAGCCGGGTACGGGCGCGCGGTCCCGCAGCGCCCCCAGGATCGCGCTGCCGTGCGGCATCCGGGCGGCGAGGTGGCTGAACATCTGAAGCGAGGCGAGGTCGGCCCACTGCAGGTCGTCGACGACGATCACCACCGGCCGCCGCGCCGCGGCCTGGCTGACGAGCGCGACAGCTCGCTCGAACAGCCGGAACTGGGCGCCGCTGTTGGGCAGCACCACGGTGTCCGACATGGTCGGCGCATCAGGTGGGAACGTTGCATCCGGTGCGAACGGTGCATCAGGTGAGTACGGTGCGTCCGGTGGGAGCGGCACCGCGGGGCTGGCACTGCGGCGTTCCACCAGACGGCCCAGCTCGCTCGCCAGCCATTCGTCCCGCGCCGTGGGGGGCAGCTCGCCGAGCAGTGTGCCGACCGCCTGTACCCACGGCCACATGGAGGGCGTCCCGTCGCCTTCGAGGCAGCGGCCCCAGACGACGAGCGCACCACGCCGACTCGCCTCGGAGCTGCCGTGCTCCAGCAGACAGGTCTTGCCCGCGCCCGGCTCACCTTCGACGAGGACGAGCCCCGCGTCCCCGGTGAACGCCGAGTCGACCGCGTGGCGCAGCACCGTGAGTTCCTCGGCGCGACCGATCAGGCTGTCGGAGGACGGCGTCCCGGGTGCTCCGATGACAGCCGGCCGTGGCTGCTCGACGAATGCCGGCACGGTGCGGCCGACCAGTGCGGGCGGCTCGGCCGATGCCGGCGTCGCCGAATCCGTCGCCGCTTGCGGTGCCGTCGGTGCCGTCGGTGCCGCATCCGCTGCCGATGGATGTGCTGCCGCCGCTCGGCCCGCCCCCGGCCCCGCTGCCCCCGCGGGACCGTCGGTGCCTGCGCCGCTTGCGGTGCCTGCGCTGGTGGCGGTGCCTGCGCTGGTGGCGGTGCCTGCGCTGGTGGCGGTGCCTGCGCTGGTGGCGGCGGCGACCGGCAGCGGCTGGCCCAGGACCTCCAGCTGCGCGGCCCGCAAGGCCGGTCCCGGATCGATGCCGAGATCCTCGGCGAGCCGGGACCGGACCGTCTCGAACACGGACAGTGCCGCCGCCTGCTGGCCGGCGGCAGCCAGCGCACGGATGAGACTCGCCTGGACGGGTTCGTGCAGTGGCGCCATCCCCGCCGCCAGCCGCAGCGGCGGCAGGACCCGCGCGGGCTGGTCGCGGGCCACCGCGAGCTCGGCCGCCGCCACGCACGCGTCGAAGAACTCGCCGTCCAGCGCCGCGAACACGGGCATGGCGCCCGAACCGTGCGCCAGCCCGCCACCCGCGGGGCCGTGCCAGAGCGCCAGCGCCTCCAGGTAGCGGTCGAGCGCCACGTCGTGGTGCTGCTGGGCGAGGCCTGCCCGCGCCGTCTCGACGAGCTCCCGGAACGCGGCGGCGTCCAGGATGCCGGGGCCGGCCGCGAACAGGTAGCCGCCACCGTGGCGCAGCAGGTACGACCCGGCTCCGCGGGTGGGCAGCGCGGGTTCCAGCAGGCGCCGCAGCGTACCGACGTACTTCTGGAGGATGTTCACGGCCGAGGCCGGGATGTCGTCGCCCCAGATCAGGTCGATCAGCTCACTGGTGCTGATCGGCCGGCCGGCGCGGACGAGGAGCAGCGCGAGCAGGTACGCCTGCTGCCGGGGGCCGGCGTCCAGCTCGACGCCACCGCGCCAGATCCGCAGCGGGCCGAGGATCTGAAGACACAGCTGCCCACCGGAGGACGGCCGTACTGCCACGCGGAGTTCCCATTCCCGAAGGGATGAACGCCGCGACCGGCGTCCTCCATGAAATCCTAATATTTTGCGGACGAGGTCCGGGCAATTACGCCACGGCGTCGGATTGCGGGCTGGCCGGCGCGGGATGCGGCTCAGGTAGCGGGGGCTGGCTGTCCGACGCTTCATGGAGGCCGTGCCGGGCGTAGAAACGCCGCAGCGGCGCCGGTGCCCACCAGTTCGTGTTGCCGAGCAGGCGCATGGTGGCCGGTACGAGCAGTGCCCGGACGATCGTCGCGTCCACCACGATGGCGATGATCATCGCCACGCCGATCAGCTTGATGAACGTGATGCCGGAGATCGAGAACAGTCCGATCACGACCAGGATGAGGATCGCGGCACTGGTGATGATCCGCCCGCTGCGCTGCAGCCCGATCGCGACCGCGGTCGTGTTGTCACCGGTGCGGTCATATGCCTCGCGGATCCGGGACATCAGGAACACCTCGTAGTCCGTCGACAGCCCGAACACGATGGCCAGCACGAGAATCGGCTGGGTGGCCTCGAGCGTCCCGGTGGAGGTGAAGTCCAGCAGGCCCGACAGATGGCCGTCCTGGAAGATCAGCACCAGCGCGCCGAACGAGGCGCCGAGCGACAGGACGTTCATCACGATCGCCTTGATCGGCAGAACGACCGAGCCGAACGCGAGGAACAGCAGGACGAACGTCGCGCCGACGATGATCAGTGCCATCCACGGCAGCAGGTGCCCGGTCGTGTGCAGCTGGTCGGCCAGCTCCGCCGTGAAACCGCCCACCAGCACCGAGCCACCGGGCGGCACCGGGACGTCCCGGATGCGGCTCACCAGGTCCCGGGCCTGCGCGGAGATCGGGTCACCCGCGTAGTTCACGGTGACCCGGGCGACTTCACCGGACGTCGCGGTGACCGCGGCCGCGGTGACCCCGTCGACGTCGCTGACCGTGGCGACGTAGCGCTCCAGCGCGGCCTGGTCGGGGGACGTCACGATCGCCTCGATCGGCAGCTGGCTGTTCTGGACGAACTCCCGGTCGGACGTCTCGGAGACCACCCGGCTTTCGGTGCCCGCCGGGAGCACCCGCGGGTCGATGCCGCCGAACTCGACCCGCAGGAACGGCGAGCCGGCCAGCAGCAGGACCGCGAGCACGCCGACCGCGTACAGAACCGGCCGGCGCATGATGCTGTGCGCGAGCCGATACCAGAACCCGTGCTCGACCTCGCCCACCGCGGAAGTCGGCCCCGCGGCGTGGGACGGGCCCTCCGGAGACGGGCCCTCCGTGGGAGACGAGCGTGCCGGGCGCCGTCTGCGCAGCACGGCGAGCGCGTCCACCCGGGAGCCGAGGACGCCGAGCAGCGCCGGCAGCACGGTCAGTGCCCCCAGCATCGCGACCACGACGGCGGCCAGGCCGCCGAACCCCATCGAGCGCAGGAACGACATCGGGAAGATCAGCAGCCCGGCCAGCGACACCGCGACGGTGACGCCGGAGACCGCGACAGTGTGGCCGGCGGTGGCCACAGTACGGACGACCGCGTCCTCGACATTCAGCCCACGGGCGATCTCCTCCCGGAACCGGCTGACCATGAAAAGGCCGTAGTCGATCGCCAGACCCAGCCCGAGAATCGTCACCAGGTTCACGGAGAAGACCGAGACCTCGGTCAGATGGCTCAGCCCGCGCAGTGCGGTGAACGCCCCGAGAATGGCCAGGCCGCCGATCACGAGCGGCAGGCCCGCCGCGACGGCACCGCCGAAGACGACCACCATCAGCACGAGGAGCACCGGAATGGAGAGCATCTCGGCCCGGGCGATGTCCGCCGCCACCCGCTCCCCGATGTCGCGGTTGACCGCCGTGATCCCGCCGAGCTGGGTCTGCAGGCCGGGCGCGGCCAGGTCGTCCTCGATCTCCTCCAGCCGGTCGATGCGCTGCTGCTCGTCGCCGGCCAGCGTCAGGACCGCGTAGGTCGCCCGCCGGTCGTGGCTGACCAGAGCCGGGCTGTGCACGCCCCAGTAGGTGATCGTCCTGGTGACGGCGTCACGGGGGAGCGCGTCCAGCTTCTCGGTCACGGCCTGCTGGTACGCCGGGTCGTCGACCGTCATGCTCGTGCTGCGGTAGAGCACGACGAGGTCGTTGCCGGTCCGCCCGAGTGCGGCCTCGGCGCGTTCGACGGCCCGGGAGCTCTCACTGGCCGGGTCGTCGAAGCCGCTCGTGGTCAGCTCGCCGAACACCTGGGTGCCCCAGACACCGCCGAACACGAAGAATGCCCCGGCCAGGCCGAGCACCCACCACCGGCGACGGAACACCGTCCGCCCCAGCCGCTCGAACATCACTGCTCCCTCGGGCATTCCGCATGGCACATAGCCCATGGCCGATGGCCGGCTACCTGTCGTTTGTGGCTCGTGACCGCGATTGCGGAGCGCGAAAACCCTCGCCCGGTCCTCCCTGGTGCGCCGTTCGGCCACTGACTATTGGCCGTCGGCCGACTCCGGCCGCCGCGGAGCCGTTGGCAGGATGGATCCGCGGCAACGAACCACCACCCGGGTGCGCCCGCTTGCTTCGGGCCACATTAGGGACCCGCTCTTGACGGGAAGTGGACGTCCAGTGGATGAGGTCTTTTCCGTCGCCGACGCGGACTCACGGATCCCTGGCCGTGGCCGGTGAGAGGGGAAAAGGCTCACATGCCGCCGGCGACCGATCCGGCGGATTCCGAACCGGGGAGCGTGCGGTGGCCACGGAGAGCGGACCGCGGCGGCGGCGCCTGGCGTGCGGCGCGAGGCCCGGTCGCGGAAACAGTGGTACTACACACATCGTCAACTAACCGGTGGTGTACTCGGCCCTCACACCACCGATCAGGGGAGCCCGAAGAGCATGCCGCAGCCCACTGTCGTCCTCGTCCACGGTGCGTTCGCCGACGCGTCCAGCTTCGCCCGGGTGATTCCCGAGCTGCTCGCCGACGGCCTGCGTGTGGTGGCACCGGCAGTGYCGAACCGCTCGCTGGTCGGTGACGCCGAGTACGTCGGGTCGGTCCTCGCGGCGATCGACGGCCCCGTGGTCCTCGTCGGCCACTCGTACGGCTGCGCGGTGGCCACCGTGGCCGGGGCGGCCCCGAACGTTCAGGCGCTGGTCTATCTCGCTGGTTTCGTTCCCGCGGAGGGTGAGGACCTCGGCGAGCTCCAGGGCCGGTTCCCCGACTCCGACCTGGGCCCGGCACTGATCGCCACACCGTTCCCAGGCGGTGTCGATCTGACGGTCGACGTCGAGCGGTTCCCGGCGGTCTTCGCGCACGACGTCGACCCGGCCGCCGCCGCGGTGCTCGCCGTCACGCAGCGGCCGCTGTCCGCGGCGGCCTTCGGAGAGAAGGCGCCCGCGGCCGGTTGGCAGACCACCCCGGCGTGGGGGCTCGTCGCCACCGCGGACCACACCATCAACCCGGAGGTACAGCGTTTCGGTTACCAGCGGGCGGGAGCCGACACGATCGAGGCCGACTCCTCGCACCTGGTGATGTTCTCGCATCCGGCCGAGGTGGCCGACCTGATCAGGAAGGCCGTGGCGGCGGTGCCCGCCTGATCCGACGGCGGGTCGCCGCGCCCCGCGCGGCGCGGCGACCCGCCGACCGGACGTGCGTTCCCACCCGGCGTGGCCCCGGCCGGCCAGCTGGCGGCGGGCTGGTCGGGCTGGCCGGGCTGGTGGCTGGCCGGGCTGGTGGCGGTCAGAGCGGTCAGGAGCCGCCCGCGACCGAACGATGGACGACCTCGAACTCCAGCAGGGACGCGCCGGAGGCCACGGGACGGGCACGCTCTCCGGCGTGTGCCTCCATGGCCGGGCCCTTGAGCCACGCCTGGAAGGACTCCTCGCTGTCCCAGTGCGTCACGACGAAGTACCGGTTGTCGCCGGCCACCGGGCGCAGCAGCTCGAACGACTCGAAGCCGGGCTGGCCGTCCACGGCGTGCAGCCGGTTGGCGAACCGCTTCTCCAGCTCGGGGCCGGCGCCCTCGGGAATCTCGATGGCATTGATCTTCACGACGCTCACGCCGTTCAGCGTATGACCAACCGGAGGCCGGGCGGAAGGACAGCAGCCATCCGGGCGGGTGACGAGGGCCGCGTGTGGTCGGAGCAGGGCGGGCGGCGGTTTCCGTGTCGCACGTGCCTTTGTGGCCCCAGGCACACGTCAGGCTGAGCCACTGGCATCTCTTTCAGCGCGCCTGGTCGCAAAGGGGAACGCGGGCGCCTCCGGACTGGGCAGCCCGAACGGTGCGCTGGCGCGTGGTTGATTCCCGCCAGGGGGATGATGTGTACGATTTATCGCGGCATCCTGCTCCCTGGCCCGAGGAGGAGCGACCGGCGTGTCGGGACCGCGTGAGAACCTTGTGGTCAACTTTCGTGCGCATGAGCTGAACACCGGCAGCGCGGCGGGCGCCCGGGCTGACTTCGAGCAGATGGTCGCCCAGCTGGTGGACGTCTTTTACCCCGGTGCCCGGCAGGTGAGTGCCAACCCGGGGGACGGCGGCATCGACGTCTTCCACGGCCGGCTCGACGGCCGGATCATCGTCTGGCAGTCCAAATACTTCATGCCGCAGGTGGTGCGGTCGCATCGCGACCAGATCAGGGAATCATTTGCTTCCGCGCAGAAAAATGCTCGCGCGCACGGCTATGTGATCGACGAGTGGATACTGTGCGTCCCCAGCTCCATGGATCATCCGACTACGCTGTGGTGGGATGGATGGCGCCGCGCGCAGGAGGCCGAGACGTCGACCAGGATCGATATCTGGGACGAGACCGGTCTGCGGAGCAGGCTCGCCCAGCCCGCGGCGGGAGCGGTGCTCGCGGCGTACTACCCGGCGCACACCAGGTCACGCACATCGCCTCCGGGCGCGGAGGCAGGAGAAGGCATCCCGGCTTCCGGCCGCGGGGCTTGCGACGCGCCGGAAGCCCCGCTCGCGACGGGCCCCTTCTCGGCCGACCGGCGCCCACGCGCCGGCGAGACAGCTCGGATCGCCGGATGCGACTGCCTTCTCCAGGGCGACCCGCAGGAGTCGCGGGGCGACGGCTGGGTGCTGCGAACAGGCGCGGCGATGGTGATGTCCGCACGGCCCGGCCCGGCCTGGTTCCGTCAGGTGCTGATCCGCCGGCACGATCCGCAGGCGGACGAGCAGGCCGCGGCGATCGAGACCCAGCTGCGCCTGCTCGACCGGATCGGCGGCCGTAACGGCCTGCCGCGGAAGGCCGCGGGCCGGGTGGGTCCAGGCGAGGCCGCGGTCGTCTCGGCTCGGCCGGCTGGCCGGACCTGGCGGGACGTGTTCGGCCCGGTGGCTCCGGCCCGAGCGCGGCCGCTGGACCGGGTGACCGCCGCCGCGCTTCTCGCTGTCGCCGCGGCGGCGGCGGACGTCCTGACCAGGCTGCACGACACGGGGCACAGCCACCGCGCGCTCACTCCGGACGCGGTGGTGCTCCCCGGCCCCGGGGGTGGCGCCGCGCTGCGTGACCTCGGACTGGCCGCCGTCGCGCGCCAGCCGGATGAGGGCCCTGCCGAGTACCGTTCGCCAGAGCAGGAGCGGCTCGGGCTCCACGGAGCCGAGGTCGGTTTCCGCACCGACGCCTGTCGCCTCGCCGCCATGACGTACCACTGCCTGACCGGACGACCTCCGGCTCTCGGGAGTCCGCTGCCGTTGCGCGCCTTCGGTCTCGACCTGCCGGACGACCTGGAGGAGCTCCTGAGCGCGGCGCTGGATCCGGATCCGGGCCGGCGGCCCGCTCTTCCGGGCCCGTTCGTCACGGCGTTGCGGGCCGGTTCCGACCACCTCGGCCGGGTCGGGCGCTGATGGCGACCGGTGCGGTCACCCTGCCCGGAGGGATCGCCATCGTGCCGAGCGCGCGAATGGTCGAGAAGATGGCGAGCGCGCGGGTCCGGGGCGATGACGACCTCGATCCGGAGGGTTTCGTCGACCAGCTCCGAAGAATGTCCTCCGGCGTACCTGCCCGGTTGGACGCGAAAACCGGGCAGGCCGCAGCCACGCTGCGGCTGTACACCGATACCCATATCGCTCTGCTGCGCCCCACGAACCGCAACGACGGTTATTTTCTGAATCATGTCGGCCGGTGGTCGTTCCAGGACCACCGAAGCCTCGCCCAGGGTTTCCTGAGTGTCCGCTGCCCGCGATGGACCGTTCATTCACAGGTCAGGAACATCCCGGCGGGCAGCAGCAGCCATATCGGGGTGCTGGCCGATGCCTGGACGACGCTTCGGGCGTCCGGCCCGCCGGCCGGCCGGATACCCGGGCGGCACCAGGAATACCTCGACACGGTCGAACGCATAGTCCTGCGGACCAGGGATCTCGAACGGGACCGGCTCGCCGTCACGCCGGTTCTCTACCGCGCCCGCCGGGCGACCCGGGAACAGCGCTTCTCCGCCCGCGGGGTCTACGAGTTCCGGCTGGTCGAGAGATGTCAGATCACCGAAGGGACGCAGGTTCAGGTCAACGGTGACCGAGGCCTGCGCGGTGTGGTTCTGCGGAGCGAGAACCTGGACATGACGATCCGGTTCGACGATGTTTCGGACTTCGCCCGCATCCCGGCACAGGGTGCGCTGACGGTGCTGCCGAGCGACGTCGTCTACCGGGCTCAGCTGGGGGCGGTGGCGGCCCTGCGCGACGGCGAGGCGGTCAGCCCCCGTCTGCTGGCGACGCTGGCCGAGCACCGCATCCAGCGCTCCGCCCCGCCGGACCGGTCGGCGGTCCCGGGCCGTGACCTGGAGCGCAGCCAGCTTGACGCGTTCCAGCGTGCACGGGGCGAGCCCGATCTGCTGCTCGTGCTGGGGCCCCCGGGAACCGGGAAGACCTGGACGATCACCGAGATGGCCATCGCCGAGGCGGCGGCCGGCCGGGCGGGCGAGGGCCGGGCCCGCCGTGTCCTGGTCACGTCACAGAGCAACCGGGCCGTGGACAACGTCCTGCGGGGCCTGGCCGGCCAGCTGCGGTGCGTTCGCGTCGGCAACCCGGAGGCGCTGACCGGGCCGGCGCGCGAACTCACCGCCGAGGTCCAGGTGGAGGCGCTCAAGGATGACGTCCTGCGCAACACCGAGCCGATCACGTCGGCCCTGGCACCGTTCGCCGACGTCGGCGCCACCCAGGACGACGCCGGAGCCCGGCTTGGGCTGCTGGGCGCGCACCTCGCCGAGGCGCGGCAGGCAGACCGGGACGTCCGGGCCCGGGACGCCGAGCTGGACGACATCACCCGGCGGCTTCGGGCGCCGCTCGAACCGGAGATCGCCCAGGCCCAGGCCGAGATCGATCGGCTGGACGTGGCGACGGAGCGGCAGCGGGATCGTCACGCCCGGGCCCGGGACCGGTACGAGAAGGCAGCGGCTCGGCGCGTGCCCAGATGGTGGGCGGGGATCCGGCGTCGCGGCCTCGACCGGCGCGACCGGGCGGTGCGGGCTGCCGCCGACCGGGTCGACGCCGCGGAGCAGGAACTCGCCACGGCTCGGGCGTGGCATGGCGGCCTGCTGGAACAGGTCGCACTGCTCGTGACCCAGGACAGCGTCGGCGGGCGGCTCCTGGCGGAACGGGAGCACGCGTGGGGCCGCCGTGAACGGGCGCTCACCCACACCGCGCGGACCGCGGAGCCGCTGTACGCCGAGCTTGAGCTGGCCGGGTGCGGCCTCACCCGTCCGGACGGTGAGACCGACGACGTCGCGGGGTGGGAGCAGCGGGAGCGGAAGCTGCTCGACGCGGTCGGTCTCGCCCGCACCCGTGCGTCCCTGCTGGACGACTGGCGTGGCCGGATCCCCAGCGCGGACGAGGAGCTCAAGCACGAACTGGTCGGCTACGCCGATGTCATCGCCGCGACCTGTATCGGGGTCTCGACGAAGAAGCTGCTCAGTGGGCTGGACTTCGATCTCGCCATCGTCGACGAGGCGGGCCAGATCGCCCTGCCCGACCTGCTGGTGCCGCTCGTCCGGGCCCGCCGCGCGGTGCTCGTCGGCGATCACAAACAGCTGCCGCCCTATCTGGACAACGACGTCGCCCAGTGGTCGCGGGAGCTCGTCCCGGGAACGGAGATCTCCGCCTCGGCCGTGGCCGAGACCCGGGACATCGTCGGGCGCAGCGAGTTCGAGCGGCTCTTCGAGCGGATCGGGGCGGAACACGGGGTGACGTTGACGACGCAGCGCCGAATGCCCGAAACGGTCGCGACGTTCATCTCGAACGCCTTCTACGGCGGGGTGCTCGCCACGGTCCATCCCGGCTCCGGGCCCGACCCGCTGTTCACCAGCCCGCTGGCGTTCGTCGACACCTCCGATCAGCCGCCGGCACGGCGCGCCGAAAGCCGTGCCGGCGCGAACGGGGGAATCAGCAACCGGCTGGAGGCGGACCTCATCGCGGCGCTGCTCGCCAGCTACGGCGGCCACCATCGTGACTGGGCGGTGATCGTCCCCTATCGGGAGCAGGTCCAGCTCCTGCGGCAGACGCTCGTCCGCCGGCTGGGTGGCCCCGTGAGCGTCGAGGACAACATCGGCACGGTGGACGCCTTCCAGGGCAACGAACGCGACCTGATCATCTATGGCTTCACGCGAAGCAACCGCAACGGCACGGTCGGATTCCTCAGCGAGCTACGCCGCCTCAACGTCGCGATGACCCGTACTCGCAGGCAGCTCGTGCTCGTCGGCGATCTCGAAACCCTCGGGAGATCTCAGGACGATGGCTTCCGTGCCCTCATCGGCGAGCTGCGGGTCACCCTGTCGAGGGTGGGCGACCTGCGTGGTTCCCGGGAGATCGAGATGTGGCTGCATGACGCCGCCGGGCGCACGCGGTGAGCCGCCCGTCCACCGGTGCGTCGGCCCGCACACCCGGCGCCCGCACCCCCGGCGCGGGCCGAGCCGGCCTGGGTGGAGCCGGCCTGGGCGGAGCCGGCCTGGGCGGAGCCGGTGAGTGGCTGGTGTTCCCCGACTACCGGGCCCTCGAGCTGGTCATGGCGATGCCGGAGATCCGCCCGCTGCGTGTCTTCTCGGTGCGCTGGCCGCTGTGGCAGGTCGAGGCACAGGCGACCTTCGAGGACAGCCAGCCCTTCGACGTCGTCGACCACTTTCTGCTGCGAGGCATCGTCGACGGCCTGCTGCGCACGACGGACGAGCTTGCCCGTTTCTTCGGGCTGTCCCGGTCGCTCGTGACCCGAGGGGTCGAACATCTCGTTCACATCGGCCATCTCGTGGCGGACGGCCCGGAGCCGGGTGTTCTGCGGCCCACGGAGCTGGGCAGCGCCTCGGTCCGGGACGGGGTGCGCTACGTCCTGAAGGAGAGCCGTCAGCTGCTGATGTTCGACGCCTTCACCCATCGCCCGTTCCCGCGGGTCCACTACGACTCGGCGGTGCGCGTCGTCACGGACGCGGAACCGAAGGCGGGAGACCGGCGTGCCTGGTTCAGGCCGCTGACCTCCGTACGCCCGTTCGAGTTCGACGCGGTGTGGGCGTTGGGGTCACGGCYGGACCGGGAGCGGTTCAACGTGCCGAGCAGGTTGCGGAACCTGCATCCGGTCGGCGCCGCGGCGGCCTGGCTGCCGGCCCACCTCGTCCTCGTGGAAGGTGGCGCGGTGCTGGCCTTCACCCAGGCGGCCCAGGAGCGCGACCGGTTCGTCGAGGAGCTGTGTGGCCAGACGCCCCAGGTCGTGCACACCCTCCTGGGCGAGAGTGGCGTCGACGCACGCCAGACCTGGGTGGAATGGCTACGGGCCCACGGTCTGGGGCAGGGCGTACTGGCCGAACTGCCGAACGGCGTCTGGCGGGCGACGCTCCCAGCCCACATGTTCGGCCGGCCGCCCCTGCAGCCTCTGCACCGGCTCGGCTCCTTCCAGGTGAAGGACACCCGTTTCCTGCAGCTGTGGTGCGACGACGAGCAGACGCGGGCTGACGCGGTGCGCCGCCGTGCCCTGGCGATCGCCCGCCGGTACGGGATCACCCGCACGGAGTTCGACGACTCGGTCGCCGCCGTGGCGAACCTGCTGGAGGTACTGGTTCCCACCTTCGACGAGCTGCTCGAACATGCCGCGGAGTCGGGCGCCACCGCACAGCTGCGGTCATTGGAGGCCCTGCGGTAGACGCGTCGGCGCCCGCCGGGCGGCCGGCAGGTCAGACCGTTGTCGGTGGCGGGACCCGGTGGCCCGGGCCTGGTCGGGCCTCGGTGGTGGCGTTGCGCAGGTAGGTCAGCACGGCGAGAACACGCAGGTTGAGATGACCCGGGTCGTCCGCGCCGCGCAGCTGCAGCTTCGCGGTGATCGCCGAGAGGTGCTTCTCCACGGTGGCGACGCTGCATCCGAGGGCGGCGGCGACGCCACGGTTCGCTCGCCCTTCGGCGACGAGGGACAGGACCCGCTGCTCGTGGGGGGTGAGCCGGTCGAGAGGGTTGTCGCTGCGGCGGCGGTCCAGCAGCCGGCGGACCACCGCGGGATCGATGACGATGCCACCCTGATGTACCTGCTCCAGGGCGTCGACCAGGCCTGAGAGCGTCGCGACCCGGGCTTTCAGGAGATAGCCGATCGCCTGGGTGTCGTCCTGCAGGCCCAGCAGGCGTTCGGCGTAGACCGCCTCGGCGTGTTCGGACAGGACAAGCAGGCCGATGCCCGGATGCGCGGCGCGGATCTGCTCCGCGGCACGGATTCCCTCGTCGGTGAGCGTGGGCGGCAGGTGGATGTCGAGCACCACCACGTCCGGCCGGTGCCGGTCGACGGTCTGGAGAACCTCGGGCAGGCTGCCCGCGAGACCGACGACGTCGACTCCGCGTTGCCGCAGGGCCGTGCTGAGGGTGTCGAGAAGCAGCCCGTTGTCCTCGGCGATCACGACGCGCACGGTTTCTCCAATGGGTACGGCTTTTCCGGGGGGTACGGCTTTTCGAGGGGGAGTCGAACGCGCACCCGGGTGCCTGCTCCGGCCGGGCTGTCCATCTGGACGTCCCCGTCGACGGTCGCCACCCGATCCTGCAGATTGCGCAGACCTGAGCCGCCCCCGGGACGGGCGCCGCCGCGGCCGTCGTCCGCGATGATCAGGCACAGGGATCCGTCCAGGCCGTCCACGGTGACCTGGACCTCCGCGTGCGTGGCCTGCGCGTGCTTCCCAACGTTCGTCAGCGCCTCGGCGATGACGAAGTACGCGTTGACCTCGATGTTGCGGTTCCACCGGTCGGGGGGGATCCGCGCGGTGACGGGCAGCGGTGCCTGGTCGACCAGCGCCTCCACGGCAGCGGCGAGCCCGCGCTCGACGAGGATGCTCGGGTAGATGCCCTGCGCGAGGTCACGTAGCTGGGTGACCGCGGTCGAGGTCTGCCGGTGTGCCCTGGTCACCAGTTCGGTGGCCAGGCTCGTCGCCGGGCAGCGGGTGTCCGCCCTGGACAGCGCGTGGTGGGCGCTGTCGAGCAGGACGAGCCCGGCGAGCAACTGCTGTTGCGCACCGTCATGGAGGTCACGTTGTATTCGGCGGCGTTCGTCGAACGCCGCCTGCGAGAGCCGCCGGCGAGAAGCGCGGATCTGCGTGATCTGTGCCTGCACACTGGCATGCAGGCGGGCGTTGTCCAGCGCCAGGCCGGCGGCGGCCAGGACGGCGTCGAGCAGCGGCCGTTGCCGGGCGAGCGCGGGATCGTGCGTGAGGATGGCCAGGTCCTGGCCGCGCCGGTGCACGACGGTGCGGTGCCGATGCCCGTCGGTGGAGACGCAGGTGGGCGGCGGGAGCGGCCGGCCGGTGATGTCCACCCAGCCGGGTGCGTCCGGGAGCCGGTAGGCGACTTCGAGTGTGGGGTCGCCGAGAACGTCGGCCATGGCGTCCCGCAGCCGGCGCGGGTCCGGATCCCGCTCCAGCTCGACGATGAGGCGGGCGACGCGGCCACGTGCCACCAGCACTCGCCCGAGGCCGACCAGCGCCGCCGCCGGCAGTGTGGCAGCGGCGAGGGCGGCCACGCCGACAAGACCGAGCCGCAGTTCGGGTGAGCCGTCGACCAGGCTGGTGATGCCGCTGCCGACAGCGAAGGCCGTGCCCAGCAGCAGCACGATCCACAGCGCGGCGGTCATCCGGCGCAGCGGCCTGCTGGCGCGGGCCCACCGCACGGCGAGCCGCGCCGCGACCGCCGATGCCAGGACGCAGTAGGTCAGGCTCGACGCCCGTGCGAGCGGTGAGTTGCGCGGTCCGTCCTCCAGCCAGGGCCTGCCGGCGTGGTCGACCAGGTAGCACGCGACCTGGGTGCCCACGCAGGCGGCGTAGGAGAGGCCGACGAGGATCCGGTCGAGGCGGCCATGGAGCTGGCCGGTCGGCAGCGCGAGCGCCAGATGGGCGATCAGCCCCGCGTAGAGGTAGGCGAGACAGGCACCTACCGCCAACACGGCCGGGTTCTCGCTGTAGGTGAGGTCCCCGAGGAACATGCTGAGGCCGCTGGCGACCAGGAGCCGGGCGACTGCCGGCGTGACGGTGGGCCTGCGGGCGAGCAGGCCGGCCAACAGCAGTGAGAGGCCGCCGGCGCGCAGCGGCAGGCTGGTCACCCCGGGGGAGCCGGACAGCGCGAGCATGGTCGCGAGCAGCAGCGCGGCGCCGAGCGGGGCGACAGCCCGGCGCCACCGTGCCCGGACGGGACCCGGCCGTGGCATCAGCTCGCTCATCGGCGGCTCCGCGCCCAGAACTGGGCCGATCCCGGAGCACGCCGTCATCCTGCCACCCCTACGACCGCCTAGAAGGTTCCCCTCCCGAGAGGGCCCGGAGATCCGGGATGTTGCCCAGTGTGATCGATCGCAGACTTGCTGTCGTCGGTTGATCGCAGTCAAGGAGAGGACATCTTATGATCTTGATCAGGGCTTCCCGGCTCCGCCGGTGCGTGCTGGCCGCCGTCGGTGTGCCGCTGCTGGCGGCGGCTCTCACGTTCGCGGGCTCGTCACCCGCGCTCGCCAGGCCGATCGGCGAATGCACACCGCTGCAATCGTTCCAGGCGGACCTCGGCTCGGGTGAGGACGACCTCCGCGGCAACTCCGAGGTGATCATCTCCCTGGTCACGAGGTCCCGTGGCGGTGTCGACCTCGCGCACATCACCGGCGGTGTCCCCAGCTACGAGCACCGCCTGATCACGCTCGACTACGGCAGCCCGACGATCCCCGTCGACTCCTGCGACGTCGCCGGCGTCACCGTGCGCATGATCTCTCACAACGGCGTTTTCGAGACCACCGACAACTGGGATCTCGACCGGTTCACCCTGAAGGGATTCGACGGCCCATCGTTCTGGGGGTTCCCGCTCGGCAGAACAGGCCTGTCGATCTCGGATCAGTCGTTCCCCCTGCTGCACCGGTTCACCGGGCATGATCCCCTCTGGCAGTTCCTCGACTAGGAACCCGACTCAATCCATGCACCCGACCGAGTTCCCAGGCTCGGCCCCGGACCACGGCCGGGCAGGTGGGGGCTCCGCCCCGCTCCCGCAGCCGCCGCGAGGATTCGGTGGCCCGACAACGGAGACGTCACGGGTGGTCGGGTGCGGTCCGGGTGGTGGTGGCGGTGGTGGATGCGGGTGCGATGAGGGCCGCCGCTGCCATGTCGAACAGGTCGGCGACGTAGATCTCGTAGGAGACGTCGGCACCGGTGCCCGGGTACGGATTCTCCGGTCCTTCCGGGATCTCGGCGACCTCCGTGCTCTCCGCGGGGAGCTGGCCGTACTCGGCGAGAGCGGTGAGGCACAGGCGGACGAGGTGGGACAGCCGTAGCGGTCGCAGCGGTTCGGGAACCCCCGACAGCAGCCCCAGAATCGTCAGGGACACCTCGTGCCCGACCGCTCCCGCCGGCCTGCCGCCGGCCCACCACGGGTGGACTCGCGGCGGATGAGCACTGAACCGGCTGAGGAAACCGACGTACCAGCTGTCCGGCCGGCGCGCCTCCTCGGCGAGCGGGCGCATCAGGACGTCGAAAAGCTCCCGGACGATCAGCTCCCCGGCAGCCAGCTCCCCGGCAGTCGGCCCGTCCGCGGTCGGCTCCCCGGCGGCCTGGTTCCGGCCGCGGGACCGGGCCGCGGCCAGCAGCTCGGCTCGGCGCCGGTCGAGCGGCGGCACGCGGTAGGCGACGATCGCGGCGAGCAGGCCCCGCTCACCGCCGAAGTGGTACTGCACGGCGTTGTTGTTGCCGTTGCCGGCGGCCCGGCAGATGTGCCGCAGCGACACCGCCTCCAGTCCCTGCTCCGCGTAGAGCCGCTCCGCCGCCAGCAGGAGCCGCAGCCGTGCGTCCTCGGCCCGCGGCGCGGYGGCGGCCGTCCGGGGCCCGGCCTCCACCGAGGGCGGTGACAGGGGGAGCGAGGTCGGTGGTGAGGGGACCGCCGTCGGCCCTGCCGGCGTGGCCGGGGGCAGAGCCGACGGCGATGTCGGCGGCACGGCTACCGGCCTTCGACCCGCTCGGCGTCGCCCTGCTCAGAGCCGTCCTGCTGCTCCGCGTCGACCTGCTGCTCCGCGTCGCCCTGCTCGGCCTCGTCGTCGGCGACACCGAGCTCGGCCAGCAGGCGGGCCCGCAGGGCGGCGAACTCGGGGTTGGCGCGGGTGCGCACGTCCCCGAGCCGGACCGGTTCGTCCAGCGACAGGCGGCCGTCGGTGAGGACGGCGACCCGGTCGGCGAGCAGGATCGCCTCGTCGACGTCGTGCGTCACCAGGAGCACGGCCGGCCGGTGGCGCCGGCACAGGTCGCGCAACAGGCTGTGCATCCGGATGCGGGTGAGCGCGTCGAGCGCGCCGAACGGCTCGTCGAGCAGCAGCAGGCCGGGGGAGCGGACCAGGGCCCGGGCCAGCGCCGCCCGCTGGGCCTCGCCGCCGGACAGCGTCGCCGGCCAGGCCCGCTCCTTGCCGCCGAGGCCGACCTCGGCCAGCGCCGCGGTGGCCTGGGCGCGTGCGTCACGGGCCCGCAGCCCCAGGACCACGTTGTCCAGCACCCGGGCCCACGGCAACAGCCGCGGGTCCTGGAAGACGACGGCGCCCCGCTCGGGGACGGTCGCCTGCCCGGTGGCGTCCGTGTCGAGACCGGCGAGGATGCGCAGCAGGGTGCTCTTGCCCGAGCCGGACCGGCCGAGCAGCGCGACGAACTCACCCGCCGCGATGTCCAGATCGACGCCGGCCAGCACCTGCCTGCCGGCGAACTCGCGCCGCACCCCGCGGACCCACACCGCGGGCTCGGACGTACCGCCGGCCGCCTGCGACCAGGAGCGCGGCGTGACGTCGGTGAGAGCAGGGCCGGCGTCGGGGGTCGCAACTGCTGTGGTGGTCACGTCGCCTCCAGACCGCGGCGCCAGGCCAGCGCGCGGCGTTCGAGCAGCCGGACAAGGGCGTCGGAGAGCAGGCCGAGGACGCCGTAGACCGCGAGACCGACGACGATGACGTCGGTCTGGCCGAACGTGCGCGCCTGGTCCATGAGGTAGCCGATCCCGCTGGAGGCGTTGATCTGCTCGCTCACCACGAGGATGAGCCAGGAGATCGTGAACGCGAACCGCAGGCCGACGAGGAACCCGGGCAGCGCGCCGGGCAGGACCACCCGGCGGATCAGTCCGAGGCGGCCGAGCCGGACGGTGCGGGCCAGCTCCACGAACCGGCTGTCCACGCCGCGGATCGCCGCGAAGGTGTTGATGTACACCGGGAACGCGGTGCCGAGCGCGACCAGGAACACCTTCACCTGCTCGCCGATGCCGAACCAGACGATCGCCAGCGGCACCAGGCCGAGGATGGGAACCGCCCGCAGGATCTGCACGGGTGCGTCCACCAGGTCCTCGCCGAGCTGGAACAGCCCGGACACCAGGGCGAGCACCACGGCGAAACCCACCCCGAGCGCGAGCCCGAGCGCGACCCGGCGCAGGGAGATCACCAGGTTCTCGCCCAGGGTGCCGTCCGCCGCCAGGTCGTAGCCGGTGTGCAGCACCGTCCACGGCCCGGCGAGGATGTCGGCCTGGATCAGGCCGGTCGACGAGCCGATCTGCCAGAAGGCGACCAGGAGCACCGGCCCGAGCATCCGGCGCAGCCATTTCGGTACCGGCCTGCGGCGGGCGCGGTCCGGGTCGGCGAGCGCGAGCGCGACCCGGCCCGGCCCCGCCGCACCGGGAGCCGGAGCGGCGACGACCACCCCGGACGTCGCCACAGCGTCACCGGCTCCGCCGGCTGTGGCTCCGCCGGCTGTGGCCCGGCCGGTCCCTGTCCCGGCGGCCTCGGTCCCGGTCCCGGCCTCGGCGTTGCCGCCGCGGCCACCGAGGACGAGCGAGGTGCTCACGCGAAGGACTCGCCTTCGCGCGACTCGGACGGGCTGCCGTCCACACCGACCGGGACGTCGCCGGCGATCGTGATCCGGTGCATCACCCGGTCGAAGCCGAGGTGGCCGTAGTCGGTCGGGACCAGGTGGGCGGTGGCACGGTTGTCCCAGAAGGCGATGCTGTCGGGCTGCCACCGGAACCGGACGGTGAACGCCGGTGTCGCCAGGTGGCTGAACAGAAGGTCGAGGACCCGCTGGCTTTCGGTGTTGGAAAGCTCGACGATCCGCTGGGTGAAGTTCGGGCTGACGAAAAGGACCCGCTCGCCGGTCTCCGGATGAACGCGCACCACCGGGTGCACCGTCTCGTAGGACGTCCTGGTGAACATTTTCTGCAGTTTGCTGCCGTCACCACGCTCCAGAATGATCTGGTTGACGTGCACCGCGTGCAGACCGTCGATGAGGTCCCGGATCGGCTTCGACAGCGTCTCGTAGGCGACGGCCAGGTTCGTCCACTGTGTGTCGCCACCGTAGGGCGGGATGACCACGCCGCGCAGGATGGAGCCCATCGGCGGGTTGTGCACGAACGTCACGTCGGTGTGCCACAGGCTGCGGACCTGGTATTCGGACGAGACGTCCGCGTAGGCCCGGGAGTCCAGCGGGAAGACCTCCGGGTGGCCTTCGAGTGTCGGCAGGGTCGGGTGCCCCGGGGTGACCTGGCCGAAGAGCCGGCCGAAGGCGATCTGCTGGGCGGGGGTGATGTGCTGGTCGCGGAAGAACACCACCTTCCACTTCAGCAGGGCGGCCCGGACCTCGGCGACGACCTGGGGCTCGATCGGCCCGGTCAGGTCGATTCCGAAGATCTCGGCGCCGATGTAGCCGGACATCGGCCGGATGTCCAGGCCGACCTCCGACCGGGATTCGTCCACGTTCGCGGTTTCGCTGATGATGGTCACTTCTGGGCCTCCTTGACCGCCGAGTTGTAACGGGCGTCGAAAACCTTCGAGATGTCGACCTTCTTGGGCAGGACGCCGCTGCTGTAGAAGAGGTCGGCGAGCTTCTGCGCGCCGCCGATGCTGGTTGCGTCGATCGGGACGAAGGTCGAGGGAACACCCGTTCCCACCAGCACCTTCGCCGTGCTGACCGGTACCTTCAGCTGCTCCACGTAGTACTTGTCGATGTATTCCTCGGTGTGGCTGTCACGCCAGTCGACGGCCTTCACCCAGCGCTGGATGAAATCACCGAGCGCGGCCTGTTTCGCCGGGTCGGACAGCACCTTGCGGGTGGTGATCAGGTACTGCACCATCGGCGAGGCGTCGGCGCCGTCGATCTTGTGCGCGGTCGGGTTGGCCTGCAGGTAGGCCGTGGAGAGCGGCTCGACCGTCACGCCGGCGTCGGCATCGCCGCGGGCCAGCGCGGCCGAGATGTCGGTGATCGCCAGATTGACGATGCTGACGTCCTTCTGCTCCAGGCCCACGGAGTCCAGCGACCGCAGCAGGTAGGCCTGCAGGATTGTCCCGGTGGTGATCGCGACCTTCTTGCCCTTCAGGTCCGCGACCGAGCGGATGGGGCTGCCGGGCTTGGTCGTGAGGGCCAGCTGCCCGGGCGGGTTGTTCCAGGCGGCGATCACCGCGAGGTCCTGCCCGGAGGCCGCGGCGATCACCGGCGGCGTGTCGGCGACGACGCCGATGTCCACCGCGCTCGCCCGGAAGGCCTCCAGCAGCAGCGGTCCGGAGGCGAACGTCGACCAGTCGACCTTGTACGGCGTGCCGGTGCTCTGCCCGGCCAGGTCGAGGGTGGCCTTGAGCTGGTTCTGGTCGCCGACGCGCAGCGTGGTGTCGGCCGGGATCGTGGTCGGGTAGCTGGTCACGGCCGTCGTCGGTGCGCCCGCCGAGCTGGCTGAGTCGGCGTCCGAGCCGCAGGCGGCCAGCGCGAGGACGGCGAACAAGGTGGACATCACTGTCAGAACCGCAGCGCGGCGTGGCCGGCCTCGGCCAGCCCGGAGGGCAGGCGGGAACACGGGACTCCTCGTGAACGTGGATGGCCGCGCGCGGCGCCCTGCGCGACGGAGAAGGGAGAAGGGCGGGGAGTGGCGGCCCCGAGGGGGCCGGGCTGGCGCCGTGACCTGCTCACTGAAGCATTTAAGTCAGCTGTTTGTCAACTTAGTTGGTGGAAAAGCTGTACTTGGCGAGCGGTCCGCGTCCGCGTCAGACTCCGCCGGTCGCCGGTCGCCGGTCGCCGGTCGCCGGTCGCCGGTCGCCGGTCGCCGGTCGCCGGTCGCCGGTCGCCGGTCGCCGGTCGCCGGTCGCCGGTCGAGCGGTGAGCGGTGAGCGGTGAGCGTGTCCGCGGTCTGTCGGTCGCCGTCGACGGGTAGGCCTGTCGTGGCGGGTGCCGGCCGCGCTGCGGCCGGACGTCGTCCGACGACCAGGGAGGCACGGGAGATGAAGATCGCTGTCATCGGCGGCACCGGGCTCATCGGTTCCCAGGTGGTCCGGATGCTGACGGCGGGTGGGCACGATGTGAGGCCGCTCTCGCGCTCCACCGGCGTGGATCTGACTACTGGGCAGGGCCTGCCCGAGGCGTTGGAAGGCGCCGACGTCGCGGTGAACCTGACCAACTCGCCGACGTTCGACGATGCCTCGCCCGCGTTCTTCCGGCGGACGATGGACACCATGCTGACGGCCGCCGAGGCGGGCGGCGTCGGCCACGCGGCCATCCTGTCGATCGTCGGCGTCGACCAGGTGCCGGAGGTGGCCCACTACCGCGCGAAGGTGCTACAGGAGGACATCCTCAAGGCGGGGCCCGTCCCGTACTCCATCGTCCGCGCCACGCAGTTCTTCGAGTTCGTCGACACGGTGCTGTCCTGGACCGCGGACGAAAGCGTCGTGCGGCTGCCGGCCACGCCCGTGCAGCCCATCGCCGCGGCGGACGTCGCCGATGCGGTGGCCGACGTCTGTGTCGGCGCTCCGTTGCGGGGCACTCGGGACATCGCCGGCCCCGAGGTCTACGCGCTTGACGAGCTCGGCCGGATCACCCTGGCGGCGCACGGTGACCACCGCGCGGTCATCACCGATGACCGCGCGGGCCTGTTCTCCGCGGTGCCGGGGGACGCCCTCATCGCTGGGGAGGGTGCCGTCCTCGCGAAGACCACCTACCGCGAGTGGCTTGAGCACCGAGCCGGGTGCTGAGTCCGGTGCTGAGCCCGGTGTGCAGCCCCTACTTCCGCAGGACGATCGGAAGCTTCTCCCAGCCGCGCACCGTCGAGGTGCTCGCGAGCCTGGCGCCGTCCCAGTCGACGTCCCACCCCTTCGGGAAACGCTTCACCAGCTCCTCGAGAACGATGCGTCCCTCCATGCGGGCGAGATTCGCGCCGAGGCAGTAGTGCAGGCCGTAGCCGAAGCTGCGCTGCTGCGTGACGTCACGGTGGATGTCGAGGTCGTCGGCGTTGTCGAACTTGGTCTCGTCGCGCCCGGCGGATCCGACGATGAACAGGGCGGTGCTTCCTTCGGGAATGGTCTGGCCGTGGAACTCCACGTCCTTCGTCACGTACCGCCCCACGGCGTGGCCGACCGGCTCCAGGCGGAGGACCTCCTCCACCGCCTTGCCGGCCAGCGACGGGTCGGCGACGACCTCCTGGTACTGGGCGTGGTTCCTCTCCTCGCCGAAGATCTTGCCGATCCATCCCATGAGCTGGCCGGTGGTCTCGTTCCCCGCACCGGCGATGACGGCGCAGTAGACCAGGATCTCGTCGCGGGTGAGCTTTCGGGTGGTGCCGTCGTGGTCCTCGAACTCCACGTTGAGGAGTTTGGTCATGATGTCGTCGGCGGGGTTGGCGATGCGCCAGTCGATGTAGCTTTCGAAGATGTCGGTGGAGATCTGCGACGCCTCCGCGTCCAGCTTGCCGCCCTCCTCGGTCTTGAGGTGGGCGACGGTCTGGTCACGGACCGACTGCTGCATCTCCTCGGGAATCCCGACGAGCATGCCGATGACGCGCATCGGCACCTTGTCCGAGAGAATGTCGATGACATCGAAGCCGTCGCCGCCCTGCACCGGGTCGAGCCGGCCGGCGACATATTCACGGATCTTCGGTTCCAGGGCCTTGACGGCGCCCGGCGAGAACAGGCGTGAGACCAGGCGGCGGTGGATGCCGTGGCTCGGCGGGTCCTCGAAGATCACACTGCCCGGGGGCATCTCGATGCCGGACTTGATGAACTCGTAGATGTTGCCGCGGGCGTTGCTGAAATGCTCGACGTCAGGCAGGCCGCGGTCGACGTCGTCCCAACGCGCGAAGGCGTAGAAGTCGTGCTCCTCGTTGTAGTAGACCGGGGCCTCGTTACGCAGGCGCTGGTAGACGGGGTACGGGTCCACCCAGATGTCGTGGCGGAACGGGTCCCAGTAGAGGTCGGTGGCGGTCATGCGTCGTCTCATTCCTTTACCGGGGTGGTGTTGGCGGCGAGCCAGTTCTCGATCCAGGCGCGGGTCTCGTCGTGCCCGTCGGTCAGACCGATCAGACGGTCGTGCGCCTCGAGCTGCGCCAGGCCGGTGGTGAGCAGGAGGATGACCACCGGCGGTATGTGGTCGGCAGCGAGCGACTCGTGGGCGAGGGCGGCGCGTGCGAACTCGAGCTGGGCGGCGCGGAAACGTCGCGCGTAGGTCGCGATCTCGAGTCGCAGCGCGGGGTGACGCTGGGCCAGAGCGACGAACTCCACCATGACTCTGCTGGCACCGGCGTCGGAGTTGACCTTCCAGAACCTGCGTAGCGATGCCTCGCCGTCAGTGATTTCGGCCAGGCGTGCGAGGTTTTCCTCGGCCCCGCGCCGGAACGCCTCGATGAAGAGATCCTCCATCGACGCGAAGTAGTAGTGGACGAGCTGGTACTTGACGCCGGCGACCTCTCCGATGCGCCGTGTCGTGATGCTGCCATACCCCTCTCGGGCCAGGAGCTGGATCGTGGCATCGACAATCCGGTCACGTGTCTCGTGTGCGCGGGAGCCCCGCGCCCGGATCTCTTGCCCCGCCCCGCTCATGGACGTACTTTTACACGCGTCAAAACTCGGTGTCCAGTAGGGAGAAACGCATGGCTCGGGTCGCAGTCGTCACAGGCGCCGCCGAGGGCATCGGCGCTGGGATCGCCACCCGGCTGGTGGCGGACGGTCACCAGGTCGCGATGCTCGACTGGCAGGGGGACAAGGTCGAGAAGCTCGCCGCCGAGCTCACCGCGGCCGGTGGCGCCGCCCTCCCGCTTACCGTCGACGTCTCCGACCGTGCCTCGATCGAGGCCGCCTACGCGACGGTCAGGGAGAGGTTCGGGCCGATCCACATCGTCGTCGCGAACGCCGGCATCTCGAACATGGTCCCGTTCGTGCAGCTCGACCAGCAGACCTGGGACAGGATGATCGCGGTGAACCTCACCGGCGCCTTCCACACGATCCAGGCCGCGGTGACGGACATGATCGACGCGAAGTACGGCCGGGTCGTCACGATCTCGTCCTCGAGCGCGCAGTCGGGCGCGCCGGCGATGGCCCACTACGTCTCGAGCAAGGGTGGGGTCATCGGCCTCACCAAGGCGCTGGCCCGGGAGCTCGCCGAGCACCGCATCACCGTCAACACGATTCCGCCGACGCTTGTCGACACCCCGATGTCGCACCGCGAGGCGGGTCAGGCCGGCGGCGCGGAACAGTTCCTCGCGGCGGTCAGCAACATGGTCCCGCTCGGCCGGGCCGGCACGCCCGCCGACATCGCCGGCGCCGTCTCGTTCCTCGTCTCCGACGACGCGGCCTACATCACCGGCCAGATCATCGGCGTCAACGGTGGCATGTACATCTAGGCGCAGCCTCAGCACCTCTGGCGATCACTCGCCTCCCGGGGTCGAGTCCGTCCAGAGAACCGAGGATCTGGATTGTTCTGGAGCGTGTAGCAGGCTAATGCGGGCAATTGCGGCACGGAGTCGCTTGACAATCCGCAAGAAGGGAGGATTCTGGTTGCTGTAGCAGCCAGAATCCTCACTTCTTGCTCGGCGACAACCGTCGCGGTGGCGGCGACGCCGGCGGCGGCGGAGGGAGATATGGTGCCGCAGCCTGGCAGCCTGTGACCAGGTCCAGCCCGATTTCCCGGGATCACTCTGTGGAACAATCTGGATGCATCGGCCGTTGTCTCCCGTGCTTGCCAGAGTCCACGGTGACGATGCAGGTCGGGCTGCAGATGAGGCGCCACGGTGGCGCCTCGGGCGCGAGGCCAGGATTGCGGGGGCATCGTGGTCGTCGAGAAGGTGCGCTGGTCGCGCCGCGGTAGGAGCCACTGTGGGAAGGGCGGCCGGGCATGTCCGGCCGGCTGATTCCGGGTCGGGCGGGGGGCCGGCCCAGCGCCGGTGGCGTTCTCGGCGGCGTCCGGGCCTACCGCCTGGTCTCCGCACCTCGGCCGCCTGAGGATCCGCAGGTTCGCGATCCGGCCCCCGCGCAGCTTTTCGCCGCGGTGACCTCCATGCACGCCACATTCCAGAGCCTGACCACGTCCGGGGCCGACGCCGTCGACGTCGACGCCGTCGCCATCGACGGCCCCGATGACCCCGCCGGCCTGGACGAGTTCGCCGGTTCCGATGAGTTCGGTGCCGGTGCCGGTGCCGGTGCAGGTATGCCGGGGGCGCGCAGCCCGCTGTTCTTCGCCGCGTGGTTACGCCTGCCGGAGAAGCCGACGGAACCGATGGTGCGCACGGCGCAGGCCGCCAGGCCTGGTCAGGAACGGTTCGTCTTTCTGCTGGGAGGCCGGCCGTTCCTGCCGGGAGCGGCACCCGGCCCGGCCCGGGTGGACGGCACCCGCGGGCTGCTCTTCCCGCCGGGCGCGAGCGGCGTCGAGGCCACCGGCGGCGAGGTCGACCGGCTGTTCGCCGAGTTCCCGGTGTGGCTGCCCTGCCTGGGGGCACCCGACGCCCTCTGGTCACTGCCCGACGAGGAGATCTGGCAGCATCGCCGCGGCTCGTTCGACGAACATGCCGCACATCTCGCCCACCCGTTCGCCTGGATGGTGCTCGCGCGGCCACGGCCCGCCGACCTCGTCCAGGCGGACAAGGACCGGCTCGAGATCGGCATCCCCATGCTGCGCGAGGCGGCGCAGGGCTCCCGGTGGGCGGAGCTGGAACGCGCCGAGGCCCGCTACCGCGAGCTCGCCCGCTACGGCGGTGCGGGGATGTGGGACGTCCGGGTGCTGGTCGGGTCCGACACGGCCGCGGGTGCGGGGGCCGCCGCGTCACTGTTGTGCGGTGCCGCGGAGCTCGGTGGCCTGCCGTACACCCTGGTGCCCTCGGGCCGTCCCGGCAGCCTGGCCGAGGCCGCCGCCGAGCCACCGGGGCATGACATACCGCCGTACGCCGCACAGGGCGGCTGGCAGCCCGGCCCGCCGGACCCGTTCGACCTTGCGGACATCTTCGTCCCCACCGCACCGTTCGCCGCCTCCAGCGAGCTGCTCGCCGCGCTCGCCCGCCCGCCGGCCCGCGAGCTCCCGGGCGTCCGGCTGCTCACACCGCACCGGTTCGACGTCACCCGCGACCGCACCGACGACGACGGCTTCCCGATCGGCACGGTCCTCGACCCGGCCTACGCCGACGCCGGCACGTTCGTCGTGACCCGCCCGACGCTGAACCGGCATGCCTTCCTCTGTGGCGCGACGGGCTCGGGCAAGTCCCAGACCGCCCGCACGCTGCTGACCGAGCTGTCCGCTCCCGAGCGGCCCGGCGACCGGGTGCCGTGGCTGGTCATCGAGCCGGCGAAGGCCGAATACGCGCGGATGGCCGGCCGGATCCGCGCCGACGACACGGTGACCGTCCTGCGCCCCGGGGTGCCGGACGATCCGCCGGGCTGCCTGAACCCGCTTGAACCCGAGCCCGGCTACCCGCTGCAGAGCCACGCCGACCTGGTCCGTGAGCTGTTCCTGGCCGCGTTCAACGCCGACAACCCGGTGCCGCAGATCCTTTCGATCGCCCTCGCCGAGGTCTACGCGAACACCGGCTGGGACATGGTCACCGGCGAGCCGCGCCCCGGGCGGCGCCCGAAGCTGTTCGTCGACGAGGTGCCCCGCGACGTCCGTGCCCGCTACCCGACCCTCGGTGAGCTGCGGGTCGTCGCGCAGCGGGTCGTCGACGACATCGGCTACGGCCGGGAGGTCCGCGACAACGTCCGCGGCCTGGTCGACGTGCGCCTGCGGGGGCTGCGTGAGGGCACGCCGGGCCGATTCTTCGAAGGCGGGCATCCCCTGGACGTCGGTGCGCTGCTGCGCGGCAACGTCGTGCTGGAGCTGGACCGCGTCACCAGCGACCAGGACAAGGCGTTCCTCATGGGCGTCGTCCTGATCCGCATCGTCGAGTATCTGCGGACGAACCCGCCGGCGCCGGGCGACGACCGGCTCCGGCACGTCCTGGTGATCGAGGAGGCGCACCGGCTGCTGCGCCGCGACGCCGACGGCCCGGCCGGCAACGCGGTCGAGCTGTTCGCCGGCCTGCTCGCCGAGATCCGCGCCTACGGCGAAGGCGTCGTGGTCGTCGAGCAGATCCCCTCGAAGATCATTCCGGACGTCCTGAAGAACACGGCGCTGAAGGTGATGCACCGGCTGCCTGCCGCCGACGACCGGGCCAGCGTCGGGGCGACCATGAACCTGCGCGAGGAACAGTCCGAGCATGTGGTCGCGCTGCCGCCCGGCCAGGCGGCGGTCGCCCTGGACGGCATGGACCGGCCGCTGCTGGTGCGGATGGGCCACGGGGAGCGGTCGGAGTCCACCGAACGGGCGAGCCACCTGCCACCGCTGCGGGCGGCACGCAGCGACCTGTGCCCACCGGACTGCCGGACGGCCCCCTGCACACTGCGCGCGATGAACGAGGCCCGGCACGACTCGACGTCCCCGCTGCTCGTCCTGTGGGTGGAGGCGGTCGTCGCCGCGACCGTCGCCGGGGTGCATCCGGTCGACCCGGCCCCGGCACTGTCGGAGTGGCTGCTGCGGCTGCCGCCGCGCCAGCGTGACTGCGCGTTGGCCCATGCGGTCGAACGGGCCGTCGACGCCCGCCGCCCGCTGCTGCGCCGCTGGCTCGACCCCGCCGACCTCGCCGACCACATCCTGGCCGACCTCACCGCCCGGCTGGGCCTGCGCCCACCCCCCACCGAGGACCATCGCCGCTTCCAGGCTGGCGTCTACCGGTGGCACGACGTCCGAGGCCATCTGGACGCCGCCGTCGCACAGGCCGAGCCTGGATCCCCCGGGGGCCCGCATCCACACACCGAGCGGTGGGCTCGGCGTGGGCTGATCCTCGACGGCGCGGACGTCGTCGAACAGATGCGTGTCTTCCGGGAGCATCCGGCGAATGCCACCGGCAGCCACCGGGTGGCGGTCGGTGATCCCGACGCGAGCGGGCTCACGGCGGCGCAGGTCGAGGTGGCCGGCGCGGCCGGCAGGCTGTACCTGCGCCGGGCCTTCGCCCGCGCCTGCGTCGGCAAGCTCGACCCGATCGTCCGGCTCTTCGAGAAACCGCCGGCTGGCCGCGGGCGAAAGAGCCCGCAGGCGGAGGCGGTGACATGAGTGTCGAAGGCGTCGGTGACCTGGCTGGCCTCGGTGACTCGGCGGGCCTCGTCGAGGAAGGGTGGGCTGGTCCGGAGGGCGATTTCGGCACCGACGAGGATTCCGTCGGGCCGGAGGAGAGCGATTCGCAGGCGCTTGCCGACCTGCTCGCCGGGGATTCCCGCGACCTGAACGTTCCGCCGGAGGACACCGAGTCCCCGGCAGCTGGGACCGACGCGGGCACCACCGAGGCATTCATCGACGCTCAGCCCACCGAGGCATCGCAGCTCACCGAGACGCGGCAGCCCACCGAGACGCCGCAGCGGACGGAGACGCGGCACCTCACCGAAGGACCGCCCACCGGGGTGCACGGCGGCGAGACGGAGGCCACCGACACACCGCAGGACGGCGAGTACGACGAATCCGTCGATGGTGAGGCCGACAGCTCTGTCGTCATGAGCGACTCCGAGGCGTTGGCCGAGTCGATCGCCGGCGATGCGCGCGGATTCCTCGACGACCCGGACGACCCGGGAGCGGATGGCCCGGGAGCGGATGGCCCGATCTCCGCTGATACCGCCACCGCCACCTCCACCGGCGTCGGCGAGATCGACGACGTGGCGACGCCCGAGAGTGATTCCGACGACGCCCCGGTACCTGAGGCAACCCAGACCGAGGAACCCGCCGAGCCGACCGACGGACCCACCGAAACGCGCACCGGCGAGACCCTCGACAACGCAGCCGACAACCAAGCCGCCATGAGCGACTCCGAGGCGCTGGCCGAGTCGATCGCCGGCGATGCACGCGCATTCCTCGACAGCCCGGACGACCCGGGAGCGGATGGTCCGATGCGCACGGAGACTCCCACAGGTGAAGGCGACCCCGTCGGTGACGGTGGGGTCGGGGACGAGTCGACATCCGATGGTGATGCGAGCGACGTCTCAACGCAGGAGCGGGCACTGCCCGAACGACCCGCCGAAACACGCACCGGCGATTTCGGTGACGGTCAGCCTGACGGTGCCGCTGTGATGAGCGACTCTGCATCGCCGGCGGAGGGGAACGCCGGTGATGCGCGTGGGTTGCCTGAAAGCCCCGACGGTCGGATGACCGACGGTCCGGCGGACGGAGACACTCCCACCGCTCAGAGCACGGGTGATCAAGAGATCCGCCCTGGATTGACCGACGACCTCGGCCGGCAGACCGACACTTCCGAGGCGCCGGCCGAGCCGTCCACCACTCAGGACACGGCTGATGCTCTCGACCACACCCCGGGAGCCGCCGACCAGGACAGTCATGACGCCCCCACCACCACGGACACAGAGGGCGACGGTGGGGACATCCCCTGGGGCGGGGCGCCTGACGTCACCGGGCCGGCCGGCGACGTGGCGGGTGTCAAGCGGGAGGCGGTTCCCAGGAAGCCGCGCTCCGGCCTGCAGCCCGGTGAGTACTCCGGTGGTACCGAGTACAAGAACAGGTCCGAGCCGCGACTTCCCAGGACGACCGAGGACGGTACACCCATCGCTTACACCGAGTACGACCGCGACCCATACGACGGTGTGCAGCGTAACGACCGAAGATTCGTCGTCGGAGACGATGGGTCGCACTACCGCACCGACGACCACTACCAGAGCTGGAAGAGGTTCCGTTGACACAGAACCCCATAGAAATGATCGCAGGCGGCGTGTTTGGTGGTGTTTATGCGGTACCAGTCGATGGACTGGCGGCCGCTGGCCGGCTGGTTGCCGAGCTCTACCACAAACTGGATCTCGCCGCAGCCCCGCCGCGGGTGCGGACACTGCACGTGCGCGGTTCCCGCTGCCGTACCTCAGCTGGTCTCTTCGATGAACTCGCCGCCGTCCTCCAGTTCCCCGCCTACTTCGGCGGAAACTGGGATGCCCTGCACGACAGCCTGTACGACTTCCAGGTGCCGGCTGACGCCGTCATCCTGGTTTTTTCCGATTTCTCCCAGGTGTTGTCCCAGGCCAAGCAGGAGGAGCTCGGCTGGCTCGTCGAAGAGCTGACCGAGCTGTGTGGCAGTGCTCATACACCAGCGCAGGGTGAGCGGACTGTGACAGCTCTTCTCACCGACCAAGCAGAGGCACTGCCCGCCTTCTCGGGCCTGCTGGCGGTCTGAGCTGTCCACGCCGGAACCCGTACGTTCCGGGCCTGCTGTCGTTCCGGGAGCTGCCGCGGATGCTCCGTCGGTAGTCGTGTGCGCCCCTCGAACCCGACGGATCGGCCCATCCCGGTAGGTTTCCGCTCGGTTGGTTGGAACGGGAGAGTAGCGCCATGTCGATGTCGGAGATTTCATCTGCAGTCGAGCCGAGAAATCGTCCTCGGTCGGTGGCCGAACTGGTGGCGGCCGAGGTGGCTGGTGTGCCACTGGCGTTCCGATACTTCTGGGGGCATCGGCGACCGGCGGGCGGTGGGATCGGGCCGGGTTGTCTGAGCCAGTGGTGGGCGGTCGAGTTCACCGTGGAGGGCCGCCGGTACGCCAGCGCCGAGCATTTCATGATGGAACGCAAGGCCAGACTGTTCGGGGACGACGAGACGGCGGAGGAGATCCTGGCCGTGCCGGACCCGGGGCGGGCGAAGGCTCTCGGCCGTCGTGTCCGCGGATATGACGATGCCCGTTGGGAGCGGCACCGCCACGACGTCGTCGTCGCCGGCAACACGGCCAAGTTCGGCCAGCACGACGACCTTCGCGGGTACCTCCTGAGTACCGGGTCCGACATCCTCGTCGAGGCCAGCCCGCTTGACGCGATCTGGGGTATCGGCCTGGCCGCCTCCGATGAGCGGGCCGGTCGCCCGGCGCAGTGGCCCGGCCTGAACCTGCTCGGCTTCGCACTGATGGACGTCCGCGCCGCCCTCGCGAACACGGGCCGGCCAGCCGTCACCCGRCAGCCCGGGCGCTGAGGGAGGCCGGGCCGGTGAGCTCCCGCCACGCGCTGGTCGAGACGGTCGAGGACGCCGAGGCACTGCAGGCCGAGCTGCGGCGGCTGGTGGAGGCCGACGTGCCCGGGCCGGAGCGGGTCGCGACGGTGGCCGGGTTCGACGTCGCGTACGACACCGACACGGATCTGCTCGCGGGAGCGGTGGTGGTCCTCGCCGCGCCGCGCTGGGAGCTGATCGCCTCGGCGACGGCAGCGGGCCGGGTGACGTTTCCCTACGTTCCGGGGCTGCTGTCGTTCCGGGAGCTGCCGCCGTTGCTCGAGGCGTGGGAGGCGGTCCTGCCTCAGCTGGCGGCGCCGCCGGACCTGCTGGTGTGTGACGGGCATGGCATCGCGCACCCGCGGCGGTTCGGTCTGGCCTGCCATCTCGGCGTGACCGTGGGTCTGCCGACGATCGGCGTGGCGAAGACCCCGTTCGTGGGCGAGCACTCCGCCCCCGGGCCGCGCCGGGGCGAACGGGCGCCGATCATCCTTGACGGCGAGGCAGTGGGCGCCGCGCTGCGGACACAGGACGGTGTGCGGGAGGTGTACCTCTCGGTCGGTCATCGGACCAACCTCGACTCCGCCTGCCGGTGGGTGCTCGACCTGTGCCCCCGCTACCGGCTGCCGGAAACGACCCGTGCGGCGGACCAGCTCAGCCGCACGGCACTCGCCGAAGCCCGCATCACGGTCTGATCAGCCCGGCCCAGCTCGGCCCAGCCTGGCTCGGCCCAGCCCAGCCCAGCCGGCCGGCCTGAGACCGTCAGGCGGATGGTGCTGCCCGGGGGGACTGTCAGCGCGAGAGTCTGCGACGCCTTTTCTGGAACGGGGTAGTCACGCGCATCCTCGACGTTGAAAAGATATTGCTTGCCGTCAAATATTTCGCGGGGGCGGGGATGTGTTTCGCGGATTGATCGTGGCGTGGCCGCATGGCAGGAAATTGTCGGGATGTTTTCTCTTGCGTCGGCCAGAATGTCAATGATACCCAGAAGGCAGCCGGGAATGAATCCTGTCATCGGAGGTGGCGCGTGACGGCGCTCGTACCTGGCAAGGCCGGCGAACTCGCGCAGATGCGGCGGCGCGAGCTGGCCCAGCGGCTGCTGACGCAGAGCGTGGACAGGTTCCAGTGGGGATGGGAGTTCGTCCCCGCCGAGCGGCCGGCGCCGGATCCGCTCGGCCGGCCGGTGCTGGCGCCCGAGCATTTCGGGGGCGCGGCAGACGCGGCGGCGCTGGGCGCGACGGCCAGGGCGTGCGCGGTCGGCGGTGTCGTCCTGGGCGGCGCGCTGGGTGTCCTCGGCCTGGCGACGGGGGCGTCGCTGGCCGTCCCGGCGTTCGCCACGGCCGGTGTGGCCGTCGCCGGTGGTGGGCTGACGTCGATGTACGCGCGCTGGCGTGAAGGCGTCGGGCGCGAGCGGGAAGCCGCGTGGATGGACGCGCACGACCAGCAGCGCCACGGCGGCTCCGCCGAGGCCGAATCCCGGGATCAGTGGCGCCCGGTGCAGGGACCTCCCGATGCGACCCGGGTGGATGTCGTCTGCGGCACCTGGGATGGCTGGGCGGCGATGATCGCGACAACCGCGGGTTCGCTGATGCGCGCTGACCGCAGCGTGGTCGTGCTCGACCTCACCAGTCACGAGGTCGCCGAGGATCTGATCCAGCTGGTGTACAGCACCGGGCAACCGGTGCCGTACGGCCGGTTCCCGACCGACCTCAGCCTGGTCGACCTGTTCCAGGAGCTCAGCCCGGAGGCTGTCGGCCGGGTGATCGCCGACGCGTTCGCCGTGCTGCCGGGTCGCAGCGGCGCCGCCGAGATCCGCCGGCGCGACGAGGCGATCGTGCGGACCGTCGCCCGCCTCATCGAACCGCCCTGGACGTTCCGCCGGCTCGCCGCGGGCGTGCGGGTGCTGCAGCGGCTCAGCGAGACGAGTGCCGGCAGCGGCCAGGCCGGCGGTGTGCTGAGCCTGCGCGAGCAGAAGGACCTCATGAAGGTGAGCCACGAGTTCGGCCGGACGCCGCAGGAGAGCACCGAGCTGACCTATCTCGTCGACACCTTCGAGATGCTGGCCGGCAACGACGATCGGCGGCACGTCGACCGCGCGGCACCCGACGACGCGGCACCCGAGGAGGCAGTGCCGGACGGCACGGCGCCGGACGGTGCCGACGAGTCCGTCGCGAGCCCGGGTCGCGGGCTGTGGCGGCCCGGGCTGACGGTGCTCGCCGCTCCCACCTTCAACAATGATCAGGGTGCTTCGGCGCGCATCCTGCTGTACCGCTTCATGGAGGATCTGCGCCACGGCGAGCCGCACCGCAGTGATGACCTGATCGTCGTCGCCGGTGTCGACCGGCTGGGCCGGGACGTGCTCGACGAGTTCAGCCAGCATGCCCGCAATGCCCGGGTCCGGACGATGTTCCTGCACCAGCATGTCCCGGCGCGCGAGGACGCGCAGCGGATGCTGAACACGTCGGGCAGCGTCACGCTGCTGATGCGCACCCACAACGCCCTCGAGGCGCAGGCCGCGGTGGAGCTGGTCGGTGCCGAGTACCGCTTCGTGCTCAGCCAGGAGACGCAGAGCACCAGCGAGTCCCTCGGCTGGAGCCGCGACGAGACCACCGGCGCCGCCACCAGCACCTCGACGGACAGTTCGCACGGCTGGAACATCCAGGTAGGGGTGCGGCGGGGTGAGCGCCTGCCGGTGTTCAACCGCAGCCGGAACGGGTCGCGGGGCACGGCCCGGACCGTCCAGTGGTCACGCTCGCGCGGCCAGTCGGGGTCGACGGAGAAGGCCACCTCGTCGGCCACGAGCCGGGTGTTCGAGCCGGCGGTGGAGCCGGTCGAGGTCGAGACCCTGCCGGAGACCGCGTTCATCGTCCTCAACAAGGTCCACTTCCGGCAGCCGGTGCTGGGCGACTGCGACCCGGGACTCTGCCAGCATCCACTGGCCACCGTTGCCCTGCGCAAGGCCACGGGCTAGCGCGACCCGCCGGCCGCCTGGTGGACCACTCACCCGAGGACGAGGAGGGCCACCAGGCCGCAGGGCACCGCGATCAGGGCGAACACCGCCACGACGTGGAGGCCCAGCAGCACCCTGCGCTGCCGGCGCACATGCGCCGGAACCGGTTCGCCGGCAGGCGCGGGCGCCGGGGCGGGGGCAGGAGCGGGACCGGGACCGGGTTGAGCGGCGGGCGCCGCGCGGCGGAACGTCCTCATCGTTCAAGACCCGCGTAGTGCGCCCGGTGCGTCGGATCCCGCAGCGCGGGATGCCGGCTGGACTGTCGCGCCTTCTGCTGCCGGATGATCAGGCGCCGGAACCCGCGTGCGCTCGCGCCCAGCATCCACAGCACCGGTTCGGCCGCGGCGATGCGTTCGGCCGGGTTCACCGTCCCGTTCCGGCCGCGTAGACAGTCCGCGGCGCTCAGCGCCCAGTAGCGGGTCTCGGTGAACTCCTTCGACGGTTCCTGGCCGAGCTCCGGCAGCCGTGCGGGCTGGTTGAGCCAGTAGCGCACGAGGCCGTCCTGCTGCTCCGGGGTGAGCTCTGGCAGGCGTAGGACCGATGGGAGCCCGCGCAGCCAGTCGGTCTTGCTGACCACCACGGCGAGCCGCAGGGCGAGGCGGCCACCCCGCCGAGGCAGCGACCGGTCCGCGTGCAGCACCCGGATCAGCCGCCGCATCGTGTCGTAGGTCGGCTCGGCCGCGGGGTGGGCCGCCGCGTTCGCCGCCGCCTGCTGTTTCGGGGTGAGCTGGTCGAGCAGCGCCGGCTGCGCCGACGGGTCGACGACGAGCAGCGCGTTGTGGGTCCGCTCCAGGTAACGGTGCGTGGTGCGCAGGGTCTGCTGGTCGGTGTAGAGGTCGCCGTCCGGGTCGAAGAAGAACACGATGCGCCGGGGCCCGCGGGGAATGCCGACGGTGACGACGAGCGCCCGGGGATTCGGGGTGGCGGTCGACTCCAGCCACCCGCCGTCCGCGACCATCTGCATGCTGCGCCGGTACCAGGTCTCGTCCGGCCGGAACGCGAACGACAAGGTGAGATCGCGCTGGTATGCGAGGTCCTGCAGGCCGGCCAGGGCGGCGACCAGCATGGTGGTCTTGCCGGACGCAGGTGGGCCGATCAGCGCGATGTGGACGATCGGCAGGTGCCCGACCCCGTCGGGCAGCCGGCCTTCGCACGAGCCGCAGTAGCTGGCGAGGCGGCCGCGCCGGCCGGGCGCCCAGGTCCGCAGCCGCGTCCCGCAGGCGCACACCCGGTACAGCAGGCCGCCGCGGCCCGGCCGCAGGTCGTCGTGCCGGCGGCGGCAGTGCGTGTTGGGGCACTCGTAGAACGGCCGGCCCAGTGGGCGGGCGCAGTCCGGGTACGGGCAGTCGGCCCCCAGCTCGCCGAGGCGGCGGAACATCGCCAGGGTCGGCCTGGCCGGGCGTGTCTCGCGGAGCAGCCAACGCGCCGCCTCCGCGAACCGTAACGCCGCACCCGCCAACCGCAGCACCGCGATCGTGGTGATGACAAGCGTTCTGTGCACGGCGAACGCCGTCCGGGCGAGCCCCCCGGCCACGGCGACGCCGATCGCCGTCCCCGCCCTCCACATGCGCCAGCAGCGCCGCGCCGACGCGCTCTGCCCCAGGAACGGGCCGGGCCAGCGGGCCGGACCGGCCGCGGCGAACTCCGGTCCGGCGGTGCGCAGCGCCTCGGCCAGGGCATCCCCGATCGCGCCGAGGTCGACGATCGCCTGGCCGGCCGGGGTGAAGTACCCGGGGTAGGCGGCCTCGTCGCCGGCCGGGCGCAGCACCGGCGGACCGGCGGCCAGCGTGCGGGCCGGCAGTGCGAGCAACCGTGCGCCGAGCTGACCGAACGCGATCGCCGCACCGGCGCCGAACAGCGCCGCCCCGCGTGCGTATCCACCGGGCCGCAGAGCCTTCACCACAGCTCTGCGTCGCACCCGTCCCCAGCCCTCGGCACCCGGCGGCAGGGGTGCCGGCACCGGGCCCGCGGCCGGGGACCGCGCGCTGCCGGGCGCCGGATCACCGGGCGGTGACGCCAGCGGCACGCCGGCGCCCGCAGCCACGGCGGCGAGGCGCTGGGCGGCGTCGGCGTCGGCGAACGACGCGCTGGCAGCCGCGAGCACATCGGGTCTCCCAGCGGCCCACACCCGCGCGGCAACCTCCCCCCAGGACACGTCCGCCCAGTGCTCGTCCGGCCACTGCTCGTCCGCCCGGTGCTCGTCCGCCCGGGCGCCGTCGGTACCGGCCGGAGCACCGACGTCCCGCGGCGCGGTGCCGCCGCCGGTGCTGCCGCCGCCGGCTCCGGGCTCAGGGCCGGTCCCGCCGTGCAGGCGATGAGTCTCGAACCGGACGCCGAACGGGATGGCCGCGGGGTCGAGGCCGGCGCCCACCGGCACGCCCACCAGCACGTGGCGGGACTGCTCCGGATGCCCCACCGGGACACTGAAGGTCATCGCCAGGGCCGATGCCCGCGGCAGCGAGCCGGTGACCAGCCGGATCGTTCGCACCGTGGCCGCCGGCCCCTGCTCCACCAGGACGATCCGCACGGCACCGCCGCCGCGCGTGGCGCCGCGCACACTCGCCAGGAGGGCTGCCAGCCGACCGTCGCCGTACAGTTCCTGCGCCCGGGCGATCGCTTCGTGCCAGGGCATCGGCGAGTCGACCACGAGACGCTCGACAGCTGGAAGATCACCGTCGGCTGGCCGGTCGGCCCAGCCCGGCCACCACCACAGGTCGGCGGGAAGCAGGCCGCCGAGATCACGGTCCGGCTCGGTGAGCAGCAACGCGTGCTGAAAGACGTTTCCCGGGCGGCCGGCGAAGTCGACGCCGGTGCCGACGGTCCGGCAGATCACCGCGGCACCGTCCGCCAGCAGCGAGTAGCTCAGGCTCAGCCCGGCCCCGCGCTGCCCGGCGGAGGCCCAGGGCCCCTGCGCTGAACCGGCCTCGGATCCGGGTAAGGGTCCGAAGCCGGACTCGCCGCCGCGCCGCTGCGGTCCGCTGGGCTGCTGCGGTCCGGTGCGGCGCGCGTCCACGGCGAGCTCGGACGTCAGCAGACCGACGATCTGCTGACGTCTCCCGTCGCCGAGCCCCGGCGTGTACGCGGTGACCTGCCAGCCGGGCCGGTCCGGTGCCGCCGCCGACGTGCGATGAAGCTGGTGGATGGTCAACGGACGTCTGCCTCCGCACCCCGTGGCTGCCCTCCGTGCTCAGCATGGCAGACCTCAATGCCCTGGGGCGCAGTACTTTCAGGCCATCGCGCCGGACCGCCGCAGCAGACGCAGGACCTGGGACTGCTGGTGGGGCAGCAGCGCGGGTTCGGCCGCGTCCAGGGCACGCCGCAGCAGGCCGTCAGCTCCTTCGTCGTCGCCGCGTGCGCGGATGACCTCGGCCGCGTGCCACAGCACCGGGCCGCTGTCCGGTGCCTCGCGCAGCGCCACGGAGGACTCGTTCGCGGCCTCGGCCACCTGCCCTCGCCGCGCCAGGGCCACCGCCCGGGCCGCGCGCATCGACGGCTGGGCCACGACCTGCGCCGCCGACCGGGCGAGACGCTCGAAGTCCTGCATCGCGGCGGCGTCGTCACCCAGCTCCACCCGCAGGCGCGCCCGCCCGGCCAGCGCGGCCCCGGAGTCCGGCGCGAACGTCAGGACGGCCGAGAAGATGGCCGCCGCCGCCCACGGCTGGCCTGTGCGCCACAGCGCGTGCGCGAGCGCGGCCTGCACCTCGGCGTCACCCGGCAGCCGTTCGCTGGCGGCCTGGAGGTCCTCGATCGCCCGGGTGGTCTGGCCGGACTCGAGCAGCACCCGGCCCAGGGCGGCGAGCATCCGCCCGGCGGACTCGGTGTCCGACAGCGACTCGTAGATCTCCGCGGCCTCCCGGTAGCAGGCCTCGGCGTCCTGCCAGCGCCCCTGCATCTCGCACATCTGCGCGCGCAGCGTCTGCGCGCCGGCCCGGGTGAGGGAGCGCCCCGGGTCGCGGCGCAGGGCCTCCTCCACGTGGGTGCGGGCCGTCGGCAGGTCGTGGTCCGCGAAGCTCACCTGGGCCGCGCGAAGATGGTCGTCCGCATTCGCCTCGGCGGCGGTTCCGCTGACGGCCCATTCGGGGAAGCCACGCTGGAGCGGCTCGATGAGCCGGTCGTCGAAGAGCTCGAAACGACGCGAGCCCGACCGGTGCTCGCAGCGCAGGACGTAGCGTGCCGTCAGCGACTCCAACACGGCGGTCGGCAGACCGGCCGTGGTGGTGAGCCCCTCGTCCGCGACACCGCGCCGACCGCGTTCGGTCACGAACGTACGGGTGAGCCAGGCCCGCAGCTCACCCTCGTCGAGATCGTGCTCGCGTGCCACCGTGACCAGCACCAGGGTCAGGTACTCGGCCAGCACCGCGGTGACGTTCCCGGCCGGGCCGAGACGGGACGTGATGACGGCATCCGCGCCGGGACGGGCCCGCCACATCGCGGTCGCCACCAGCTGCAGGAACACCGGCTGGACGGCGTCCGCCACCAGCAGCGACTCGGCGCCGGTCGCGTCGACGAACCGGCTGGTGGCCAGGTCGTCCACACAGGCCTCGGCCGCGCCGGAGGCGAAGTGCGTACCGGTCGCACGCAGTGGCTCGACGAGTGCGGCCTGGGCGGAGCGTGGCTCCAGCGCGGCGACGGGCACCTCGGCGACCGACGGGGTGGCGGGGCCGCCGCCGGAGCCGGCCAGCAGAAGCCGCAGGTAGGGCTCGAGCGCGGCACGGTGATCGGAACGGACCACCAGCAGGATACGCAGCGTCGGCAGCGCGGTCGCCGCCTGCGCGAGCAGGTCGAAACACTGCTCCCGTAGCTGGTCCAGTTGGGCCGATCGGGCCGCGAAAAGCTCCTCGACCTGGTCGATCGCCACCAGGATCGGCCGGGTCGGGCTGTGCGGCCGGCGCCGGGCGGGGTGGTCACGGATCGCGTCGAGCAGCGTCGGCGTGTCGGCCGGGTAGGACCAGCACCGCAGGAGGGCCTGAACGAACGGATTGCCTGTACCGAAGGAGGCCTGGGTGCCCGCGGGCCCATCCTCCTCCTTGGAGGACTGCCCGGCGGCCGGCCCCGAGAGCCGTGCCACCGGCAGGACGTCGGCGTCCGTCGACGGTGCGCTCGGCAGCACGCCCGCCCGCAGCAGCGAGGTCTTACCCACACCGGTCAGCCCGTGCGCGACCACCACACGGCAGCGCAGCCACTCGGCCAGCAGCGCGTGGGCGGCGGCATCCCGGCCGAAGAACAGCTCGGCGTTCTCCTCGGTGAACGGGCGGAGGCCGACGTACGGGCTGGTCGCCTCGGCCTCGATCACCGTTCTGCTCCGCCCAGGGCCGGGCGCGTCGAGAGCGGACCCGTCCGCACCGGGGGGGCCGAGATGTCGAGTAGTGATTTGGTGTCCCTGGTTGGGAGTTCGTCGAAAATTACTGGACGGTATGCCTTCAACGGAACCGGAAGCCTTTCGGCGTTGACGCGACCGGGCCCGAGAATCGTATCCGCCGGCCATGGCCCCACCTCCGGTGGCACACGGTTCTGGACCGCCCAAGATTTTCCGTCAGATTTTACGGCCAATGCGGGCCGACCGCGGCAAAGTAACAGGAATTTTGCGAGACCGGTGCTCTTCGTGTGGCCGCCTCGCCGGCGGAGGGTGGTGGGGCGCCGGCGATGGCTCCGTGGGCATGCCTGCCCGTGCGGGGCTCCGGTCGGTGCCGGGGCGCACTGCCCGGCCGGCAGGCGAGGTGCGCGGTGCACGAGAGTGGTATCCGCGGTGTCCGTGGCGCGACGCGCGGGCGGGGTGGGTGCCGACTCCACGGTCGAAATCGCGAAACTGCAGGTCACGAGTTATGGGCGGGTTGGTTGGCGGATGTGTCGGCGGGCTGGCCGCGGAACCTGCTTCAGAAAACGCCGACAATACAGGGGCATCCCGGTGCAGGTTCGCGGCGCCCTCGCGAGAGTGGGTGCCACAACTCGTGTCACAATCCGGACTTGTGTCGTCCTCGCTCGCCCGAGTCCGCGCGAGTGGCTAACGTGCAATGGCAAGTGTGTCGACGCGAGTGTTACGATCAGTGGAACGGTATGATTACGCGGCGCGCCGACGACGCGTGCACTCCGCGCCGTCGGACGCTGCACTACCGTCGGTTGGTCCGTGCCGTCGCGCCGATGTCCGTACTTGACGAGCGGCGGGGGTTGTTATCGTGGCTTCGGTGGTGGAGTTCGATCCGGTGAGCGGCCCGGGTCGGGGGGTTCCGACGATCTGGGGTGGAGTGCCCCAACGGAACAAGAACTTCACCGGGCGGGAAAGCCAACTGACCGAACTGCGTCGTCGGATCGCCTCCGACGAGGGCGAGGTCACGGCGGTCCTCCCGCATGCCCTGCAGGGGCTGGGCGGTGTCGGGAAGACGCACCTCGCCATCGAGTACGCGTACCGCTATCAGGCGCATTATGACCTGATCTGGTGGATTCCCGCGGACCAGCCGGTCCTGGTCCGATCCACGCTGGCGTCACTGGCGCCGCGGCTGGGCCTRTCGGAGGGCGGCCTGCTGCGGATCGACGACTCGGTGGCCGCCGTCCTCGAGGCGCTGCGCCGTGGGACGCCCTACCGCCGCTGGTTGTTGATCTTCGACAACGCCGACCAGCCTGAGCTGATTCGCGGCCTGATGCCGCACGGTCCGGGCCATGTCCTGGTCACCTCGCGCAACCGTCGGTGGCAGAGCATCGTCGACACGATCGAGGTGGATGTCTTCGACCGGCGGGAGAGCCTGGAGTTCCTGCACCGCCGCGTGCCGGGTATCGCCAAGGTCGACGCCAACAGCCTGGCCGAGGCGCTGGGGGACCTTCCGCTGGCGCTCGAGCAGGCCGGAGCGCTGCAGTTCGAAACCGGTATGGACGTGCGTGAGTACCTTCAGCTGCTGAAGGACGCCTCCAGCAAGCTACTCGCCGAAAACCCGCCCGCCGACTACTCCCGGCCGGTGGCAGCCGCGTGGAGTCTTTCCGTGGCACAGCTGCGGGAGCAGGCTCCTTTTGCGCTCGAGCTGCTCCGCCGATGTGCATTCTTCGGCCCGGAGCCGATCTCGCTGGAAATGTTGGACCGCGGAAAGTACACCCTGGACTCGGATTTCGGTCTGTCCATGCAGGACCGGCTTATGGTGAGCCGCGCGATGCGGGAGCTCGGCCGCTACGCGCTCGCCCGGATCGACAACAGCCGCAAGACGGTGCAGGTACACCGGCTGGTCCAGATGCTCATTCGGGACGAGCTGCTGCCCGAGGAACAGGAACGGATGCGGGACGAGGTCCACGCCCTGCTCGTCGCCGCGGACCCGGGGGATTCCGAGACGCAGAACCGGGCCGGCTTCGAGAACCTTCTCCCGCACATCGTGCCGTCCGGTGTGTACGCGTCCACAGCGGTCCGGGCGCGTCAGCTCATCGAACACCTCATCGGCTATCTGTACAACGCCGGTGACCTCACGACGGCGTTGAGCGAGGCGGACCGCGCCCTGGACCGTTGGCGGGCGGATTCCGGTGATCGTGACCCGGATGTTCTCGTCCTCCAGGGAATCAAGGCGAACGTCCTCTGGGCCCTGGGCAGGTACCGGGAGGCCTATGAGCTCCGGCGCGGCACCCTCGACGCGATCACGGAGGTCCTCGGTGCGGACCACGAGGAAACCCTCATCATTCTGAACGGCCACGGCGCGGACCTGCGGGCCCGCGGTGAATTCCGGGCCGCGCTCGAGCTGGACGAGGACGCGCTGCCCCGCCATGAGCGGGTCTTCGGCCGGGACAACGCTCAGACCCATCACGTCGTGAACAATCTCGCGCTCGACTGCAGCCTCAACAGCGCTTATAAGCGGGCATTCGAGCTCGACCAGGACAACCTCACCAACCGGCGGGACATGTGGGGCGGTGACATCAATCCCTGGGTCGCCGCCTCGCTCGCCGCCGTCGCCCGCGACCAGCGGCAGGAGGGTCACTACCTGAAGGCGCGGGAGTCGGCCGAGTACGCCTACCGGGTGTTCGAGGAACTCGTGAACAGGCGGGAGCTCGCGGTCGACCACCCCTTCGTGCTCGCGCAGGCCAAGGATCTCTCGGTGGCCCGGCGCAAGGCCGGGTTCTTCCGCGAGGCGCTGGAGCTCGCCGAGCAGGTGTACGAGCGCTACACGTCGAGCCGCCAGTTCGGCAACGAGCACCCCGACGCCCTGGCCGCCGCGATCAACCTGGGTAACGCCCAGCGGGTGGCCGGCGATCCGAACGAGGCCGCGGAGCGCATCGAGAAGACCGTGAACCGGTACCGGGACATCTTCGGGGCTGACCATCCATACACCTACGGCTGCCACCTGAACCTGGCGCTGGTCCATCGCCAGCTCGGCCGGGTCGACGAGGCGGAGCGCCTGCTGAAGGACGCRCTGGCGGGGCTCGAGGGCAGGGTCGGCGCCGACCACCACTTCACCCTCACCTGCCTGGCGAACCTGGCGACCGCCAGGTCCGCGCAGGGGCTGGTGGCGGAGGCGTTGGAGATCGGTGAGAAGGCGCTCGCCCGCTTCGGTGAGCTCCTTGGCCCCGATCACCCGCATGCGCTGGTGTGCGCGACGAACGTGGCCCTGGACCTCTCCCAGACCGCCGGTCGGGAGGAGGAAGGCCGCAGGCTCGCGACGGAGACCTCGCAGCGTTATCGCCGGGTGCTCGGTCCGGACCATCCCGATGTGCAGGCAGGCGAGCGGGGCGAGCGCCTCGACTTCGACTTCGAGCCGCCGCCGCTGTAGGAACGTCGCGGTAGGGCATCGCCGCGCTGTCAGCGGGTGGTCTGCGACATCCAGGCTGCGAGTGCGTCGGGGTCGACCTGGTCGCTGCTGAGTTCCTGTACCTGCCGGCGCAGGTGCAGGACCACCTCGGGGCGTGCGGTCAGGACGTCGGCCCCGGGCTCGCCGCTGCCGCGTCGGCAGAGGACGAGCCCGGCCCAGGCGTCGAGCCGGTCGGGCTCGCGGGCCAGTTCCTCCTTGTAGCCGTCGGCCGCGGACCTGACGTCGCCGAAGGCGAGAGCCTGGTCCGCGGCCGTCACGGAGCCGTCGAGGACATGGGGAACGCCCTGCCGAGCGGCCTCGAAACGCTTCGGGTCCGTCAGACGCAGCAGGGTGAGGGCGAGCCGCTGGTTGTACACGAGCCCGCGGTGGCCTGGAAGGGGGCGGGAGCCCGCCTCGCCCGGTGGTGCGATGTCCTTGTCCATCCAGGCCCGCGCCAGCGCGGTGATCCACGTTGGCGCGGGTTGCAGGTTCCGTAGCCGCCAGGTGATCCAGGCATCGGCCGTGGTCAGCTCCGCCAGCGCCTGGGGGCCGGTGGGGACGGCGGCCTGCCGATGCCGTGCGACGACGCTGCGCATGCCGTCGAGGAAGCGCAGGCCCAGCGGAGTCATCGCGCCCGAGAGCCGCAGCGTGCTCAGCGCCCGCCACACCTCCTCTCGCCACCGGGCGAACTCAAAATGCGCGTACTCGCCGCCGTCCTGGTGAAGCCGCCGGAAATCCCAGAACGTGGTCAGGCCGAGGTAGGCGTAGGCACCCTGAAGAAGGCCGGCGACCGGCCGCGGGTCGCTGCGCCACGGAGCGTAGTAAAGACGGTCGTGAGCGGTATCGGTCAACGCAACGAGGTCGATCAGCGCGGAGAGCTTCGTGTGCTGGAACTCGTGCACCAGGCCGGCCGCGAAGGAGACGCCGTCCTTGGGAAGGGTCAGCGCCACGGCGCCGAACGCCTCCCCGGACGATGCGCTCAGCTCCGCCGCCCGCTCCGTCGAACGCAGTGGGTAGACYCAGCCCAGCCCGGCCGCCACCGCTGCGGCTGCCGAAAGATCGTAATGGCAGAGAATGCGCCAGCCCTCGTCGAGGCGGTGCTGCCAGGTATCGATCTCCTCATCCGCGACGCCGGGTGACATCGGGAGATCCAGCAGCGTGCGCGCGGGATCCGTGTCGTCCAGCGCAAGCTCGATCTCCTGGCCCCACCTCGAACTCGACAGGGTGCGCAGTGGGAGCCATTGACGCGCCAGGTCTCCTCGCCCGAAGCCGGCAGCCGCGATCACATTCACTCGCAGGGTCGTCTGCGGGTCGGCGGCGGCGTGAACTGTCACTGCTCCGCCCTGGACTCGAGCGACGGCCCACCCTGGGTTTCCGGTCCGGATACGGCCCAGCGAAGGCACGACGAGGTCGCCACCCCGCAGGAAAACCCTGATCTCCGCGTCCAGGCCGGTCCGCAGGGCGGCCGCGACCGCGAAGGCCGCGAGCATGTTCAGATCCTCCGCGAGTGGCACAGCCGGCCTGACGGTGCCGCGGATCCGGCGCATGCAGTGCATCGCCCACAGGCCGAGCCCAGGCGTGAGCAGGAGGCTCTCGACCGGGCCGGGATCCTGACGTTGGGCGGTGGACAACACGCGGAAGGCCTCGGCGAGCCCGCTGCGGGCGAAGTCGTCCGGAGCCTGCTGCGCGGCGTCCTCCAGCACCGCGCGCAGCGCGAGCAGCCGCTTGCTGAGCTGGGTTCGCCGGAGATAGCGGACGAGATCAGCGTGGCCGCCACCGGAGGCCAGTTCATCGAAATCGGCCAGTGCGAGCCGATGAAAGCCCACGTTCACTTCGAGCGCCGCACCTTGTCGATATCCGGTTGGATCCGCCGGTGGATCCGGTTTATCAGAGCAAGCAGATCCGGACAGTACACGGATCGGTTCTGGAAGCCGCTGCCGGCCCGGTAACGATGGGGGTAGTACCCGCCACCGCAGACCCGATGAACCGGGCAGGCGGCACAGTCGGCACCGAGCGCCGCGGCACCGATCTGACGGGCCAGGATGCCGGGATGGTGGAACGCCTCGTCGAAGTCGTCCCGCAGGACGGTGAGCCCGGTGGCCGCTGCCCCGGGGTAGGCCGACTTGAGCGCGTCGACCTGTTCGACCGTGCCATCCGTCTCGATGACGAGAACACTCGACGGGGAAAGCCCCACCGTCTCCACCTGGCTGTCTCCACCGAGAAGAAGAACGATGATCTCCAGGAACAGGCGGATGTCGGTCTCGTCCTCGGGCGCGGAGTACCAGCGCTCGAAGAGGGCGCCGAGCCAGTCGCCGTAGGGCGCCAGCCTTTCGTCCTCATCCCGGCCGGGCGGTCGGGATGTCCAGTTCCCGTGGGGAAGGAGGAAGTCCATCGCCGGAGGTTGCCAGGCCAGCAGGTTCTCGTAGACCGTGACCGGATCACTGTGCAGGTCCACCACGCACAGCAGGCCTGACAGCAGTGGCCGGAACCGTTCGGAGGTGAGCAGGCGCAGACCTGCCTCGACGCTGGCGTGGCTCCCACCGCCGTCGTGACGGACCCGCCGCCGGTCATTGTCTGCCGGGCCGCCGTCCACGCTCACGCCGATCTTCATCTCGACGTCCGCGCACAGCTCCAGGAAGGCAGGTGTCAGAAGTGTGCCGTTTGTCTGAACCGTGAGCTCGACGGCCGTGTCGGGGGCGACCGCGGAACGGATCTGCCGGGCCACGTGATCGAGGAAGGCGGCGCCCGCCAGCAGGGGCTCACCGCCATGGAGGATTACCTCCACCCGGGTGAGCTGGTGGCGTGCCGCGTGCGCCGCGATCCTGCCGGCCGTGGCCGCCACGACCTCCCGGCTCATCGTCACCGGCTGCCGACGCCAGCTCTGGTCCGCCAGGTGATACACGTAGCAGTAGGTGCAGGAGAGATTGCACCTGCTGTTCACCTTGAGGACGAACTGGCGAAAGGGCACCGGCTGCCATCCTCGGCCGGTCAGCCGTGTGAGCGTGAGCTCGTCGCCCGGCCATTCGCCCGCGCGCCCGCCGACACCCTGGGCGGAGGTGGTATTCAATTCGCTTGCACCATCCGGTCTGGCGAGGATCAGGCAGAGGATGTAAACCCGGCCGTGGCCGAACCCAGCCTCGTGGCCTCCCGTGCCAGCCGGTGCCGCACCTGCCGCAGGATCCTGTTCTCGTGGCCGGCCAGCTCGTCGAGGTAGCAACCTCCGACATCAGGCAGGAGCGTCTCGATCTCGGGCGACGATCGGTCCATCTGGTACCGCCTCCTCCACCTTGGATCCTCCAATCTAGTCGGTTAGGGCGGCAGGCGCCGCTACCGCGCATGAATCCGTCGTCACCGCGCCGTACCCGCAGCTTGTGGGCTGGCGGCGATCCCATCGTTTGCTGGTTTTGTCTGCCTCTTCGCTGTATTTGCGTCCGCCGGGCTCGAGCCAGCCGTTTCTTGCGAACTCCGGGGGCGCGCCAACATCCTCCGCACGTGTGCGGAGGACGTCGTAGAATCTGTTGCCACCCCCCTCGGGGCGGTCAACTCGGCTCAGGCAGACCGATCTGGGCCTGTGTACGCAGTGCGGTGGCCCGACACCGCGGGAGAGGGGCCAATCGATGCCGGGCAAGAGCGTCGGTCGGCAGGGCGTCCTGCATGCACCCGGAGCGGCACCAATGCCCGTGCGGCCTGGTCACCCGGGCAGCCACGACGGGCCGGGAAACACTGGTGCCCGCAGGAGTGCCTGAGGAGGAGGAACCCGAGGCCTGGCCGCTTTACTTCTTCCTCAGCTATGCGCGGGCGGACGGCGGCGACGGGCCCTATCTCGAGCGGTTCCACCAGGATCTCAGGGCCGAGGTGCGCCTTCGGGTCGGGGCCTCGGACGCCAGCACGGTGGGGTTCTTCGACCGGCGTTCCATCGAGCCGGGCCAGGACTGGTCGGCGGAGCTCGGTGCGGCTCTCGCGCGATGCCGCACCTTCGTCGCGATGTGTTCTCCGACGTTCTTCGCGAGTGTGTACTGCGGCCGTGAATGGACGGTGTTCGACGGGCGCCTTCGCGCCGCGGCTGCTGGTGGGCAGGGCAGCCCCGCCGTACTGCTACCGGTCATCTGGACGCCCTTGCGTGATCCGCCCAAAGTGTTCCTCCGGTTGCAGTATGATCACCAGGAGTTGGGAACGACGTACGCGCAGAGGGGTCTTCGGTACCTTCTGCAGCTGGATCGCAACCATGACATGTACCAGGAGTTCCTGGTGGCGCTGGCTACCCGAATCGTCCGGCTCGCCCACGAGTCACCGTTACCCCCGCATCCGGAAGCCATCGACTTCGACCAGGTTCCCAACATGTTCCAGGTCCGGGCTCTGGCGGGCGACGGCGGGGCACCTTCCGGGGCATCGAAGGAGATTGGGCCATCGGGGTCGCCGGGATCCGCTGAGCCGCAGCAGCCTCCAGCCGATCCGGAGCCGAAGCGGGAGCTGACGCCGGATCCGCACCAGGAGCCGCACCGACATCGGCACCGGCAGCCGCAATCGCGTCCGGAGACGCAGGGGGGTGGCCCCAGCCGCGTCACCTTCGTTCTGGCCTCCACCTCGCGCGACGAGATCGCCGTGCTGCGGGAGCACCTGGACTTCTACGGAAGTGATTTCGACGAATGGACGCCCTACCGCCCGCTGCACGACGACCGGGTGTGTGTGCTGGCTCAGATGGTCGCCGCGCGGCAGGGGATGACCTCGGCGGTGACCCGGTTGGACGACGGCGTGGCGGATCTGCTGGAGCGCTCCACGGCCCGCAACGAGATCGTGATTCTACTGGTCGACATGTGGGCGGCCAAGCTTGACGAAATCCGCCTTGCGCTGACCAAATACGACCGGCGCAACGAGCCGACGTCGGGCGTGCTGGTCCCCTTTAATCCCGACGATCTCGAGACGCATGAGAACCTTCAGCACCTGAAGGAGACGCTGGCGAGCGCGCTTCGGAACAACGTGATGCGGCGGGACAGGTTGTTTCGCGAGGAGATTCGTTCCCGGGAGGAGTTCGATCGGGCCCTGATCCAGATCATCGTCGACTCCCAGGCACGGATCTTCGAGCACAGGCGGATCTTCAGAGCGCCGAAGACCGCACGTGGCCTACCGCGTCTGGCCGGGCCGTGATGAGGGTGTCCGAAGAGGGGGTCTCCGAAGAACAGGTGCCCGCGGAGGCGTCCGGTACGGTCGTCACCTTCTACTCGTACAAGGGAGGTACGGGGCGCTCCATGGCTCTTGCCAACACCGCCTGGCTGTTGGCAAGCAGCGGATCCCGCGTCCTCGTCGTGGACTGGGATCTCGAAGCACCTGGGCTGCACCGCTACTTCCATCCGTTTCTGCATGATCCCGATCTTCGTTCCACCCGCGGCGTCATGGACATGATCTGGGATTTCGCGATCGCGGTCATGTCACCGCAGGGGCCGGGAGAGGAGGAATGGTTCGCGAGGTCCACCGAGGTCATGCAGTATGCGGTGTCGCTGACCTGGCCCTTCGCCTCGGGCGGAACCATCGACTTCGTCTGTTCGGGCCGCCACGATGCCGCCTACGCGCAGCGGGTCAACACCTTCGACTGGAACACCTTCTACGAGCAGCAGGGAGGGGGTGATTTCATTGACGCGCTGCGGGCCGACATGCGCTCGTCCTACGACTGGATTCTCATCGACAGCAGGACGGGTCTGAGCGACACCGCGGGAATCTGCACGGTGCAGCTACCCGACGTCGTGGTGAACTGTTTCACCCTGAGTAGCCAGAGCATCGATGGTGCCGTATCGGTCGCGCGTTCCATCGACGCGCAGGGGGACGGCCGGACCATCCGCCTGCTCCCGGTTCTCATGCGGGCGGACGACGGTGAGCAGCGCCGGCTGGAGCTGGGGCGTGACGTGGCGCGGGCCGCGTTCAACTCCTTTCTCCGGGATATGGACGACCTGGAGAAGGAACGGTACTGGGGTGACGTGGAAGTGCCATACAAGCCGTATTACGCCTATGAGGAGATACTGGCCGTCTTCGGTGACCGGCCCCGTCAGGAGGGCACCCTGCTCGCCGCCTACGAGCGGCTGACCTCGCATCTCACCCACGGGGTGGTGAGCGAACTGCCCCCGCAGGACGAGTTGCGGCGACGCGAGACTCTGGAGGTCTTCGAGCGCGCCCGGGTGACGATTCCCACCGAGGTTGTGCTCAGTTACTCGTCCGCCGACCGTCCGTGGGCGGACTGGGCCGCTGCCGAGCTCGAGGAGGCGGGCTTCCGCGTCATCGCGGATCCGATCGACTCGACCACCAAGGTCACCGGCGGCCCGCTGGAGGGGGCGGTCGGGCGCCGCCGCCTGGTGGCGATCTTCTCCCGGACCTATCTGCAGCTGCCCGCGGCGCTCGAGCGGTGGCGGCGCATGGTCGTGCTCGATCCCGACGGTGCACAGCGCCTGCTCGTACCGGTGCGGGTTGAGGAGATCCGGCTGTCGCCGGAGATCGCGGGCCGGGATGTGGCTGACCTCGTCGGCCTCGACGGCGCACGCGCGCGCCGAGCGCTTGCGGCGGCGGCGGGCAAGCCGTCGCAACCGGCACCGGCGACCACCCTGACGTCCAGGTTCGGGGAGGAGGTCCGCTTTCCCGGGGCGCCGCCGCGCGTCTGGGAGGGAGTGCCGGTGCGTAACCCGGCCTTTGTCGGCCGCGAGGAACTGCTCGCGAGCCTGCGTGACAGTTTCCTCGGTCTGGACGGGCCGCCGGTGCACTGCCAGGTGCTGCAGGGGCTCGGCGGAGTCGGAAAGACCCAGCTGGCGGCCGAGTACGTCTTCCGGTTCGGTGCCAGCTACGACCTCGTCTACTGGTTCGGGTGTGACCAGATGGCGCTCGTCCGCACTGGGCTGAACCGCCTGGCCGTCGATCTGGGCCTGACCGCTCGGAACGGTCGGGAGGGCGGCGCGGATGTCGTCGACGCGCTTCGCCGCGGAGTGCCCTACCGGCGGTGGCTGTTGGTCTTCGACAACGCCGAGGTCCCGGGCGAGATCCTTCCGCTGATTCCGCCCGGGCCCGGCCATGTGATCGTCACCTCGCGCAGCCGCGACTGGGGCCAGCAGTCTCTGCTGGAGATAGACCTGTTCAGCCGTCGGGAAAGCATCGGCCTGCTGCTGCTGCGTGCTCCCGGGCTGACGGAGGAGACCGCGACTCGGCTCGCCGAAGCGCTGGGAGACCTGCCGTTGGCTCTTGATCACGCTGGGGCGTGGCATTCCAGGACCGGCATGCCGGCTGAGCGGTACCTGCAGCTCCTTGAGGACAGCCCTGGGCCGTTGCTGTTGGACGAGGGGGCCCCTGTCTATCCGCCGCGGGTCTTCCGCACGTGGTTGCTGTCGATGCAGGGCCTGCGTGACCGGGCACCCGCGGCGGCGCGGCTGGCACAGCTCTGCGCCTTCTTCGGCCCCGAACCGATCAGCCTCGATCTTTTCGCAAGCGTCGGGCTCGCGGTTCTGGCGGATGCCGACGACCAGCGCTTCCGTGACGACATCATGCTGGGGGAGGCCGTCCGGCAGCTGGTCGACCACGCGCTTGCGAGGCTCGATCCGCAGCGGCGGACCCTGGTGATGCACCGCCTCGTTCAGACGGTCATCCGGGAGGATCTCGCATCCGAGCAACGAACGCTGACCCGTGCACGGGTACATGCGCTCCTCGGCGCAGCGGATCCCGGTAACGCCGACGACCCGGCCAACTGGCCGCGTTATGACCAGATCAGGCCGCATCTGGAGCCTTCGGGTCTGATCTCGTCCCGGGACGAGACCGCGGCCCGAGTGGTCCGCAACCAGGTCCGCTATCTCTACATGCAGCGCGACCACGGCGGTTGCCGTGATCTGGCGCAGCGGACTCTGGAGGTCTGGCGAGGCCAGTTCGGTGCGGACGACGCGCGCACGCTGGAGCTCTGCCTGGACCTGGCGGACAGCTACCGCGCGCTCGGCGAGGCCGAGCAGGCCCACGAGCTGGACCGGCGGGCGCGCGACAGCCTGGACCGTCGCTTCGGCCCGAGCGACCCGCTGGCACTGCGTGCTGCCATGGCGCTGGGCGGCGACCTGCGGGGAACAGGTAACTACCAGGAAGCCCGCGAACTCGACGAGGCCACGTATCACCGCTATCACCAGATCTCGGGCCTCGACAGCAGGGAGAAGATCAAGTCGGCGAACAACCTTGCCGTCTCCCTGCGTTTCGTAGGCGATTTCAAACATGCGCTTGTGACGGGGAAGGAGGCCTACGACAGACAGCGCAGGATGTACGGCGACGACGACATCCTGACGCTGCAGTATGCAGACAGCTATGCCCGTGATCTGCGGGAGCTCGGCCGGTACCGGGAATCAGCCGAGCTGCTGGAACAAACCTTGGGGAACAGCCGTCGCGTCCTCGGCGAAGACCACCCGGACACGCTGCGAACCATGGCCAACCACGCGGTCTCGCTGCGCTGGGTGGGGCAGCTAGGGCGTTCCCTGAGCCTCGCAGGGGAAGCTTTCGGGAAACTTCTGCAGTATGTCGGGGAGAACCAGCCGATCACGCTGGCGTCCGCGGTGGGGCTGGTGAACTCCCGATGCCTCGCGGGAGCGGCTGCGCAGGCCCGTGAGCTGGCGTCGGACACCGTTCGGCGCGCGGACGACAGGCTCGGGGTGCGCGACCTGTCCGCTCTCGCGGCTGCCAACGGCCTCGTCATCGCGACCCGGTTGTGTGGGGAGCCACGCTCCGCGCTCGACCTGGCGAACCAGACGAGGCAACGGATTCGCGAATCACTGGCGGAGAACCATCCGTTCGCGGTCGCATGCTCGGTGAATCTGGCGAACTGCCTGTTCGACCTCGGCCAGTTCGCCGCGGCGCGACAGATCGACGAGGAAGCGGTGCGGCAGCTCGGCGCCCGGCTGGGCGATGAGGCCCCGGCAGCCCTGCTGGTGTCCATCAACCTCGCTGCGGATCATCAGGCGCTGGGTGACGAGGCCGGTGCCCGCGCGCTGCGCTCGGCGGTCCTCACCGAACTCGCGACGAACTTCGAGGAAGACGACTCTCTGCTGGCAAGCCTGCGATCGAACGGTCGTGCCGACCTCTGCATCGACCCGCCGCCGCCCTGACGGCCCTGGGAGCCTGCCCGGCATCGCAGACTGCCCGTCAGCCGCACCCGCCCGACAGCTTCACCTGCCCGACGGCTTCACGCGCTCGACGCGAAGCCGGCTACTGCGCCGTCCGGGTTCAGCGCCGCGGTGCGGAGCCGGCTCAACCCGCGGGCCAGGATGGCGTTGCCGACGGCGTCGCCCGGGGCGGCCTCCAGGGAGGCGAGATCGAGATCGGTGAGGTCCGGCAACGTCGACTCGATCTCGAACGCTGCGTCGCCCATGGCCTGCTCGCTTCCATCCGTCCCGGCTTGGTGTGACAGGTGTACGCGCCGGGACCGTGGTRCCCCCGCACGTCATGTGCAGCCTACGGCCGCCCTCCGGTCGGCCCGTCGCCTGCCCGTTGATTCACCCGCGGCGGCCTGGTGTCGCGGGCCGGCGGGTGGTCGCGGATGGCGGTGTTCGCCGGTCGCGGCGATGGATCAGCGCGGTGGTGTGTGTGACGGCGGTGGGCGGGTAGGCGCAGGGAGCGGTGCGATCCGCGGTTCCTGGCGGTCTGCTCCGCGGCTCGGTCCGCTCCGAGGCTGGTGATGGGCTGCGGGGCGACTGATCGGCTGCGGGGCGGCAGCGCGGAGCCGAGTCGGGCGGGCGGCGAATCGACCCGATCAATGCAGATGTCAGCTGGATGAGCAGATGTCAGCTGGATGAGGAGTGCGTGGTGACAACACAGAAGCGTCGTCCTACGACCACCGACGCGGGGATACCTGTCGCCAGCGACGAGCATTCGCTGAGCGTGGGGGCGGACGGTCCACTGCTGCTCCAGGATCATTACCTGATCGAGCAGATGGCGAACTTCAACCGGGAGCGCATCCCGGAGCGGCAGCCGCATGCGAAGGGGGGTGGGGCGTTCGGGGTGTTCGAGGTCACGCAGGACGTCAGCGCCTTCACCCGGGCGGCGGTCTTCCAGCCCGGGACGAAGACGGACGTGCTGATCCGGTTCTCCACGGTGGCGGGGGAACGGGGCAGCCCGGACACCTGGCGTGACCCGCGTGGGTTCGCGGTGAAGTTCTACACCTCGGAAGGAAACCTGGACATCGTCGGGAACAACACGCCGGTGTTCTTCGTCCGGGATCCGATGAAGTTCCAGCACTTCATCCGGTCGCAGAAGCGCCGCCTGGACAACAACCTGCGCGACCATGACATGCAGTGGGATTTCTGGACCCTTTCGCCGGAGTCCGCCCACCAGGTGACCTGGCTGATGGGGGACCGCGGCATCCCACGGACCTGGCGGCACATGAACGGCTACTCCAGCCACACCTACATGTGGATCAACGCGGCCGGTGAGCGGTTCTGGGTGAAGTACCACTTCAAGACCGACCAGGGAATCGACTTCCTCGTCCAGGAGGACGCCGACAGGCTGGCCGCGGCCGACGCCGACTACCACCAGCGTGACCTGTACGAGCACATCCGGGACGGGGATTTCCCGAGCTGGACGCTCAAAATGCAGGTCATGCCGTTCGACGAGGCGAAGTCCTATCGGTTCAACCCGTTCGACCTGACCAAGGTGTGGCCGCACAAGGACTACCCGCTGCAGGAGGTCGGCCGCCTCACGCTGAACCGCAACGTGACCGACTACCACACCGAGATGGAACAGGCGGCGTTCGAGCCGAACAATCTCGTCGCCGGTACCGGCCTGTCGCCGGACAAGATGCTGCTGGCCCGCGGGTTCAGCTACGCCGACGCTCACCGTGCCCGGCTCGGAGTGAACTACAAGCAGATTCCGGTGAACACGCCGAAGGTGCCCGTCCACAGCTATGCCAAGGACGGGGCGATGCGTGTCCAGAACGCCTCCGACCCGGTCTACGCGCCGAACTCCTACGGCGGCCCGGTGGCCCAGCCGGAGCTGACCGACGACGGCGGCCACTGGTTCGCCGACGGCGAGATGGTCCGTACCGCCTACACCCTGCGCCGTGACGACGACGACTGGGGCCAGGCCGGCACCATGGTCCGTGAGGTTCTCGACGACGCGGCCCGGGCGCGGCTCGTCGACAACATCGTCGGCCACCTCCTCGACGGCGTCAGCGAGCCGGTGCTGGTGCGCGCGTTCGACTACTGGCGCAACGTCGACAGGACTCTCGGCGATCGGGTCGAGGAGGGTGTGCGCGCGAAGCAGAAGGCGGTGAAGCGGCCGAGCCCGGCGCCTTCGGGCGCCCAGGCGTAGGACCCCTGGAAATCCGCCGAGCCCGGGGCCCTGTGCGTTTCCGCCCTGACGGGGGGATTCTCACCCGGTCCCGGGCGCGGCCCTTCGCGGGTGATCAGCTCGTTGCTCAGAGCGCGCTGTTGCTCAGAACGCGCCGCCGCTCGCGGCAATGGACTGGCCGGTGACCCAGCGGCCGCCGGGGGAGGCGAGGAAGGCCACGATCTCGGCGATGTCGTCGGGCGTGCCGAGCCGGCCCAGCGGTACCTCGGAGGCGATTCGTTCCAGCATGGCCGCGGGAACGTTTGCGAGCAGCGCGTCGGTACGAGTCCCGCCGGGGAGCACGCTGTTCACGGTGATCTGCCGCGGTCCGAGCTCCTTCGCCAGGACCCGCACCAGATGCTCTACCGCGGCTTTGCTCGCGCCGTAGACGCCGGTGCCGGTTCGATGTGTTTTCGTGACCCCGGAGGAGATCACGACGACCCGGCCGTTGTCGCGCACCCGGTTGGCCGCCTCCCGCAGGAGGAAGAAGGTGGCTCGGGTGTTGAGGGCGAAGGTCTCCTCGAAATCGTCGTCCGTCGTGGCCGCGATGGGCGCGAACCGGGCCACTCCGGCGTTGCTGACCACGGTGTCCAGCCGGCCGAACCGCTGCTCGGCGCTCTCGAACAGCGCGCATGCCTGCGCATGGTCGGTGACATCGCCGCGCATCGCCACGGCGACACCGCCGGCGCGGCTGATGGCTTCGACCGTCTCGGTGGCCGCGTCACCGTTCAGGTGGTAGTTGACGACGACGGCGCTGCCGGCCGCGGCGAGGCGCTCGGCGATCGCCCGCCCGATTCCCCGCGAGCCGCCGGTTACCAGCGCCACCCTGCGTTCCGATTCCATCGGCTGCTCCAGCATTTATGATGAGTACGTCGATAGTCGAGATGCTCAACTAAAATAGTAGAGGATCTGGACCATCTGTCGCGTACCCTCGCCGCATGACATCTGCCGGGCAGCCGGATGGCCTCGCCGCCAGCCTGCTTGAGCTGCATCGGGAGATGCGGGTGATCCTCGGATCCGTCGCGCGCGGTGCCGGGCTCACCGTCCAACAGGTCGAGATGCTGTGCCTGCTCCAGCGGCGTGAGCCTTCGTTCGGCGAGCTCGCCGAACTGCTCGGCTGCGACAAGACCAACATCACCGGCATGGCGGACAGGCTGGTCCGTCGCGGCCTCGTCATCCGGCAGGCCGACTCCGAGGACCGGCGTGTCACCCGTCTGCGGCTCACCGACGATGGTCGGGCCTACGGGCTCAAGCTGCGTGCCGCGGTCACCGGTGCGGTCGGCGAGCGGTGGAGTGCCGTGCCGGCCCCGGCTCGTGACGCGCTGGTCGGGCTGCTCGTGGCCCCTGGCGGCCCGCTGTCCGGTGGCCAGGTGAGTCAGTCGGGACAGTCGGGGCCGCGCGCCACGATCTGATCCGCATCATCTCCGTCCGAGGTAACTGTGTGCCGCCCGGTGGCTCACGCATCTTCTTCATTTCTTCTATCGAGATTGACGAGAATTGCGACCGTGCCTACGGTTGACCAGCAGCCGTCGCCCGCGGACGTGAGCGATCCGCCGCCGCCCCCGACGGGGAGGAGAACCGCGTGCCCGCAACGTGTCGCGTCGCGAGCCGGAACGATGCCATGTACCCGGAACCCACTTCGGAGCGGCCGGGCGGGCTTGCGTCGCTGGCGTTCCTGACCCCGGGGAACTACCAGGACGACGACCCGTACTCCGGTCTCGAGGCGACCCTGCAACTGTTCGAGCTCGGGGAGCGGCTCGGCTTCGACGGCGCCTGGATCCGTCAGCGGCACCTGGAGCACGGTGTGTCGTCGGCCGCGGCCTTCCTCGCCGCGGCGACCCAGCGCACCACGCGGATCGAGCTCGGCACCGCGGTGATCCCGATCGGCTACGAGAGCCCGTTCCGGCTCGCGGAGGACCTCGCGACCGTTGACGTGCTGTCCCGCGGTCGGCTGCAGCCCGGGTTCAGTGCCGGGACTCCGCCGCACGCCGAGCTGCTGGGCGATCTGGTCTTCGACGGCGACTGGCGAAGCCACGACCTGTCCTACGGCCGGATCAACCGGCTCGTCGAGGCGCTGCGTGGGGGTTATCTCGGTGACGAGGAAACCGTCATCCACTCACCGGGCAACGTGCAGCGGCCACGCCAGCAGCCGCACGCCGCGGGGCTGGCCGACCGGGTCTGGTACGGCGGTGGCAGTCTGCGGTCGGCCCGGTGGGCGGGTGAGCACAGGCTGAACCTGCTGACGGGCAACGTCATCGACGGGTTCGTCGCCGACGGTGAGGCTACGGACGACGTCGTCGCCGCGCAGCTCGCGCTGCTGGACGTCTACCGGAAGGCGGCGGGCCCCGGCGGCCCGGCCAGGATCGCCCTGGGCCGGGTCATCGTCCCGACCGACAGTGCCGACGGGGCGACCCGTGCGCGCTACCGCGACTATGCCACGAGCCGTCACGAGCGCACACTGCGTGCCCACGGCCCACGCCGGACGCTGTTCGCTCCCGATCTCATCGGTCCCGCCGAGGAGATCGTCGCCCGGTTGCAGGCTGACGCGGCGGTGGCGGCCGTACGCGAGCTGCGCGTCGAGCTGCCCTACGAGTTCGACCGAGCCGAGTACGAGCAGATCCTGCACGACGTCGTCCACCTCGTCGCGCCGGCGCTTGGCTGGCAGCCCGCCACGGAGCGCACCACGTGCCCGGCGCCCGACCCCCGGCGCCCGGCCGGCTAGGCGCCGCGCGTCGGTGTCACCTCCCAGCCGGGCAGCAGTGCGGACGGATCCGTGAACGTGGTGAAGTCGGTCGTGGCGCGGAACGCGGGCAGCCGGTAGAGGGCGCGAGCGTACGACCACAGCCGCGGGAAGTCCGACAGCGGCGGCAGGACCGCCAGATCGCCGGTGCGGCCCCGGTAGCGCACCAGTGACACCCACAGCCGCACGTCGGCCTCCGTCAGCTGCCCGCCGGCCAGGTAATCGGTGTCGGCGAGCCGCTCCTCGAGCTGTGCGAACGCGCTGAGCAGCGTGGCGCGGATGGCGGTGTCCCGAGCGGCCCGGTGCACGCCGTGGTTCACCTGCGGGCCGATCCAGGAGTCGAGCTCGGCGATCTCGGCGCGCAGGTGCTCGGGGTAGGTGTCGGTGCCGTTCGACCAGGCGCCGAACTGGGTCGCGAGGTCGAGCCCGAGCGTGACGAAGTCGTTCGAGACGACCCGGCCGGTCTGGCGGTCCCACAGGGTGGGCACGGAGACGTGGCCGTCGAAGCCCGGCTCGGTCGCCTCGTAGGCGTCGCGCAGCAGCGTGAAGCCGTTCACCGGGTCCGGGCCGTAGGCCTCCCGGAACRCCCAGCCCCGGGCGTCGCGGGTGCCGTCGACGTAGGAGACGCTGATGACGTCCTCGAGCCCGTGCAGGGCACGCTGCAGGAGGACCCGGTGCGCCCAGGGGCAGAACCAGCCGGAGTAGAGGTGGTAGCGGCCGGGTTCGGCCCGGTAGCCGCTGGAGCCGTCCGCGGTGATCCGCCCGGTGAACCGGTAGAGCGGGCGGGTGTCGGCGGGGTCGCGCCTGATCGTGTACTCGCCGTGAGCCGCCACGTCGGTGGGCGTGGCGAACGCCGGCCCGGTGGGCTGGGTGGTGTCCGTGGGCTGGAGCATGAGGGTCCTCTTCCTCCTCCGGTCCGGCTTCTGCGGGCAGTGCGTGGCGGATGTGCGGTCGGGTGGGCGGTCAGTAGTGGATCGGGCCGGGGGTGCCTCCGCCGGCGGCGATCGACTCTCCCGTGACGGCCGCGGCGACCGGCGAGACCAGGAACGTGACGACGGCCGCCACCTCGTCGGCCGTCACAATGCGGCCGATGGCGACGCGGTCACCGAAGGCGGCGTACTGCTCCTCGTCCAGGGAGATCGTGCCGCCGTGCTGGTCCGTCCTGGTGAACCCGGGGTGCACGGCGTTGACGGTGATGCCGCGCGGCCCGAGCTCGTCGGCGAGGGTCTTCGTCAGCGCGACGATGCCGGCGTTGCGGATCGAGCCGCCGACGATGCCGACCTGGCGGGCGGCGAGGCCGCCGATGTTGACGATCCGGCCCCAGCCCTGCTCCACCAGGTGCGGGATGACCTCCTGCGCGGCGCGCAGGTAGCCGAGCACCTTGACGTTGAAGTCGTCGGCGGCGTCCGCCGTGGCCAGCGCCCGGACGTCGCCCGGGGTGCCCGACCCGCCGACCCGGGCCGCGTTGTTCACCAGGATGTCGACGCCGCCGAGCTCGCTGACGGTGCGGGCGACCAGCTCCCGCACGGACTCGTCGCTGCCGGTGTCGGCGACGACGGGCACAACCACACCGCCGCCGGCGGCGAGCTCGGTGGCGGTCACCTTGAGCCGCTCCTCGTCGCGGGCGGCGATCACCACCTGGACGCCCTCGGCGACCAGCGCGGCCGCGATGGCACGCCCGATCCCGCGGCTCCCGCCGGGCACGATCGCGCGGCGTCCGTCAAGGCCTAGATCCATTGTCCGCTCACCTTCGATAGATGTACCCGGCGCGCGGTCGCGCCCACGATGACGAAGAAAGAGAAGCGCGAAACAGCTGTGGTTCGCCGCGAACTCCGCATTGAGCCTTTTCCTTCGTCGACTCGGAGCCGTGGCATCCCTGGCCGTGCGTTGTACAGCGTGAGACGGAAAAGGCTCACTGGCGCGGGAGAAACGACGGAAGGAGCGTCCGTTCGCCGCTGGCCGGCCGGGTCGGTGCCGTTGTCCCAGCTTCCGTTGCCTTCGGTGCCCCGGCTACCGAGGTCGGCTACCGACGCCGGCCGCCATGGCGGCCGGCGTCCGGTCTCAGGTCGACCCCGCGGCCATGGACAGTGGAATCACCATCGGAACTGGTCCCGGGCCTGGTGGCCGGCGGCCGGCGGCCGCGGCAGGGGGCGGCGGTCGGTCTCATGGCGCCAGCATAGTTCATTATCTCGATCGGTCTAGTCGTGATGTGTCAGCGCTGTCGTCGCGGTGTGTCGAAGCCTCCGGCGGGCCGGCGGGGATCGCCGTCGCCGCGAGCCGGACGGTCACAATTGAGAAACATTTCAGCAGTATTTTCTCGGGGAATTTTCGGATCGGTTGACGCGGGTTGTTTTGCGGTGCGACGCTTGCAGTCGGACCCAGCCGAGAAAACCCGCGCCACGGGAGGTCCGTGAATTCGGCGTGGCCCGGTCGCGTGATGGTGCCGTCCGCGGTGCACGCCCGCTTCGGTCGACATTCGTTTCCGGTTGCCGCGTGCCACCGGCGATGCCACCGCCCGGCGGCCGACGCGGCGGCCGGCCGGGCGCCCGAGGAGAGCGACCCGCCATGCCCCTGCATCTGCACTGGTACCTGCCGACGAGAGGCGATGACCGGGTCATCGTCAGCTCGAACGGCGAGGCGGACTTCGGCGCGGACGGAGCGCGCAACCCGCGGTTCCGTCCGCCGACGATCGAGTATCTCGGTCAGATCGCCCGCGCCGCCGAACAGCTCGGGTACGAGGCCCTGCTCACCCCGACCGGGCTGTGGTGCGAGGACGCCTGGATCATCACCGCCGCACTCACCCAGGTCACCAGCCGGCTGCGGTTCCTCGTCGCCTTCCGGCCGGGGCTGATCTCGCCGACGCTCGCCGCGCACCAGGCGGCCACCTTCCAGCGGATCTCCGGCGGCCGGCTGCTGCTCAACGTCGTCACCGGCGGCGACTCGGCCGAGCAGCGCCGCCTCGGCGACCATCTCGACCACGACCAGCGCTACGCCAGGACGGACGAGTTCCTCACCGTGCTGCGCGGTGTCGCGGGCGCGAAACCGGCCTTCAGCTTCGCCGGYGAGCATTACGACATCCAGGAGGCGACCGTCAACGTCGCACCCTGGGGGCGACCGCCGATCTTCTTCGGTGGAGCGAGCCCCGCCGCCGAACGGGTGGCCGCCCGGCGGGCCGACGTCTACCTGGCCTGGGGCGAGACCCCGGCGCAGATCACGGAGCGGCTCGACCGGATGCGCTCGCTGGCCGCGGCGGCGGGCCGGGCGGACGAGCTGAGCTTCGGTATCCGCTTCCACGTCATCAGCCGGGACACCGCCGCTCAGGCGTGGGCCGAGGCCGACCGGCTGCTCGCCGGCCTCGACGACGCGCGGATCGCCGCGCACCAGGCCGTCTTCGCCGCGAGCGAGTCGGTCGGCCAGCGCCGGATGGCCGCCCTGCACGGCGGCGACCGCACGAGCCTGGAGGTGTACCCGAACGTCTGGGCCGGCTACGGGCTTGTGCGCGGCGGGGCGGGCACGGCGATCGTCGGCAGTCACGAGCAGGTGGCCGAGCGGATCGAGGAGTACCACGCGCTCGGCCTCGACCACTTCATCCTCTCCGGCCAGCCGCACCTGGAGGAGGCCTACCAGCTGGCCGAAGGCGCCGCGGCGCTGCTGCGCGCCCGTGGCCTGCTGGCGGCACCCCACGATCGGGCCGGCGGCGTGCCCGGCGGTGTCCCCGGCGGCGAAGCGCTGGCGGGAGCGGTCCGGTGACCGTCGGGCAGGGGCGGACCGCGGGGGAGCGGCAGCGGCGGCTGACGTTCGGGGCGCTGCTGCACGGATCCGGTGGCCACGTCGCGGGCTGGCGGCATCCGTTGTCGCCGCCGGGCGGGCAGCTGGACCTGGGCCACCACATCCGGGTCGCCCGCATCCTGGAGCGCGGCACCTTCGACGGGCTCTTCCTCGCGGACGTCGTCGCGATCTGGGGCCATGACCTGGATTCACTGCGCCGCACCGCGCGGGCCGACCACTTCGAGCCGCTCACCCTGCTCGCCGCGCTGTCGACGGTGACCGAACGGATCGGCCTCGTCGCCACGGCGACGACCACCTACAACGAGCCCTTCCACGTGGCCCGCAAGTTCGCCTCGCTCGACCACATCAGCGGCGGCCGGGCCGGCTGGAACGTGGTGACGTCGGTCGTCCCGCTGGAGGCGGGCAACTTCGGCCGGGACACCCACCTTGACCACACGCTCCGCTACCGGCGGGCCGAGGAGTTCGTCGACGTCGTCCGCGCACTGTGGGACAGCTTCGCCGACGGCTCGGTGGTCCGCGACCGCGCCGCGGGCCGCTACTACGACCCGGCCGGGCTGCGCCCGCCGCATCATGCGGGGGAGCATTTCACCGTCCGCGGGCCGCTGAACATCTCGCGGCCGCCGCAGGGCCACCCGGTGATCTTCCAGGCCGGCTCGTCGGAGACCGGCCGGGACTTCGCCGCCCGCCACGGCGAGGTGATCTTCACGGCGCAGGTGACGCTGGAGGGTGCCCAGGCGTTCTACGCCGACGTCAAGGCGCGGGCGGCCGCGCACGGCCGTGACCCCGACGGGGTGCTGGTGTGGCCGGTGCTCGCGCCCTACGTCGCGAGTACCGAGGCCGAGGCCCGGGCCCGGCTCGACGAGCTGCAGGAGCTGGTGCACGACGACGTCGCGCGCCGGCTGGTGCAGGACAACATCGGTGACATCGATCTGTCGGCGTATCCGCTGGACGGGCCCGTCCCGGAGGTCGGTGTCACGAACCGCAGCCGGAGCCGGCAGGACCTGCTGCTGGACCTCGCGCGCCGGGAACGGCTGACGATCCGGCAGCTCGCGCTGCGCTTCGCCGCGGTCTCGTCGGTGGTGGGCACCCCGGAGGCGGTCGCCGACCACATCGAGCGCTGGTTCCGGGCCAGGGCCGCCGACGGCTTCAACATCAGCTTCCCCTACCTGCCCGGACCGGCCGAGGACTTCGTCGACCAGGTCATTCCCGAGCTGCGTCGCCGCGGCCTGTTCCGCGCCGAGTACGAGCAGACCACGCTGCGCGGGCACCTGGGCCTGGGACGTCCCACCGGCCGACCGACGCCCGTCCCGGCCGAGGCGACCACACGATGACCGCGCAGCCGGGGCCGCGACCGCGGCCGGTGCCGGGGCCCGCGCGCCGCCGGGAGCTGCACCTGAACGCCTTCCTCAAACCGCCGGGCGAGTTCCTCGCCGCCTGGCGGCACCCGAACACGGCCGCGGACGCGGGTGTCAACATCCGGCATGTGATCGAGCTGGCCCGCACCGCCGAACGGGCCCGGTTCGACGCCGTCTTCTTCGCGGACCTCGTCGGGGTGCCCTTCGCCGATCAGGAGGTGCTGAGCCGGGTCTCCGTCGTCAACGACTCCTTCGAGCCGACGACCCTCATCGCCGCCCTGGCCACGGCGACCAGCCGGATCGGGCTGATCGCGACCGCGTCCACCACCTACAACGAGCCCTACCACCTGGCCCGGACGTTCGCCTCCCTCGACCACATCAGCGGTGGCCGGGTCGGCTGGAACCTGGTGACGTCCCTCAGCGACGCCGAGGCGCGCAACTTCGGCCTCGACCGGCACGTCGACCACGAGCTGCGGTACGAGCGCGCCGCCGAGTTCTTCGACGTGGTGACGGGGCTGTGGGACAGCTTCGACGACGACGCGTTCCATCACGATCAGACGTCGGGCATCTACTTCGACGAGACGAAGCTGCACCGGCTCGACCACCGCGGAAAGCACTTCGCGGTCACCGGGCCGCTCAACATCCCGCGCCCACCGCAGGGCCGCCCGGTGATCGTGCAGGCCGGTTCCTCCGACAGCGGCCGGGCGCTGGCCGCCTCGGTGGCCGACGTCGTGTTCACCCAGCATGCCGACCTGGCCGGCGCGCAGGCGTTCTATGCCGATCTGAAGGCCGCCACGCGAGCGGCCGGGCGCGATCCGGACGACGTCGTCGTCCTGCCGGGCCTCTCAACGATCGTGGGCCGCACCCTCGGCGAGGCGGAGGACAAGCTCGACCGGCTGACGTCCCTGCTGGACCCGCGGGTCGCGCTCGCGGACCTCGCCTACTGGCTGGGCGGCGTCGACCTGGCGGCCCACCCGCTGGACGGCCCGCTGCCGGACCTGCCGCCGTCGAACCAGAGCCAGTCGGCGCAGCGGGCCATCGTCGAACGCGCCCGGGCCGGCGGCCTGACCATCCGCCAGCTCGCCCAGCAACGTGCCCGCGACATCAGGACCGTGGTGGGGACACCGGAGTCGATCGCCGACCACATCCAGGAATGCTTCGAGGGCCGCGGCGCCGACGGCTTCAACGTCATCTTCCCGTATCTGCCGGACACGCTCGACGACTTCGCCACCCTGGTGATTCCCGAGCTGCGCCGCCGCGGCCTGTTCCGCACCGACTACGCCGGGCGCACCCTGCGCGAGCACCTCGGCCTGCCCCGCCCCCCGAGCCGCTGGGCGGCGCCCTGAACGACCCGGAGCTCGCTACCGCGAAACGCGCGCCCGGGCTTCGCTCCGCTGCGCTGTCCGGTTTCCGGAAAGCGTAGATGGTCAGGCCGAGCCCCGTGATTGCGTATACCGGTGGCCGCGTCCCGACGGAGGTCGACGCGCCTGACGGGCATGCCTGACGCTAGGGTGCAGCATTGATCCCTATTTGACGGGATTGGGATCGGGACTGTGGACGGGAAGGCGGCAGGGTGCGTATGGGCAGGTTCCGCCGTGTTCTCGAACCAGGCCCCGATGCGCGGGTGGGCCGGCGCGCCCGCCTGGCGGTGGCCGCACTCGGCGCGGTGATCGTGCTGGGCGGCGGTATCGGGCTGGCGGTTTCCCTGACCGGCGCCGAAAGCAGCGCCCAGTCAGCGGCGAAAACCAGGGTACTGATTCTCGGCGATTCGGTCACCCTGCAGACCGCTGGGGACTACACATGGCGTTACCGGCTGGCCGAGCACCTGAACCTCAGCGCGCCCGGCGCCGTCGACTTCGTCGGTGACCGTATCGACGTCTGGGACAACACCGCCGACAAGGCGGGTTCGAACGACTACGTCGACGCCTGGTTCGACCGGGATCATCACGCGGTCTGGGGTGACGCCACGCGGACCGAGCGCGACGCCGTCGAGGGCCTGCTGCGCGCGACCCCCGCCGACGTGATGGTCGTGGCGCTCGGCGCGAACGACCTCACCTATCTGTCGACCCCGCAGCAGGCCGCCGACGACATGCTGGCGCTGATCAACAACGCGCGCCGGGTGAACTCCGACATCGACGTCGTCGTCGCCCAGGTCCTCGACCGCTCCGACTATGTCGGCGGGCGGGACCTGCAGCCGCAGGCCACCGCCTACAACACCGTGCTCGACCAGCAGGTCGGCAACTGGCAGACCCCGACGTCGAGCGTCGTGGTCGCCCGCACCTACCAGGACTGGGACCCCTACCGGGACACCTGGGACGGCTCTCACCCCAACCCCGCCGGCGAGTACGTGATCGCCCGCGGGGTCGCCAACGCCCTGGCGCAGCTCGGGATCGGCGCGACCTTCGGCCCGCTGTACGGTGACCTGCCCTGGCCCGGCACCGGCCGCGCCGTCACCGTCGACGGGCAGCCCGGCCAGTTCGCGCTGACCTGGGCGGCGACCCCCGGCGCGACCGCCTACCTCGTCGAGCGGCGAGTCCTCTCGCGCGGCGAGCAGGAGTTCCAACGCCAGCCCGGCAGCCTGCCCGCGAAGCCCGGGACGAACACGTGGACGACCGACACCCTGCCGGCGGGCACAATCGCCGAATACCGGATCGTCCCGGTCAAGGGCACCATGACCGGTCAGCCCGGCCCGCCTGGCCGCGCCACCACCCGCTGACCCCTTCGAGGCGCCTTCCGGCCTGAGGCGCCTCCCGGACGGCTCGGCGCAGACTCGCCAGGAGGTCGCCACCGACCTCTTGACCATACACATGTCTAACTATGTATGGTGCGGCGGCCCAGCTGGGTTCAACCGTCGGTACCCGACGGAGTTCAGGAGCGGTCATGCCGGTGTCAGCGACATTCATCAGTGGGCCATCAAGAAGGTGGTCCTCCTTTTTAGGGGCAGCGCATGAGCGCCCCCTGTAGTGCCGCCTTCCGCTCGCTGGCGGAAAAGCTCGGCGGTATTTCCTGCGACCCCGACCCGGTGGTGAGCCTGCGGTCACCCGCTGATCTGGTGAACTGGACCCTGCCGGTCATCGAGATACTCATGATCGGCGGTGCGGTGCTCGCGCTCGCGCACGCCGTGCGGCTTCGCCGCCGCACCGGAAACCCGGCATATCTGGCGCTGTGGTTCGCCCCGATCGTCTACGCGCTGGTCATCGAGCCGCCGCTGTACTTCCCCGAACAGTTCGGCATCGACGATCGCATCGACCTGATCTTCGTGCACAACGTGTTCACCGTGCAGTTCATGTTCGACCGGCTGCCGCTCTACATTCTCGCGGTGTATGTCGCGGTTCCCTACCTGGCCTGCGCGCTCGTCGACCGGATCGGCGTTTTCGACCGGCGGGGGCGGCTGGTCGGCGCGATCTGCGTCGGGTTCGTCCACCAGTGCTTCTACGAGATCTTCGACCACATCGGGCCGCAGCTGCGCTGGTGGGCCTGGAATCCGCAGGCAGCCACCAACGAGCCGGCTCTCGGGTCGGTGCCGCTGTCGAGCACGGTGATCTTCGGTCTGGTGGGGCCCGCGATCCTCGCCTTCTGCTGGCGGGCGCTGATCGCCGAGCCGGCCGGACGTCGCACGCTCGCCACCCCTGGCCTGGTCGGGCGGGTGGTCGCGGTCGGTGTGCTCACCCCGGTGCTGCTGCCTGTCGCCGGTGCGCCGCTGGGCTATCTGACGACCGCGCAGAATCCCAACCATGCGCTGATGGCGGCCGTGTTCGGCGTGATGCTCGCCGCCGCCGCGGCCGTCGCGCTGCCGGCGCTGGCCCAGAGCCGGCTGCGCCCGTCACCCGCGGCTCGCGCGGGTGACGCGGCTTCCGCGGCGCCCGAGGTTCCGGCGGCGCCTGAGATTCCCGAGGCTTCCGCGGCCCCGGCGGATCGTCTCGTGAGCGGCTACGCCGTGCTGTACGGAACGATCTACCTGGCTGTGCTCGCCGTGCTGTGGCTGACCGCGCTGCCGGATCTGCTCTCCGCCCACGAGGGCGTGACCGATGACGGCACCCCGATCGGCAACCCGTACTACGCGCTGGGCTGCACCGCGGTGTGCGTCTGGGTGGTCGCGCTGGCCGCCCGGAACACCCTCGCCGCGACGCCGGCGCCCATCACCGGAAATGTTCATGAGCTTCGCGAGGAAGAGCAGGAGGCGGCCGGAAATGGTCGATCTTGAAGTCCGTCGGATTCCGTTCGCGTTCGACGAGTCCGTTCCCTTCCACTGGCAGCCGTCCGCGCCCGACGTGGCGGTCATGCTCAACGCGATCGGTGTGCTGGCGGTCGCGTTCGAGAAGCACATCGTCGCCTCCACCCGAATCGCCATTCCGCTCATCAAGGACAAGGCGGTCGCCGCCGAGGCGGAGGCGTTCCTGCGCCAGGAGGCCCAGCACGCGAACAGCCATCGCAAGCACCTGGCCGCGCTCACCCTGAGCCATCCGGGCCTGCAGGGCGTGGTCGACAAGGCGGTCGAACGGTTCGACGCGCTCTCCTTCACCTCCCTGCAGTACCAGCTCGCCTACACCGCCGCTCTCGAGGCGACGTTCACACCGACGTTCAAGCTCTTCCTCGACCACGAGTCCGAGCTTTTCCGGCCCGGCGACGAACGGGTGGCCTCACTGTTCCTCTGGCATTTCGTGGAGGAGGTCGAGCACCGCAGCTCCGCGCTGGAGATCTACGACGCCGTGGTCGGCAAGCCGTGGTACCGGACGATGGTCGCGCCGAAGGTGTTCCGGCACGTCTTCCAGACCTACTTCCAGATCATCGAGGGCTTCGTCGAATGCGTGCCGGGTGTGCGCGAGGCGATGACTCCGCCGGTCGAGAAGAAAGAAGGAGGCCGGGTCGCGCAGCTGCTGGGCAAGGCCCTGGGCGGCGGGCGCCGGTCGTCGCTCTACGACGTCGCCTCGGCCCGCGAGCTGCTCACGACGATCTACCGCCTCGGGCTTTCCCAGGCACCGTGGCACAGCCCCGCCGGGGAGCCGCTGCCCGCCTTCGCGGGCCGTTGGCTGGACGCCTACAAGGCCGGCCGGGACGTCCAGCTCTGCTATTCGGTGGCGGGCGTTTCCGCCTGACGGTCGCGGGCGCCGCCGCGGGCGCCGACGGGGTCGAGGACCTCGTCGTTGTCGAGGACCTCGTCGTGGTCATGAAGCATGACCATGACGAGGTCCTTCCACATGGCCAGGTGCGGGTCGTGGATCGGGTCCCGCTGGTCGAACGTGTAGGTGAGGGCCAGGCCCCGCATGCTGCTGACCAGTAGCTCCCGCACCTGGGGATAGCGCGGGTGGCCGGTGTAGTCCGGCCCGAACATGGCGTCGACCCCGTCGCGCACGATCGCGCCGAGGTGCCGTTCGACCGGCCGCAGCGCCACCGCGATCTCGTCGTGGGTCCGCGCCGCCGTCCACAGCTCGAGGGCGGCCCACCAGTGCGGTTCGTGGAAGGTCGTCCACAGCAGCTCGACCATGCGGGTCAGCCGCTGCGGGCCGGCGGGGTGGGTGCGGGCGATCTGTTCGGCCGTGGCCGCGGTGCTGGCGATCCGCCGCCGGGCCAGATGCTCGGACGCGGCGACCAGCAGCGCGTCGCGGGACGGGAAGTGGTGGAGCAGCCCACCGCGTGAGATGCCCGCCCTCGCCTGGATGCGGGGCGTGGTCGCGCTGGCGTAGCCGCCCTCGATCAGGCAGTCGACCGCGGCGTCCAGGATCCGGTTGCGGCTGTCCTCGCGCTGCTCGTCGCGACGGGCGCGGTAGCTCAGCTCTGCCTCGCTGGTCAACGGTCCTCCCGTGCGGCGGCGTGCGTTCGTCGCGCCCGCTCTCCCGAGCATGCCATTCATCGTCTTCCGCCCTCCGAGGGCGTCAACGCATCGGGAGCCGTCCGCCGGGCCGCGTCCGCGTCCGGAGTCGACCGTCGTGGTCACCGTCAGGCTTGACTGTGACGCCGCCTCACCGTCAGCATTGACGGTGACGGTCGCGCGGCCAGTTCCGCCGACCCCCACCGCCACTCGTCGGCGGATCAACCCTCGACCGAGGAGCAGCACATGCCGGATGCCGTGATCGTGGAGGCCGTACGTACACCCGTCGGGAAGCGCAACGGCGGGCTCGCCGGTGTGCATCCGACGGACCTGTCCGCGCACGTGCTGCGCTCGCTGGCCGCCCGGGCCGGGATCGACCCGGTGGTCATCGACGACGTGATCTGGGGCTGTGTGTCCCAGGTCGGTGAGCAGACCCTGGACATCGCCCGCAACGCCCCGCTCGCCGCCGGCTGGCCCGAGTCGGTCACCGGCGTGACGGTGGACCGGCAGTGCGGCTCGTCCCAGCAGGCCGTCCACTTCGCCGCCGCCGGGCTGATCGCCGGCCACTACGACATCGTCGTGGCCGGCGGTGTCGAGTCGATGAGCCGGGTCCCGATGGGCAGCTCGTCGCTGGGCCAGGATCCGCTGGGCCCCGACTTCCACGCCCGCTACGGCCCGGACTCCCCGAACCAGGGGATCGGCGCCGAGATGATCGCGCAGCGGTGGGGCCTGAGCCGCACCCAGCTCGACGAGTTCTCCCTCGCCTCGCATGAGAAGGCGGCCGCCGCCCAGGACGAGGGCCGGTTCGACGCGCAGATCGCCCCGGTCACCCTCCCCGACGGCACCGTGATCAGCCGCGACGAGGGCATCCGCCGCGGCGGCACGCTGGAGACGCTGGGCGGCCTCAAGGCCGTGTTCAGGCCGGAAGGCGGTGTCGTCACCGCGGGGAACAGCTCGCAGATCTCCGACGGGTCGGCGGCGCTGCTGATGACCACCAGCGAGACGGCCCGTGAGCTGGGCCTGACCCCGATCGTGCGGGTACACACCGCGGTGCTCGCCGGCGCCGACCCGGTGATCATGCTGACCGCGCCGATCCCAGCTACTCAGAAGGCGCTGCGCCGTTCCGGGCTGCGGCTGGACGAGATCGGTGCATTCGAGGTCAACGAGGCGTTCGCGCCGGTGCCGCTGGCCTGGCTGGCCGACCTCGGCGCCGACGCGAAGGCGCTCAACCCGAACGGCGGCGCGATCGCGCTCGGCCACCCGCTGGGCGGCTCCGGTGCCCGGCTCACCACCACCCTGGTGCACCACATGCGGGACAACGGGATCCGCTACGGGCTGCAGACCATGTGCGAGGGCGGCGGCCAGGCCAACGCCACCATCTTCGAGCTGCTCTGAGCCGCTTGAGCCGCTTGAGCCGCGCTGAGCTGAGCCCCTTGAGCTGCGCTGAGCGCATCGAGCCGTTCCGGGCGTCTCGTCCGTCCGGCTGTACCGAAACAGCAACGTCGTGAAGTCAGAGTCTGAAGGGAACAGCAGTTGAACATCACCGACTCGGTCGCGCTGGTCACCGGCGGAGCCTCCGGTCTTGGGCTGGCGACGACGGAGAAGCTGCTGGAGGCCGGCGCCTCCGTAGTGATCATCGACCTGCCGAGCTCCGACGGCGCCGCGGTCGCGGACAAGCTGGGCGAGCGGGTGCGRTTCGCTCCCGGTGACGTCCGCAGCGAGGCGGACGTCACCGCCGCACTGGACGTCGCGGCCGAGCTCGGCACCCTGCGGGTCGCGGTCAACTGCGCCGGCACCGGCAACGGCATCAAGACCGTGGGCAAGGACGGCCCGTTCCCGCTCGACCAGTTCCAGCGGATCATCGACATCAACCTGGTCGGCACCTTCAACGTGGTCCGCCTCGCGGCGGCGCGGATGGCCGCTGCCGAGCCGCTCGGCGAGGAGCGCGGCGTCATCGTGAACACCGCCTCGGTGGCGGCGTTCGAGGGCCAGATCGGGCAGGCCGCCTACTCGGCGTCGAAGAGCGGCGTGGCCGGGATGACCCTGCCGATCGCCCGCGACCTGGCCAACCTGAAGATCCGGGTCATGACGATCGCCCCGGGCCTCTACGACACCCCGCTGCTCGCCACCCTGCCCGAGGAGGCCCGTGCCTCCCTGGGCCGCCAGGTGCCGCACCCGTCGCGGCTGGGGAACCCGGTGGAGTTCGGCGCGCTGGTCGCCCACATCGTGTCCAACCCGATGCTCAATGGCGAGGTGATCCGCCTCGACGGCGCCATCCGGATGGCGCCCCGGTAAGCCACCACCGTCACGGCGGCAACCCGGTGACGGCGGCAAGCGGCAGTCCTGCGGCTGCCTGGGCCCGGGATCTTGGAGCGTGAGCGTCAGCTGGTGGGATCGATGAGGCGGGCCTGGTAGGCCATGACGACGAGCTGGGCGCGGTCGCGGGCGCCGAGCTTGGTCATCGCCCGGTTGACGTGGGTCTTGGCCGTCGCGGGGGAGAGGAAGAGCCGTTCGGCGATCTCGTCGTTGGTCAGGCCTTCGGCGACGAGCCGCACGACCTCGGTCTCCCGGTTGGTCAGCCCGTCCAGCGTGCCCAGCGCGGGAGTGCTGGTCTGGCGGGGCCGGGCGATGTAGTCGGCGATGAGCTGGCGGGTGGCCAGCGGTGAGAGCAGCGCGTCGCCGTGCGCCACCACGCGCAGCGCGCTGACCAGCTCCTCGGGTTCGATGCCCTTGCCGAGGAAGCCGCTGGCGCCGGCGCGCAGCGCCTCGAAGACGTACTCGTCCACCTCGAAGGTGGTCAGGACCAGGATGCGGGTGCCGGCCAGCCGCGGGTCGGCGGTGATCGCTCGGGTGGCGGCGATGCCGTCCAGCTCGGGCATCCGGATGTCCATGAGCACGACGTCGGGCACGAGCTCGGTCGCCAGGCGGATGGCCTCCGCGCCGTCGGCGGCTTCACCTGCCACCTCCATGTCGGGGGCGGCGTCGATGAACACCCGGAAGCCGGCCCGCACCAGCGGCTGGTCGTCCGCGAGCAGCACCCTGATCAACGTTCGGCTCCCGCGGCTCTGACGGCGTCTGTGGTCCTGCTTGCGTCTGTGGTCCGGACGGCTTCGGCGGCTCTGACAGCTTCCGGCGCCACGACAACAGTGGACTCCACCACGGTGCGGCGGGGCTGGCGGGGGTCGTGCTCGTCGAGCGGAGGCGGAACGGGCAGCCGCGCGAGAACCGTGAACGCCCCGTCCGGGGTGTGGCCGGCGCGCAGCCGCCCGCCGAGCGCCGCCGCCCGCTCTCGCATCCCGGTGATCCCGTGGCCGGCGGTGGGGCCGGCCTCGACGATGTCACGCTCGATCGACCCGAAGTCCGCGAGGCGGTACGCGATCTGCCCGGCTCCAGCCCCACCCTCGGCTCCAGCACCAGCACCAGCACCAGCACCAGCGGCTCCAGCGCCAGCAGCTCCAGCCCAGGAGGCGGCGTTCGCTCCGCCGCTGCGGATCTGGATGCCGAGCTCGTGCTGCCCGTAGGCGAGGCAGAGGGTGGTCGGGGCGCCGCGGGCGTGCTTGTAGGCGTTGGTCAGGGATTCCTGGACGATCCGGTAGGCGGCCAGGTCGATGAGCACCGGCAGCTCCCGGGGCTGGCCGTCCCGGTGGAGCTCGAGCGGCAGGCCGGCGGCGGCGAAGCCGGCGGTCAGATCGTCGAGGTGCTCCAGCCCCCGCACCGGGCCGGACAGGCTCGGCTCGTCCGGGTCGCGCAGCACCCGGACGAGGGAGTTCAGTTCGTCGAGCACGGTGCGCCCGGCCTGGCGGACGTGRCCGAGCGACTCCTCGGCCTTGTCGGGGTCGAGGCGCAGCACGTGGGCGGCGACGGCGGACTGCACGTTGATGAGCACGACATGGTGGCCGACGACGTCATGCAGCTCGCGGGCGATGCGCAGCCGCTCCTCGGCGACCTGCCGGCGGGCCTCCTGCTCGCGCCCCAGCTCGGCCCGGATGGCGCGTTCCTCCACGGCCGCGATGTAGTCGCGCCGGCCGCGCACCGAGTACCCGGCGACCGTGGACAGGCCGATCCAGGTCCACAGCGGGGCGATCTCGCTGACGTCCGGCCGGTGTAGCAGGTTCACCAGTGACAGGGCCAGACCCACGGAGAGGGCGCAGTACCAGGCCGCCGCCCCCGGACGGCGGGAGGCGAGTGCGTACAGGGCGGCGCCGACCGCGAGCGTCGGCCCCGGGGTGTGCTGGTCGGTCACCGAGCCGACGACCACCAGTGCCAGGACGACCGCCACCACGCCCACCGGCCAGCGGCGGCGGGCGAGCAGCGCCACGGCGGCGAGCGCGCTCAGCAGGAGCGAGAGCGCGGTGAACTCGCCTGCCTCGTCGTCCTGGGCGGTGAGGGTGACCAGCATCCCCAGGCCGAAGACGACCAGCGAGACCAGGAGGTCGAGGGCGGCGGGAYGGGTACGGAAAAAGCCCCGCACCGCCAGCCATCCCGGCGAGAGTCCGTCAGACACCTTCTCAACTGTAGCCGGGCGCGGCCAGGTGTCGACCCACGGTGATGGTACCCCGGTGTACCGCGGCCGTGGTACACGGGCGGCTCCCGGCGCCGCGGCTGCGGTAGCGCGAAGTGTCCACGCTGGCTGGATGTGCTCACCGCCCGTCGCGACAAGGCTTGGGGCATGGCATTCCACCTACAACGCCTCGGGCGTTTCGCCTTCCGCCGCCGCGGACTGGTCATCGCCCTGTGGATCGGGGTGCTGGCACTGAGCGGCATCGGCGCGGCGACCCTGTCGGGCCCGACGTCGAACTCGTTCACCCTGCCGGGTACCGAATCCCAGCGGGCGGTGGACCTGCTGAAGGACCGGTTCCCAGCCATGCAGGCGGATGGAGCGGTCGCCCGGATCGTCCTCGCGGCACCCGACGGGCAGAAGCTCACCGACCCCGCCTGGCGGGCCGCCGTCGCCGACGTCGTCGACGACTTCACCGGCGGGGCCGACGTCGCCACGGTCACCGACCCGTACAGCAACCAGCTCTCGCAGGATGCCACGGTCGGCTACGCGCAGGTCAGCTACACCGTGGCTTCGGCTGACCTGTCCGACGAGGCGAAGGACACCCTCGAACACGCGATCGGCACCGGCCGGGACGCGGGCCTGACGGTGGAGGCCGGCGGTGACGCCGCCGAGGAGGCCTCGCACAGCGGCGCGACCGAGCTGATCGGGCTGGCCGTCGCCGCCGTCGTCCTGGTCATCACGCTGGGCTCGCTGGTCGCCGCGGGCCTGCCGCTGCTCGTCGCGATCGTCAGCGTCGGTATCGCGATGACCGCGATCACCGCCGCGACCGGCTTCATGGAGCTGTCGTCGAACACCTCGACGCTCGCCGTGATGCTCGGCCTCGCCGTCGCGATCGACTACTCGCTGTTCATCATCTCCCGCTACCGCCAGGAGCTGGGCCGCGGTCTCGACCGTGAGCATGCCGCCGGCCGGGCCATCGGCACCGCCGGGTCGGCTGTCGTGTTCGCCGGGCTGACCGTGGCGATCGCGCTGGTCGGGCTCGCCGTCGTCAACATCCCGTTCCTGACCGAGATGGGCATCGCGGCCAGCGTCGCCGTCCTGCTCGCGGTCGCCGTCGCGCTGACCCTGGTGCCCGCAATGCTCGGCGTGGCCGGGCGACGGGTCCGGCCCCGCGCCGAGGCCGCCGCCCAGCACCGGCCGACCGACACCACCCGCAGCCGCCGCTGGGCGTCCTGGGTCACGCGCCATCCCGCCGCCGTCCTCGTCGGCACCGCCATCGGCCTCGGCGTCGTGGCCATCCCGGCGCTCGACCTGCGCCTCGCGCTGCCCGACGAGGGCACCTCGGCGCCCGACACCTCGGCCCGCAAGGCCTACGATCTCCTGTCCGCCGACTTCGGCGCCGGCTTCAACGGCCCTCTCACGATCACCATCGACACCCGGCCCGGCGGCGGCGACTCCGCTGGTGGTGCCGCCGCTGGTGCCGCCGCCGCACCGGCAGCGGACCCGGCCGCGACCGCGGCTGCCGTCGCGAACAGCATCGCCGGGCTCGACGACGTCGCCAAGGTCACCCCGGCGACCGTCAACCCGGCCGGTGACACGGCGGTGTTCAGCGTCATCCCGAACTCCGGCCCGGCGGCCGAGGAGACGTCCGACCTGGTCCGTGCCATCCGTGACCTGCCGCAGCCGGCCGGCGCCGAGGTCGCGGTCACCGGTTCCACCGCGCTGGCGGTCGACATCACCGACAGCCTCTCCGACGCGCTGGTGCCGTACCTGATCGTCGTCGTCGGCCTGGCGATCATCCTGCTCTGCCTGGTCTTCCGCTCGATCCTGGTCCCGCTCACGGCGGTCGGCGGATTCCTGCTCACGGTCGTCGCCACCCTCGGCGCCACCGTCGCGGTCTTCCAGTGGGGCTGGCTGGACGGCCTGATCGGCATCGAGGGCCAGACCGGGCCGATCATGAGCCTGCTCCCGCTGCTGGTCGTCGGCCTGGTGTTCGGCCTCGCCATGGACTACCAGGTCTTCCTGGTCACCGGCATGCGTGAGCAGTACGTCCACGGCGCGCACCCGACCAGCGCGGTCATCAACGGCTTCGACCACGGAGCCAGGGTCGTCATCGCCGCGGCCATCATCATGATCAGTGTCTTCGCCGGGTTCATCCTCACCCCGGAGGCGCTGATCAAGCAGATGGGCCTCGCGCTCGCCTTCGGGGTCGCGGTGGACGCCTTCCTCGTCCGCATGACGATCATCCCGGCGGTGATGGCCCTGCTCGGCCGCTCCGCCTGGTGGCTGCCGCGCCGGCTCGACCGCGTCCTGCCCAACGTCGACGTCGAAGGCGCCAGCCTCGACGGGGCGCCGCAGCTGCCCGGGCCGCGCGAGGGCACGGATGCGCCCGCCGACTCCACGCGGGAACGGGACGTGCTCGTGACCGCGGCGCCGTCGGCGCCCAGCCGGCGCCCCGAGCCCTGACCCCGGCCTCACCTCGCGGGCCCGCGCCGCGTGTAACCGTACTTCTCCCTCCCTGGCGCCGATGTCCCCGGTCGTGCCGCGGCACGACCGGGGACATCGGCGTGTGCACGGGTTTCCGACCGGCGCCGCCAAAGTGGAGGGCTCACTGCTCAGGGTGTGTATCGCCCGGGTGTGGCCTCGCTTTTCTTGCTCTTGGTAAGCAATAAATCGCCGCTGGTGTCAGATCGAAGCGGAGGGTTTTCGTCCGTAAATGTTCGCAGACATCGAATGTTCGGTATAGCCAGCTTTGCGGCGTTCTGCCATAGTGGCTGCGACATTGGGTGGTCGAGTCTGCTTCGAGGGCAGGCGGCCGGCGGTCCACTGTCCCCGACGGCTGAGCTGACGCGGAAGAGGCGTTTGCGAATGGATATAGTATCCGATTTACCTGAGGCGATCTCCGGTGCCGGCTAAGCCACCGTCGGTGGCGCCACCGACGACGCCACCGTTCGCGGCCACCGGGCGATCCGCGGTGCGGCTCCCCGAGCGTTCCGCCGAATCCTCCGCCGAGCGATCAGCCGAACGATTAGCGGGGCCATCGGCTGGCCGATCCGCCGGCCCGCCGGCCGAGCCGGCGCTCGACGTCCACCCCGCCAGCGCGGCGCGTACGTCCCGCTGGCATCTGCTGTGGATCGCACTCGGATACATCACCCTGTTCGTGCTCCAGGCGCCGGGCAACCTCACCGCCGACACGAAGCTCGCCGTCGCGGTCAACCCGCAGCTGTACCTGTCGGACGCCACGCATCTGTGGAACTCGACCTCGGACTTCGGGTTCGTCCCGAACCAGGTCTCCGGCTACCTCTTCCCGATGGGGACGTTCTTCCTCTCCGGCCATCTGCTCGGCCTGCCGCCGTGGCTCACCCAGCGGCTCTGGATGGCCCTGCTGCTCACGGTCGCCACCTGGGGCGTCGTGCGCCTCGCCGACACCCTGCGGATCGGCCGGCCGGCGAGCCGGGTACTCGGCGGTCTCGGCTACACGCTCTCCCCGATGTTCCTGGGCAAGATCGGGGCGAGCTCGGTCGCGATGACCGGTGCGGCGATGCTGCCGTGGATCGTCCTACCGCTGGTGCGTGCCCTGCGGCCGGACGGTGCGGGCGGGGACGACACCGGACTCGCCGGGCCCCAGGCGCCGCCGGAACCCGCCACCGGTGGGCGGCGGCGGGGGCAGTGGAACCGGGGGCAGTGGAACCGGGGGCAGTCACAGCGGCGGAACCGACAGCCATCGGTGGCCGGCAGGCCCGTCTCGGCCGAGACCAGGCTCGCCCCGCGCCGCGCGGCCGCGTTGTCGGGCCTGGCGGTCCTGTGCATCGGCGGCGTCAACGCGAGCGTGGTGGCCGGCGTGCTGCTGTGCCCGGCGGTGTTGCTGGCCTTCGCGGGCGGCAGCCGGCGGGTGTGGGCGCTGCGGGCCTGGTGGTGCGTCGCGGTCGTGCTCGCGACGGCCTGGTGGGCGATCGGCCTGGTGGCGATGGGCAGGTTCGGGATGGACTTCATCCCGTTCACCGAGTCCGTCGCCGTCACGACGTCGACCGCCTCGGTGCCCGAGACGTTGCGCACCGCCACCGACTGGATGGCGTACCTGCGCCTGCCGACCGCCTGGCTACCGGCCGCGACCGCGCTCGTCAGCTCGCGGTACGCGATCGCCGGCTCCTACGTGATCGCGGCGCTGTCGATGTGGGGCCTCGCGCGCCGTGATCTGCCGGCGCGCAGGTTCCTGCTGGTCACGTTCGGCATCGGCACGGTGGCGATCACCGCCGGGTACTCGGGTGCCCTGGGCGGCCCGGTCTCCACCCATGTGCATGCCCTGCTCGAGGGTCCGCTGAGTCCGCTACGCAACGTGTTCAAGTTCATGTCGGTGACGCACCTGCCGATGGCTCTCGGGCTGACCCATGCGCTCGGGATCGTCGTGGGCCGCCTCGCACGCAGGGCCGGGAACACCGGCACCGCGCTGACCGGCACCGGGCCGACCGGGGTCACGGCGCTGGAGCCGATGGAGCACACGGTGCAGCTGCGGCGGCCGACCGCCGCCGACGGCCTGCCCCCGGCAGCGCGTGCGCGGCGGCACCGGCGGGGCGACGACCGGCGGGGTGACGACAAGTGGGCTCACGGCCGGGGCGACTGGCGACGGGTGACCGCGCGCGGCGTCGTGGTCCTGTCCGTCGTCGCGCTGATCGCCGGGATGCTTCCCGTTCTCGAGGGCAAGGTCCTGCAGCCCGGCGCGTTCGAGGAGGTCCCCGGGTACTGGACGGAGGCCGTCGACTGGCTGGAGGCGAACCCCGACGGCGGGCGCACCCTGCTGCTGCCGGGCACACCGTTCGCCGAATACGACTGGGGGCGTCCGCTCGACGAGCCGATGCGGTGGCTCACCACGACGCCGTGGGCCGAGCGCAGCCTCATCCCGCTCGGCAGCGTCGGTAACACCCGCTGGCTGGACGGCGTCGAGAACGCCCTGTCCGACGACGGCACCGGCCTCGCCGCCGCGCTCGTTCGCGCCGGCGTGGGGCAGGTCCTGATCCGCAACAACCTGGACGACGACGACTGGGACATCCCGCCGTCCACGGACGAGGTCCACCGGGCGCTGGAACGCAGCGGCCTGCAGCGTGTCGCGACCTTCGGGCCCCAGGTCCCGGGTCGGCTGTCCTCACGGGAACGGGCGCTGCCGAAGAACCGGCAGCGCACCCCCGACCCCGCGCCCGCGCTGGAGGTGTGGACGGTGCCCGGCGGTGCCCGGACGGTCGAGGCGTACCCGGCCGCGAACGCTCTGGTGGTGTCCGGCGGCCCCGAGGCGACGGTGCAGCTCGCCGCGCACGGCCTGCTCCCCACCGACCGCGCCGCGGTCCTCGCCCAGGATCTCGGTGATCCCGCCGACGTCACGGCGAACAGGGGCACGGTCGCCGCGTTGGCGGATGTCACCTCGCCGAGCGACGTCCTGACCCCGACGACCGGGCTCGCCGTCACCGACACGTTCGGCCGGCGCGACTACAGCTTCGGTGTCGTCCACAGCTCCGCCTCCTATCTCCTCGGCCCGACGGAGGACGCCGCGGGCAGAGGCGAGCTGTCGAAGGAGTGGACGGACCGGCCGGCCGCCGGTCACCAGACGACGTCCGCCTATGCCGGCGGGAAGTCGGTGACGGCGTCGTCGTACGGCTTCCTGCTGCGGGCCGCGCCCGAGTTCGGGCCGGCGAGCGCCGTCGACGGCTTGGCGTACACCTCGTGGATGGCCCGCCCCGACCCGGCCACCGGCTCGGAGGGCGCCTGGCTCAGGGCCGACGTCGGCACGCCGGTGACCGTGCCCTACCTGGAGATCAGGCTTCTCGTCGACATCGCCAAGCGGCCGGTGCCGCGGGTGATCAGGGTGACCACGGCGGGCGGCTCGGTCGACACTCCGGTGGCCGCGACCGAGGACGCGCAGCGGCTGACGGTGCCCGCGGGGGAGAGCTCCTGGTACCAGGTCACGCTCGTCGACGTCGTCGGCGGTGACCAGGAGCGGATGGGCGCCGGGATCGCCGAGCTGACGGTGCCCGGGCAGACCTTCGAGCGCTACGCCCAGGTGCCGTCCGACGCGACCGGGCTCTTCACGGGGGCGGCCACCGGACCGGTGCTGTTCGCCTTCGACCGGGAACGGGCGGACATCACCCAGCCGTTCAGCGCCTCGGAAGAACTCGCGATCTCACGCAGGTTCGACACGCCGCGCCCGATGCGGTTCACCCTCACGGCCACCGCGACGGCCGTGCCGCCCAAGGAGGGGACGCCACGGGTAGCCGAAGCGCCCGCAGTCCTCGACTGTGTGCGGGGACCCACGATCGTCATCGACGGCACCTCCTACCGGATGCGGGTCGAGGGAAGCACCACCGACTTCGCCTCCGGGCAACCGATGCGCGCGACCCTGTGCACACCGGACGGCACGGTCGCGCTGGCCGCGGGGACGCACCAGCTGACTGTCGTGCGGGACGAATCCGCGCTGCTCGTCGACACGATCTCGCTGGTCGGCGCCACCGCGCAGACCGGCACCTCCGCGCAGACCGGCACCTCCGCGCAGACCGGCACCGTCGCTCAGTCCGGCGCCTCTGCTCAAACGGGCGCCTCCGCGCAGACTGCCGTCGCCGAGGAGGCGGCTGCGCCGCGGCAGACCACCGTCGGGGAATGGACGGCGGAGCGGCGAACGGTCGAGATCGCTGCGGGGGCGCGGGCGTTCCTCGCCGTGCACGAGAACGCGAGCCGCTCCTGGACGGCGACCCTCAACGGTGAGCCGCTGACACCGGTGCGCCTGGACGGCTGGCAGCAGGGCTGGATCGTGCCGGCGGGTGCCAGCGGCACGGTGGAGATCGAGAACAGGCCCGGCCTTCGCTATCGGACCGGCCTCGCCGTCGGACTCGTGCTGGCACTGCTGCTGGTGGCACTGGTGCTGGTGCCCGGCCGCATCCGGCTACGCCGATCGTCGGACCCGGATGACTACCCCCGGTTCCCGGACCCGCGGCGGTCGACGTTGCTGCGGGCGGGCGCCAGGCTGCCCCGGTGGTGGGTCACGACAACCGCGGCCACGCTCGCCGTGCTGCTGGTGGCCGGTCCGGTCGCCCTCGCGGTACCGCTGTGTGCCGTCGCGGCGAAACGATGGCCCCACGCGCTGCCATGGGTCGCCGCGGCCGGAGTGGTCGCCGCCGGCGTCGTCATGCTCGTCACCCCGGACGTGGCACCCAGGACAGGCGAAGGCGCGTTCAGCGGATGGGCGCAGGCGGCCGGTGCCATCGCCTTCGCGGCGACCGTGGCCGCGCTTTCGATTCCTCGGCGGAGCCGGCGGGGGGCCGGACGGTGACCGGCCGAGCTACGGCCCGGGGGGTCGCCCACCGCCCGCTCAGCCTGCCAGAGCAGGTGCTGCTGGCGTCGGAGCAGAGCGAGATGCCGATCATCATCGCGCTGTTCGGCCGGACCGACGGGCATGTCGACGCCGGTTGCCTGGCGGCGGCGACGCTGCCGGTGTTCGCACGGCACCCGGCGGCCAGGTCCGAGCTGCCCGGCCGATCAGGGGGTGGTGGCTGGCGCATCCTCCCCGATCCGCGCCGCGCGTCGGTGGCCGAGGCCGCCGTCGCCAGTCCGCGCCACGCCTGGTACGCCCTGCGCCAGCACATGCTGGCGGGAATCGACCTGGGCCGCGCGCCGCTGGTGCGGCTGCTGGTGGTGCACCATCCGGACGGCGACTGGATCGGCATCGTCGGGCACCACCTGGCGATAGACGGCCGCGGCCTGCTCGTCCTGCTGACCGAGACCATGGCGGCCTACCAGCCGCCGCCGGCCCGCGCACTGGTCCGGGCCGACACATCCAACGCGTTCCATGGCGGTGCGGGGCGCGTGCCGGGACCAGGTGGCGCGCCGCGATCAGGCGGCGTGCCGCGAACGGGAGGCGTGCCGCGAACGGGAGGCGCGGCCCCGCCGGACGGCCCGGCCGTCGGCCCGTGCCGGGCGGCCCGAACGGGAACCGTCCGATGGCCGGCTCACGACTCACGCTTCCTCCGCCCGGCGGGGGCATCGGACATCGGCGGATTCGCGTTCGTGCCCCAGGTGATCCCCGCGCCGCGCGCGGCGAGACTGCCGGACGGACGACGGCCCACCGTCAACGACGTGCTGGTCGCCGCGGCCCACCTCGCCGCCGACCGCTGGAACGCCAGCCGCGGGCGGGCCAGCGGAACCCTGCGGGTCCGGGTCCCGGTCCGGGCGGCGGCATCCGGTGACCTGGACGGTCTGTCCTCCGGATTCGCCATCATCGCGAGCAGCCCGGTCGAACGCGATGTGCCGTCGCGGCTGCTCGGGACCGTCGTCGACGGGACGGCGGCCGCGAAGGCGACGTCGTCAGGCACGCCGGGCCCGGCCGCGCCGGCAGGGCCGGCCGCACCGGCCGCACCGGCAGGGCCGCGCCGTCCGGCAGCGGCGCGAGGGCTGGGGGTGGCGCGAGAGCTGGCTCAGCGGTGCCTGACCGCGATGCCGGGGCGGCTGCGAACGGGATTGCTGCGGTTCGCCGTCGCGTTGGCGCGGCCCGCGCTCATGCCGACTGTCGCGGTGAGCAACATCGGCCATGTGTCGACCAGCCTCACGGTCGGCCCGGGCGGCCCGCGGCTGCTGGACCTGCACCTCACCGCCCCGGCGAGGATGCCGCAGGGTCTTGCCATCCATGTCGTCCGGATGGCCGGACAGGTGCATCTGACGTTCTGCTACGCCCGTGGGCTGTTCAGCCATGACTCGGCTCGCGAGTTCGTCGGCCTGTTCCGCATCGCCGTGGCCGAGCTCGCGGATTCGGCTGATTCGGCTGATCCGGCTGATCCCGCCGATGCGGCGGATCCGGCCCCGGCAGCTGTGACGGCTGATGCCGGTGGGTGACGTGCCGCGCGGTGGGGTGCTGGCCACGGTGATCAGGCGGGATGTCGTCACCGAGATGCTGCGCGGGCCGATGCTGCTGGCAGCGGCCGGGATCGTCGCCAACGCCCTCAACCTCGTCATGAACCTGACGCTGGCGAGGATCATGGATCCGTCCGGATACGGCGCCGTCGTCGTCCAGACGAACGTCTACATGGTTCTCGCCGTGGTCGGCACCGCCGTGCTGAGCGCCGTCGTGCACCGCGACCTGGTCCAGACCGACGGCACCCGGCACGAGCGCAGGCAGTGGATCCGGCGGCTGCGTGCCATGACGTTCCTCGCCGCGCTGGTGGCCGCGCTGGCGTCGCTCGCGCTGTGCAGACCGGTCGCGGCCCTGCTGGCCTACCCGCATCCGATCGCGATCGCGGAGGCGGCGAGCGCCGCGGCCCTGTGGGTGGGCGTGTGCATCGAGCGCGGGCTGCTCCAGGCCAGGCGCAACTATCCCGGCCTCGCCCGGAACGTGATCTTCGAGACGGTTCTGCGGGTGACCTGCATCGTCGCCGCGGCCCAGACCGGGCTCGGGGTGAACGGCGCCGGCCTCGGTCTGCTGGTCGGCGCCGTGGTCGGTGCCGCGGCCGCCCGCCGGACGGTGGCCCGCACGCCCCGGGACGTCCCGCCGCTCCCGCCGCTCCCGCCGGCCGACCATCCGCCCGCCGCGGCGACGGCGTCCCCGGCACCGCGGCGGCGGACCCGGGACGCGCTGATCGCGGACACCTCCGTGGCGCTGGCGACCCTGGTGCCGCTCGCCCTGCTGCAGAACATCGACGTCGTGGTCGTCGGCTGGCTCAACCCGGACGCGGTGGGCGGCTACGCGGCGATCTCCACCGCCTGCAAGGTGCCGGTGTTCCTCGGGCTGGCGGTGGCGAGCTACCTGCTCGCGGAGGCGGCCAGGCGGCACCGGGAGGGCCGGCCCGCGCACCGGGCACTGGCGATGGCGATGGCTGTCGTCGTCACGCCGGGACTGGGACTGGCCGCCGTCGGCGCGGTCGCGGGCCGTCAGTTCATGTCGGTGCTCTTCGGGCCGGATCTGGCGGTGGCCGCGCCGTCGTTGTGGGTGCTCGCCGTCGCGACCACCTTCCTTTCGGTCACTCTGCTGTTCGCGACATACCTGTTGGGAGCCGGCAACCGGAAGATCGTCTGGGTGCTCGCGGTGTGTACCCCGCTGGCCGCGGCATCCCTCGTTCTGGCCGGCGGGGACATCATGAAAACGGCCGTGGCACTGCTCGGATGCCAGGCGTTGACCGCGGCCGCGGCCGGCGCGCTGGTGTTCCGGCGGCGCGGCGCACGGCCGGCAGCCCGTCCAGTGCCCGTGCCCGGCATGATGCCCGCACCGGATCCGTCCAGGCAGGCCACCAGACATGCGGCCGCTACCTTCGGCGACGATGCGAACGCCGGCCTGGCCAGGTGATTGAGCATCGCCGATTTCTTGTCGTGCCGACGCGGACAGTTCCCCGTCATGTCACCGTGCCCGGGCGAGGCGGCTGGGGGCGGCGCAGGCGGTTCCACCACAGGGAGAGGGCGAGGGCCGCGGCGACGAGGAGGCCACCGATGCCGGCGAACCAGGAGGCGATGTCGCGGTGCTCGTGCGTCACGGTGATGGTGCGGGGCAGGTCGGTAAGGGCGTCCTGCAGCTCGTTCGCGTTCTGCGCGCGGTAGTAGGTGCCGCCGGTGGTGCTCGCGACCTGCTTCAGCGCGTCCTCGTCGATGGCCCGCGGGTCGCGTTCGCCGTTGCGGCCGCCGCCGAAGCCACCACCTCCGCCACCGAAGCCGCCGCCCCCGCCGAACCCGCCGCCGAATCCGAAGGCGTCGTCCCCGATCTGCGAGCTGTCGCAGACCATCGGCGCCGGTGTCGTCGTCCCGAAGCCGATCGTGTAGACCCGCAGGCGGCGGGCGGCGGCTTCCCCCGCGGCGGTCTGCGGGTCGACGCCCACGGTGTTGGCGCCGTCGGTGAGTACCACGATGACGTCCGCCGCGTACTCCCCGCCGACGCCGCCGGCCGGGACGTCCGCCCCGGTCGGGGGGACCGACGGGTCGACCTCGGCGATGGCGTCGATGGAGGTGAGGATTCCCTGGCCGATGGCGGTGCCGCGGGACGTCGTCAGGCTCTTCAGCGCGTCCAGCAGCTTGTCGGTGTCGTCGGTCGGCGGGACGAGCAGGCCGGCGGTGCCGGCGAAGGTGACCAGGCCGATGCGGGAGCCGCCCGGCTGGGCCCGGATGAAGTCGGTGGCCGCCTTCTCGGCGGCGGTGAGGCGGTTCGGGGACACGTCGGTGGAGCACATCGAGCCCGAGACGTCCAGCGCTAGCAGGATCGTCGTCGAGTTCGCCGCGATCGGGACGCTCGCCTGCGGGCGGGCGGCGCCGACGCCGAGCGTGGCCAGCCCGAGCACGAACAGGGCGACGGGGATGTGCCGCTGCCACCGTTTCCGGCCGGGCAGCGCCACCCGCAGCAGCGCGACGGACGTCACCCGGATGGCGGCCCGCCGCCGGCGGCGCCGGGCCAGCCAGGTGACGGCGGTCAGCAGCGGGACGACGAGCAGCGTCGCCAGCGCCCAGGGCCAGGTGAGGGACATCAGGCGACCCTTCCCGTGCGCAGGATCGTGGGGACCGCGCCGGCTGCCAGCAGCAGGACCGCGAAGGCGGTGAACGCCCCGGCCAGCGGCAGGTCCTCGTGCTGGGTGGTCCGCCGCAGGTCGATGGCCGAGGCGACGCCGTCCAGCTCGGAGGCCTGCGAGGCCGGGTGGTAGGAGCCGCCGGTCGTCTGGGCGATGGCCTTCAGCGTGTCCTCGTCCAGCGCGGTGTGCAGCCGGTAGCCGTCCACCTCGACGGTCGCGCCGGCGGTGGTGCCGACACCGACCGTCTCGACGTGCACCCCGGCGGCCTGGGCGGCCTCGGCGGCGGCCTCGGTCGCCCCCGCCGCGTCGGCGCCACCACCACCGGTGCTGCCGCCACTGCTACTGCCGCCGCTGCCGCCGGTGCCCGTGTTGGCACCGGTGCCGCCGTCCTCGCCGTCGGAGAACAGCACGATGGTCGCCGAGCTCCAGTACCCCAGGTCCGGCGCGGAGCCGTCCGCGCCGAGCCGGACCGTGCGGCCCGTGATCGCCGACAGCGAGGTGAGGATCGCCTCCGCCAGCGAGGTGCCGCCGGTGACCTTCAGCCGGTCGATCGCCTCCTCGGCGGCGGCGTGGTCGGCGCTGGGCTGATGGGTGGTGAGCGCGCCGTCCTGGAACGCGACCACGCCCACGTCGACGCTGTCGGGCTGGGCGGCGACGAACGCGGCCGCCGCCTTCTTCGCCGCGTCCAGCCGGGTGGGCGTCACGTCGGTCGCGCCCATGCTGTTCGAGACGTCCACGGCGACGATCACCGTGCCCGCGGCGCGGGAGACGGGAACGGAGGCCGCCGGCCCCGCCGCCGCGAACGTGAGCACCGCGATTCCCGCGAGGCTGAGCCAGATCCCGAGCTGCGGCCCGCGGCGGCCCGCGGCGACGTCCACACCTGCCGCGGCGAGAGCGGTCCGACGCCGCCGCGCCGTCATCGTCGCGGCGACGGCGAGCGCGGCCACGACCAGCACGCCCGGAACGAGCAGCCAGGGGGCGGTGAGGCTCATGTGCGCCGCCACCGGGTGCTGGCGGCGACCCCGGCGAGGGCGGGGAGCAGGTCGCGGTCGGTGTCGATCCGGTGCAGCGGGACCCCGGCGCGGCGCATGCGGCCGGCCAGGTCCGCCTCACGTTCGGCCACCGCGTCGCGCAGCCGGGCGCGCAGCAGCGGGTCACCGGAGTCGACGAGCAGCTGCTCGCCGGTCTCGGCGTCCTCGACCAGGACGATTCCCACCTCCGGCAGGGCGTCGTCGGCGGCGTCCACGACGCGCAGGGCCACGACCTCGTGGCGGTGTGCCAGCCGCAGCAGCGGCCGATCCCAGCCGGCGGTGCCGATGAAGTCGGAGATGACGATGATCAGCGACCGGCGCCGGGCCAGGCGGGCCGCGGTGCCCAGCATCGCGGCGACGTCGGTGGTGCCCGCCTTCGGTGGTGCTGTGGCGGTGCGGGCCAGCTCGTGGCCGATGCGCAGCACCTGGCCACGGCCGGTGCCCGGTGGCACCACCCGGGTCGCGGCGCCGTCGTGGAGGACCGCGCCGACCCGGTTCCCGCCGCGCCCGAACAGCCGCGCCAGCACCAGCGCCAGCTCGGCCAGGACGTCGTGCTTCCCGCGGCCGGGGGCGCCGACGGTCATCGACGCCGTCCGGTCGAGCACGAGCCACAGGGTCAGCTCGCGGTCCTCGGTGAACTGGCGTACCTGCGGCTCGTTCAGCCGGGCGGTCGCGTTCCAGTCGATGCGGCGGGCGTCGTCGGTCTCGACATAGCCGCGCAGGCCGGCGAAGTCGAGGCCGGACCCGCGGTACGGCGTGCGGTAGGCGCCCAGCACCCGCCCGTCGAGACGGCGGACCACCTGCCATTCCAGCCGCAGCAGCAGCCGGTCGGGTGCGCCCGCCATCAGCGGGCCCGCAGCGGGACCTCGGGCATCGGCACGGCCCGCAGCACGCCGGCGATGACGGTGTCGGGGGCGACGTCGTCGGCCAGCGCCTCGTATGACAGCACGAGGCGGTGGCGCAGCACGTCGGGGACGAGCGCGTACAGGTCCTGCGGGACGGCGTAGTCCCGGCCGCGCAGGTAGGCCAGCGCCCGGGCGCCCAGCACAAGGGCGATCGACGCACGCGGGCTGGCGCCGTGGGTGACGTAGCGGTCCAGGTTGCCCAGCCCCACCGTGCTCAGCGAGCGGGTGGCGACGACGAGCCGCACCGCGTAGTCGACGATGGCCGGGTCGACGTACACGTCCTGGACCTGCGCCCGCATCCGCACCAGGTCCTCGGGGGTGAGGATCCGCTGGGTCGGCAAGGGGGGCCGCAGGGCCCGGTCGACGATGGCGTGCTCCTCCACCGGCGCCGGGTAGTGCACCAGGACCTTCATCATGAAGCGGTCGACCTGGGCCTCCGGCAGCGGATAGGTCCCCTCGGACTCGATCGGGTTCTGCGTCGCCAGGACCAGGAACGGGTCGGGGACGGGGTAGGTCTCGCGCCCGATCGTCACCTGGCGCTCCTGCATCACCTCCAGCAGCGCGCTCTGCACCTTCGCCGGGGCCCGGTTGATCTCGTCGGCGAGCAGCAGGTTGGTGAAGACCGGGCCGAGCGTCGTCTCGAACTCCCCGGTGTGCTGGCGGTAGACCCGGGTGCCGACCAGGTCGGCGGGCAGCAGGTCCGGGGTGAACTGGATCCGCTGGAACTGCCCGCCGACCGCGCTGGCCAGCGACTTCACCGCCAGCGTCTTCGCCAGCCCCGGTACGCCCTCGACCAGCAGATGGCCGCCGGCGAGCAGTCCGATCGCCATCCGCTCCAGCAGCACGTCCTGCCCGACGATCGTGCGTTTCACCTCGAACAGCACCTGCTCGAGCGGGCTGGCCGCGCCGCGGGAGGGGGCGGGTGCCGGGGTGGGCACGGGCACGGGTGCGGCCATGGGGGTGCCGCTGCCGGTGCCCCCGCCGGCCGTTCCAGCGGGCCTGCTGACGTCGGCGTCCTGTGTCATGGTCTCTGTCGATACCTTTCGTGACCTTGGTGACGTCAGATCCGCGGCCCGCGGCCGCCACCGGGCCCGGAGCCGCCACCGCCGCTGCTCAGGGCGCTGGAGATGGGCACGGCGAAACCGATGCCGGCGAACGCCTCGTCCTTGCCGGGGTCGGCGATGGAGACGACGATCCCGACGACCAGGCCGTCGGCGTCGAGCAGCGGGCCCCCGGAGCTGCCGGCGTTCACCGCGGCGTCGAACTGGATCAGCCCGGACAGCTCGCCGCTCTCCGTGGCCGTCGAGGGCGCGGTGCGATCCAGGCCCGACACGACGCCGGAGGAGACGCTGAACGTCAGCCCGAGCGGGTTGCCCAGCGCGATCACCTCGCCGCCGACCTCGACGCGGCTGCCGAGCGTGGCCGGCACGACCGGCTGCGGCAGTGTCGCCGGTGTGAGCATCGCGGTGTCGGTCTCCGGGTCGGTCGAGGCGACCGTGGCGGTGGACCGGGTCCCGTCGGAGAAGGTGAGGCTGATCGCGCCGCCGTCGGCGACGACGTGGCTGGCGGTGAGGACGCTGCCGTCGCCCGCCACGATCACCCCGGAGCCGACCGTCCCGTGCTCTGTCCGCACCACCACCACGGACGGCACGACCCGCTGGTAGACGTCCGCCACGCTGGGGGACGGGCTCGCGCTGGGGCTCGCCGACGGCGTCGGGACGGTGCCTGCCCGTGCCTGCGGGCTCCCGCCGGGCCGGGACGCGAGCACGGCGACCACCACGGCGAGCGTGACGATCGTGACGGCGGAGGCGATCAGCAGGGTGTGTATGCCGCGTAACCCGAAGGCGCGCCCGGCGGCCGCTCGGGGCTCGGGCCCGGACGTCATGGTCCTTACGCTAAGGCCCATTGCTGAGCAGCACCTGAACAACTGCTGTGTATCGGGCGGACCGCTCAGGAGGCGAGACGCGCCTGTCCGGCCCGGTCACCGCCAGGCCCCGTGCCTTCGCCTCGGCGACACCCGCCACCCCAGGCCACCTCGGGTGAGCTCAACGAGAGCCCGCGGGACGTCACCGCCATCCCGGCCGGCCTACGGTTCGACGAACGGTGAGCACGGCGCTTCCTGGGATCCGTAGGCCTCGCGGAAACGCGCATGCAGCCAGGTCGGATTGTTGATCTGGTCCCAGTCGCCGAAAGTGTGAGCCTGCGTGGCGAAGGCGATCCCGTCATGGGCCCCCCGCACGGCCCACGGCGCGAATGCGCCCCGGCCTTCAGCGGTCCAGGCGGCCAGGCGCTGACGGGTCACGGCATCCGGCAGGCCGTACTCGCTGCCCCGGGAAAGCATGGAGCATTCCCGGAAACCGCCGTGCCAGGTGTGATAAGGGCTCTGATTGAACCGAGTGCGGCCCGCGGCTTCTCGCGTCCATCCACGGCGGCGAGCCCGGCTCATGACCGCTCCCAGCAGCATCCACGCCGCTGCGGCGATGATCGTCCTGGTGGCCGCCGTCGACGGCTTCGGCACCGGCATGAACATCCGGGAGGTGCTCGGCACGCAGGCCTGGCCGTGTGCCGGGGCTGTCGCCTGCGGTACTGGCCGCGTGGGCGTGGCGTTGTATTCACATTCGTGTGAATCCTGACCTGCCCACCTCGCTGCCTGCGAAGCTTTATCTCCTGGCCTACAACCTGGAGAAGGACCAGATGTACGCCAACCGGCGCCTCGGCCGGGCCCTGCGGGCTGCGGCGCTGGTCGAACTGGAGACGGACGGATGGCTCACCGACGACGGTGGGCTGGTCCGGGTGGCCGCGGACCTGCCGCCCGGGCGAGGGGAGCCGACGCCGCGGGGCGGGGCCGGGCGCGCCGATCCGCTCGTCGCCGCGGTCTACCGCCAGATCAGCGAGGCTCCCGCCCCGCGAGCCTGGGTGGACTGGATCGACCACGACCACCGCTGCGCAGTGGTCGAGACCCGTGACGACCTGGAGTCGGCGGGCTGGCTGCGGGTGGCCCGGGGGCGGGTGCTCTCCGTGATCCCGACGTCCGCGGTCGTGCTCCTCGACCGGCCTCGGGTGCGGGAGCTGAACCGCGCCGCCGGTCCGGTGCTGCGCGGTGAGGTCACCTCGCAGGCCGCCCCGGCGGACCTGGTCGCGCTGGTGGCGCTGGCGGCGGCCGCCGATGTGATCACACTGGTGAACGTCAGCCAACGCAGGGCGTTCGCCGACCGGATCGCCACGCTCACCGTCCTGGCCGGCCCCGCGGCGGCCGCGCTCGCCGGCCGACGTCCCGCGCGGGGGTGAGGATCCCCGGACGGGACGTCGGCCCGGCTCGGTCGCATCCGTCGCCGGGTGCACTGGTCGAGGCCAAGCACCAACTTCGGTGCCGATGCCCTGGTGCTCAGCCTGCGCAATGCCCCGCAAAACGTGTACTCGAAGGCCCGCAGAACTTGTACTACAGGCCCCGCAAAACATGTAGTGTTGCTGTATGCCCATGTCAGGGTACGTTCCGCGGATCGCCGACGGTCCGCTGGCGAACCTGCTCACCGAGCTGCCTGCGGTCATGGTCACGGGCCCGCGTGCGGCGGGGAAGACGACCTCGGCCAGGCGGATCGCCGGCGACGTTCTGCGGCTCGACGACCCCGCGGTCGCCGCGGCGGTCGCGGCGAATCCGGATGCGGCCCTGCGCCGGGTGAGCGAGCCGGTCCTCCTCGACGAGTGGCAGGAGGTGCCGGAGGTCCTGGGCGCGGTCAAGCGTGCGGTCGATGAAGATCCCAGACCTGGCCGGTTCCTCCTCACGGGCAGCGTCGAGGCGGAATTCACCACCCGCCAGTGGCCCGGCACGGGGCGGGTCGTCCGGCTGGTGCTGCACGGCCTGACCGAGCGGGAGATCGCCGGTGCGGTCGACCAGCCGAGCCTGCTCGAACTGCTCCTCACCGGCGATCTCTCCCGCCTGAGCGTCTCCGGTCCGCCGCCGAGCCTGGACGACTATGTGGACCTGGCGCTGCGCAGCGGCTTTCCCCAGGCCGCCCTGCACCTGAGCGCGCGTGGGCGGCTCGCCTGGCTGGACGCCTATGTCGACCATGTCGTCACCCGCGATGTGGCCGCCGCGGGGGAGCAGCGCGACCCCGTCCGGCTGCGCCGCTATCTCGAGGTGCTGGGGCTTTCGACGGCCGGGCTTCCCGCCGACGGCACGCTCTGCCAGGCCGCCGAGATCAACCAGCGGACGGCGGACGCCTACGACCGGATCCTGGGCGCGCTGTACCTGCTCGACCTCGTTCCCGCCTGGTCGACGAACCGTCTGCACAGGCTGACCAAACGGGCGAAGCGGTATCTGACCGATCCCGCCCTCGCGCTCGCCGCAGCCCGGGTGGATGAGCAGAGCGTCCTGCGTGACGGGGATCTGCTCGGCCGGATCCTCGACACCTTCGTCGTGGCTCAGCTGCGACCGGAGGTCACGCTGCTGCACCCGCGTGCCCGGCTGCACCACATCCGCTCCCGCGACGGGCAGGAGGTCGACATCGTCATCGACCTCGGCCGGGGCCAGGTGATCGCGATCGAGATCAAGGCATCCTCGGCGCCGTCGGCCCGGGACGCCCGTCATCTCGCCTGGCTACGCGATCAGCTCGGTGCGGACTTCCGCGCGGGAGTCGTGTTCCACACCGGTCCGCTTCCCTTCGACCTCGGCGACCGGATCTGGGCCCTGCCCATCAGCGCCCTGTGGGCCGCCCGCTTCAGTTAGCCGACCGGAACGCGTGGGCTCCGGAGGCATGGTGGTGGCTCGCCCGCACCGCCCGGGCTGGGCCCCGCCACCCGAAGCCGAACTACAGCTGGTTCACGCACAGCAGCACCTCCGGTGATCTGGCGTCGTCCTCTCGGACGAATCTGATCTCCGTGCTGAACAGTCCACATCCATTTTTGGGGAGGTTTGCCAAATTCGAATCGAATCGGCTCACGACCCGGGATTTGTCGGCGGCGGAAGAGCAACCGACGGGGCGGTGCGGGTGCCCAGGCTCGTTCAGTCCTCGAAGCGGGCGAGTGCGATGTGCGGCTGGCACGCCGAAGCCCCGCGTTCGCTGTGGTGCGGCGAATACGGGGCACGGGACGCTGCGACTGGCCTCAGCCGCAGCGGGTGACGCCGAAGGGGACCTCACCGCCCGTTCACGATCTGGCATGCGGTGCTGTTCCTTCCGCCGCGCACCGCCGCGCGGCGGGCCGGGAAAGGCTCAATGCCAAAGAGTGAGTCCTAGTGCGTAGTTTCTGACCGGAAAGTTGTCATGCCATTTCTCGCTGTTTCCGAAGTACTGGACGATTCCAGTCCGGGACGTCCAGAAGTAGGTGCTGGGCGCGACCCGCACGTCGTTGGCGGGACCGCCTGTGTAGGCCAGGACGTCGTCGCGGCCGTCCCCATTGGCGTCACCCACGCCCGGGTACTCTGATTCGAGCGCGAAATAGTCCTGCCACTTCGTCGAGCCGGCGAATCCACTGCCCGTCGACAGTGCGACGTACACGTCGGCCGCGGAGCTGTGGGTGAAGGAAACTATGTCGTCCCGGCCGTCACCGTTGAAGTCCCCGATCGCGGGATATTCGCTGCCGGCCGCGAAACTGTCCTGCCACAGTGTTGCGGGGTCGAACCCGTAGCCGGTCGACAACGAGACGTACACGTCCGCGGCGATGCCTCGGGTGAAGACGACGAGATCGTCCATGCCGTCGCCGTTGACGTCGCCCACCTCGGGTGCCGCTTTGGTCCCGGTGGGAAATGCGCTGGCCACGGCCTGGACGGAATCGAAACCGGTTGCGGTCGACAGCGCGAACCGGATGGTGCCGGCCTCGGAGCCGGCGGTGACGAAGGCCGCGACATCGGCCAGGCCATCGCCGTTGAAGTCGCCGACCGCCGGTACGGCGGCCGGGTCGTCGACGGTCAGCAGCTGCCCGGCGGGCAGGGAGTCCAGCCAGCCGGGCGCGTCGACGAAACTGGAGCCGGTACTGAGCATGACGCGGACCGCACCAGTGTTGCTCCCCCGCATGGTGATGGTCACGAGGTCATCCCTGCCGTCTCCGTCGGCGTCGGCGACCAGCGTCACATCAGCGCCGTTGTCGCGCACCGCGTCTGCCCAGTGCTCCCGCGCACCGAAGGTCGTCAGCGAGCTCCACTGCGCCGGCAGGACGGTACTCAGCGCGACATCCGCGCCATCGGTCGTACCGCCGAAGGAAATGATGTCGTCGCGGCCGTCGCCATTGAAATCGCCACTGCGATTGGCGATACCAGGGAGATCCGTACTCGCCTCGGCGCTGTCGGCGACGGCCCAGCCGGCCGCCCACAGAACAGCGGCGACCAGCGCGACCCGGCCTGCCTGAAGCCTCATTGCCTTGTTGGACCTTTCGAGTCAGGGAGCTGTTGAAGTCCTGTCGCGCCGAGCTCTCAGGCGATTGGCTGGCTCACGTAGGCGCGGGCGACGTCGATGCCGATGATCTCGGGCCGGCCGGCGGGTTCGGGGCCCAGCGCGCGGGCCAGCGCCGGGCCGAGGGTCGTCGCGAAGAAGTCGTCCGCGTGCGCCTTCGACTCCCACAGGGCGACGACGCGCAGCCGGCCGTCGGGGCCCGCCCCGACATAGCGCGCCCGCAGGCCGGCGGGTTCCACGCCCACCTGGGCAAACACGGCGTCGGCCTGTTCGACGGTGTCGAACGGCGGGACGGCGATGGTGATCCACTGCATTTCTGGTTCCTCCCGGTTTCCTGCGGGTTCCTTTTCGCCTTCTGGCCCGGGGAGAGCCGGCGACGGGAGGAACGTTAGGCGCACGGCGCCGCCGTGACGTCCGCCGAACTACTCACCGGGCATACTCACCGCTGCACGCCGGGTGAGTTGCGGACGACCCAGGCGGCGATCTGACTGCGCGCGCGGAAGCCGAGCTTGGTGAGTATGTGCTGGACGTGGTTCTGCGCGGTGCGCTCGGAGATGACGAGCCGCCCCGCGATCTGCCGGTTGGTCAGGCCCTCGGCGACCAGCTGGGCGACCTGCATTTCCCGCGGGCTCAACGTGGCCTGCGCCGGCCGCGTCACCGCCGGCCCCTGCCCCGCTACCACCGGCCCCTGCCCCGCTACCGCCGGCCCCCGCCCCGGCGTCGCGTCAGCCGGCCCGCCTGCCTGGGGAGGCACGCCGGCGGCGGGCTCGGCGGCATCGTCCAGGCTGGCGACAAGCGCCGCGGTGCGATCGGTGTACGCGGTCATGCCCAGGGCCCGCGCGACGCGGTCGGCGTCGCGGGCGGCGGAGACGGCCAGGTCCCGGTCGCCGGGCGCGCCGCGGGCCAGCAACGCGGTCGCCAGGTGGTAGCGCGCTTCCGCCGCGAAGCCCGGCGCGCCGGCCTGGCCAGCGATCCCGGCCGCGGTGGTCAGGTCGTCGACAGCCTGGTCGAGCCGGCCGAGGGTGAGCGCGCCGCGCCCCAGGGCCAGCTCCACCGGGCCCAGGTAGGAGACCCCGCCGCCGCTGGCGTGCTCGCCACGGAACGCCGCCAGCCGGTCGAGCAGGCCGTCGAGCTCGTCGGGCCGGCGAAGCCCCGCGGTGACGAGACCGGCGACGGTGAGCACGGCGTAGACCTGGCCGGGCAGAACGAAGAACGCCGGCAGCGACCACGAGGAGGGCGGCCCGGCGAGCTCGTACGTCGCCGCGGCCGCCTCCGGCTGCCCGGCGATGAGGAACATGGCCGCCCGGGTGAGCGGGGCCATCGCCCGGAAGCGGGGCGGCGGCTCGAACGTCTGCCGCAGGACGGCCTCCGCCTCGCTGCCCGCCTCGCTGCCGGCCCCGGCGTGGAAGCCGCTGCCGACGCCGGTGCCGGTGCCGGCGCCGAGGTGACAGGCGAGCGCGTAGGTGAGCGCCATGTAGGCGCCGCTGGCCGGTGCGGGTTCGATGGCACGCATCCGGTCGAATCCGCGCCGCCCGGCCGCGAGTGCCTCGGCGTAGCGGCCCCGTGCCTGGGCGACGCACGCGGTGGCCCGGTCACGGTGCCAGGCACTGACCGGTCCGCCGACCTGCTCGACAGCCGCCCGCAGCCCGGCGAGCTCCTCGGCCGCCGCCGGAAGCTGACCGCTCTCGACCAGCGCCTCGATCCGCCACAGTTCGCCCCACATGGCCGTCCGGGCGCTGTTCGTCCGGCGGGAGAGCGCCAGCATCTCGGTGGCGAGAGCAAGCCGTTCCTCCCGGCCGGCCGGCCCTGGGCAGGCTTCCTGCCGGGCGCGCAGCGCGTCGGCGAGCGCCTGGTCGTCGCCACATCCGCGGGCGAGCGTGAGCGCCTCGGCGCTCTGGCTCGCCAACTGGTCCTGCTCACCGGCGTAGAAAGCCAGGTGGGCGCGCTGGGCCAGCAGCCGGGCGCGCAACGCCACCGTCGGGGATGTCGGATCCTCGGCGGCCGTGGCTGTGTCAGCAGTGGCTGTGTCTGCAGCGGTGGTGGTGGGGGTGGCTGTGGCTGTGCTCAGCCGGGCGAGGGCCTCCTCGCAGAGCTGGTGGGCGAGCGCGTTGACGTCCTGCCCCGGCGCCGCCTCGAGCACCAGCGCGGCGTCGGCGAGCAGATCGGGCCGTCCGGCCGTGCGTGCTGCCTCGGCCGCCCGGGCGGCGGCGTCCAGGCAGCCCGCCAGATCACCGGCCAGGTAACTGGCCCGGCCGAGCGCGACCAGGAGGTGGCAACGCTCGGTGTCGGTCGTCGAGCTCTGGCCGAAGGTGAGCGCGGCCCGGTACAGCCGTGCGCCCTCCTCGTGGGCGAGACGGCGCACCGCCTCATCGGCGGCCCGCGCCGTCCAGACGCGGGCCGCCTCGGCCTCGGCCGCGCCGTAGGGCGCGAGCTGCGCCCAGTGCCGCGCGATGTCCGCCAGGTGCTCGGCCGGATCGTCCGCGAACCGGTCCGCGAGGGCGGTGGCAACCGCGCGGTGCAGGCTGGCCGCTTCCGGGCCGGCGAGTGACGCCACGACGGCGTCCCTGGTCAGCACGTGCGCGAACTGGAACTCGCCGGCGCCGAGCCGGTCGAGCAGGCCATGCGCGACCGCCTCGTCGGCCAGCCGAAGGCACTCCTCGACGGGCTCGCCGATCACCGTGGCGACGAGCGCGATCCCGAACCGCCGGCCGGCGACGGCAGCGGCCTGCACCAGCCGGCGGCACCGCGGACCGACCCGGTCGAGCCGGGCTCCGACGGCGTCGAGCACGGTGCGTGGAGGCTGCTCCGGTCGCCAGGTGCCGTCCGCCACCGCCCGCCCGATCTCCCGGACGAACAGCGGGTTCCCGGCGGTGACCTCAAGCACCAGCCGCGCCGTCGCCGTCATCTCAGCCTCAGCCTCGGCGGTGGACTCGCCATCGGACGCGGCGACCTCCGTCCCCGAGGCCGTCATGCGCCGCAGCTGTTCGCCGACCTCCGCCAGGTCGAACCCCCGCAGGTCGAGACGCACGGCGGCCGGTGACCGCAGCAGGTCGGGCAGCACGCGGGCGATCGCGCCGGCCGGTTCGCGGTCGCGGAAGGTGGCGAGGATCAGCAGCTGCGCGTCGGCGACCTGATCGGCAAGATGGCGCAGGACGAGCAGGGAAGGCTCGTCGGCGCGGTGGATGTCGTCGAGGACCACGGTCAGCCCGCCCCGAGCCGCGACGCTGCCGATCGCGTCGGCGACGCCCTCGAACACCCGGAACCTGTCCTGCGGCGACTGCGCCTCGCCGTGCCCGAGCACATCGTCGGGATCGACGCCGAGCGACCGCAGCGCCTGGCGCCACGGCCAGAAGGCGGGGGCGCCCTCCGCCTCGGCGCAGCGACCCCACGCCACGGCGCGTCCGCCGGCCAAGGCCATCCCGGCCAGCTCACGAGCGAGGCGGGTCTTCCCGATTCCCGCCTCGCCCGCGCACAGCACCAGGCGACCGGCGCCACCGTCAGCCGACCTCAGCCATCCGCGCAGCGCCGCGATCTCCCGCCTGCGCCCGACGATCGCGTCGGGCGCAGGCAAGCCGCGGGCTGGCACCTCGCCCGCTTCGGCACGATCATCCACCGGCTCAGTGTGCACGGCGGGCAAGCGTTACGGGCTGACCCGCCACGGATCGTGGCCTACCGTCTGGTCGGAATCCGCTGGACCTCGGCGGGCTGGTTGTCGACAGCCTCGGGCCGGGCCGGCGCGGGTCTCTGGAACGCGCCGTCGGGCTGGCTACCGTGAGGCGAACTGCTCGACGTAGCAGATGCCGGTCACCGGCAGGCCCTTGTAGATCCCGGTGACGGTCGCGCTGCCCTCGTAGCGTGGCCCGGGTACGGTCAGTTCCTGGTTGTTCGTGACGGCCCTGACATTCAGGGCCGCGCTCACGCCTGGGATGGTGACCTTCCAGCGAGTGATGTAGCTGGCCTGGGTCGCTGGGCTGGTCCATTTGCTGGCGGTGTCAGGTGTGATCGTGGCTTCGGCGATGGTGTGCGTTCCGTCAGGGCGCAGGACGGTCGCCCAGGTGGCGGTCTTGCCCTTGTCGATGGTGCTCCACAGGCTGATCTTGTCCCCGTTGGGGAGTATGGGGTTCATCCAGGTCCAGGTCGCGTCGCCGGTGGAGATGTCGGGCCCCGGTCCCCATTGGCGGTCGAACCAGGACTCTCCGCTGATCTTGTCGGTGTGGCCGTTCAGCGTCAGTGTGCCGGTCGTGTCGATGGTCGGGTAGGCGTATTCGTAGTTCGGGTACTGCGGCTCGCCGAACATGGCGAAGTAGCCGGTTCCCATGTTGTAGAGCACTGGTCCGCGGGGCCGGAGGGTGACGCTGATCTGCCCCTCCGGGACCTTGGCGACCAGGTTCATCTGCGTGGAGTCACCGGTCCAGGTGATGTTCGGGGTGTGGATGTCCACGCCCGGCGCGTTGGACAGGCCGGCCTTCGGGCCGAGCGCGACGTTGGAGGCGGTGTACCAGCCGGTGGTCTCGTCCGTGACCGACACGGACGAGGCGGTCAGACCGAACTGGCCGTTCCCGACGGCCAGGTAGTGGGCAAGGAACGCGTACCGGTGGCGGCCCGCGGTCACGTGCGCGGTGAGGTACCAGGACTCGTTGAGGCGGTCGGCGCCGGGCGCCAGGGACGCGGCCGGGTCGACGAGGACCGGGAGAGCGGTCGGGTCTAAACGGGCAGTGGCAGTGCTGCCCGCGGTGGCCGTCGGCAGCGCGGATGAGGGGATCACGAACGAGGCGGCGAGGGCTGATGCGGCGATGGCGATGGTTGCGCTCACAGCGCGTCTCCGGATCACGGCGTCCTCCTGAACTTGGATTTGGATCCAGATCCAAGTCTGGTCCGATTCGTCCTGAGGTGCCTACCAAGGAGTAGGAATTCCACATGAGCCGGGGACGCAAAGGGGAGCAGACAGAGGCCGCCCTGAAGGACGCGGCTCGCCGGGTGCTGGAGCGCAAGGGGTACTTCAACACGACGATCACCGACATCACGGCCGAGGCCGGCAGGTCCCACGGCTCCTTCCACCACTACTTCGCCAGCAAGGACGAACTGCTCATCGCGCTCACCGCCGAGCACGCGGTGAACCTCTGTGGCCAGATCGACCCCGAGGAGCATGCCCAGGGTCTCCACACCTGGGTGGGCATGCGCGCGCACGTGCGGGAGTTCTGGCGGGCGTTCCGGGACCATCAGGCCGTGAGTGTGGCCATCTTCCAGGCCGCGATGATCTCCGACGACTTCGCGCGACGCTGGCGTGACGTCAACGCGCACAACATCGAAGTGCTCGCCGACCACCTCCGCGTATCGCAGGCGGCCGGGCACCTGCCGCACCTCGACCCCCGCCTCGCCGCCGCCGCGCTGGCCGCGATGTGGAGCCAGTTCTGCCTGCTGTGGAACAACCCCGCGCTGCGGCCCGTCGGAGTGTCACAGGACCCGGAGCTGGCCATCGACACCCTGGCAAGGCTCGCGCTGTCCGGCATCAGCGGTCAGCAGCCATCTGCCGAACCGTGAGCTGGACGGTGTCAACGCAGCGTGACGTCGCGGTCGGCGAAGACGAGGAGAACCAGAGCGATCAGGATGGTCGTGCCGACGACGAGGCTGACCACGGTCGGGCCAAGGGCGTACGCACTGGTGGTGAACGCGCCTTCGTCGATCTCACGGTTGACCCGGCGGTAGCGGGCGGTCGCATACCAGAGGCCGGCGCCGCCGACCCCGGCCAGGATCGCGCCCGCGGCCAGCGACGGGGCGGTCGTGACGTCGCCGAACGCGGCGAAGGCGAGACCCAGCGCCATCACGTTGACGGACGTCCGCAGCCAGGCCAGGAACGTCCGTTCGTTGGCAAGGTGGTCACGCGCGTTGGAGCCGGGCGCCGGGCGGTCTGGGGACTGGTCACGGCCACCGGGCGGGTGTGGGGGTGGCTCGTGGCCGGGCCGCTTCCGCAAGGGCGGATCGTCGGTCACCGTCGCGTTTCCTCGCTTCCGCCTTCCCGGTCGACGGCTGGCCAGTCCTGAGCAGGTCAACCATCACCCTGGGATACTTATAGTTGTTGATCGAATTCATAGAGTAGTCATCGGTCTGGTGGGTGCAAGTCCGGAGGAGCGAAATGTCCGGCCATGGGTGACGCGGCGGAGGCTCTCCTGCCGCTGGCGGTCGGAGCGGCGATCAGCCCGCTGCCGATCGTCGCGATGATCCTGCTGCTGGGCGCGCCGCGGGCACGGGCCAGTGGGCCGGCCTTCGCCGCGGGCTGGCTGGTCGGCCTGTGCGCCGTCGCCGCACTCGCCCTGGCCGTCGCGGACGGCCGCGACTACAGCGCTCACAGCGGTCCCACGACAACAGTGCGGGTGATCAAGGGCTGTCTCGGGGCGCTGTTCCTGTGGCGCGCGGCCCAGCTGTGGCGGCGTCGCCCGGACGGGCGGCACCCGGCGCCCCAGCCGACCTGGATGGCGACGATCCAGAGCTTCGGCCCGCGGCGGTCGGCGAGGCTCGGCGCGCTGGTGGCGGCTGCCAACCCGAAGAACCTGTCGTTGACCGTGACCGCCGCGGCCGTGGTCGCCCAGAGCGGGGTGTCCGGGCTGACCCAGGCCGGCGCGCTCGCGGTCTATGCGCTGCTCGGCACGGTGGGCATCCTGACACCGCTGGTCGCCTACCTCGCGCTGGGCGAACGGGCGAGGGCGCCGCTCGACGAGTGGCGGCGGTGGATGGTGGCGCACAACGGGCCGGTCATGATGGTGCTGTTCCTCCTGCTCGGCGCCCTGCTGCTCGGAAAGGCGATCGGCGGTGGCCGCTGACCGGCGGGGAGCTGCCCGTGACCGGCGGGGAGCTGCCCGCCATCGGCCGCAGCTGGCGATCTCCCTGCGCGGCTATGAGCTCCGCTCCGCTGGTGGCGTGCCGTGGCACCTGGGCCGGCAATTCATGACAAGAGCGACAAAAGGCCCGCAGAATCGCCTGATAATCCGCAAGAAGTGAGGGTTTTGGTTGTTGGGGCAGCCGAAATCCTCCTTCCTTGCTTGCCGGCAATGCCAACGACAGGTGTCGGATCAGGGGCGGATCAGGGTTCGACGATGTTGAAACCGGGGTCGCCGGGGTCGAGGACGCCGAGCAGCTGCCGCAGGGTCCGCTCGTCGCCGTCGAGTGAGAGCCCGGCGCCGCGGGCGGCGTCGAGGCGGCCCGCGGCCACCGCCGCCATCGCCGCCCGGGGCAGGGTGATCGTGAGTGAGACGTCGCCTGCCCCGCCGCGCACCGCGGTGAGGACGCCGTTGGTCAGCGTCGTGCGGAAGGACGACCCGTCCGGCCCGTCGTCGGGGAACACCCAGCGGATCGCCAGGTCGAGATGCCACGCCTCGGGCCCGTTCACCTGCACCGACAGCGCGTCGAGGAACATCTCCGGTGGCAGCTGGGCGAGCAGGTCGGGGGCGCTGGTCACGGTCGGTGTGCCGAAGTTGCCGTCCCGCAGCTCCTGCGCCCCGGAAAGGTAGCAGTTGCGCCACGTGCCGTTCTCACAGTCGAACCCGAGCTGTTCGAGCACGTCCGCGAGCAGGGCCCGGCCTTCCTCGTGGTCGGGCTCGGCGAACACGACATGGTCGAGCACCTGCGCGGCCCACCGAAGGTCGCCCTCGTCGCCGCAACGGCGCGCCTTGTCGACCACGGCGTCGGCGCCGCCCATGAACTCGACGTAGCGGCGTGCCGCCTCCGCCGGGGGATGCTGCCACAACCGGGCCGGATTCCCGTCGTACCAGCCCATGTAGCGCTGGTAGACCGCCTTGACGTTGTGGCTCACCGAGCCGTAATAGCCGTGTGCATGCCAGGCACGCCGCAGGGCTGGCGGCAGCTCGACCATCTCGGCGATCTCCGCCCCGGTCCAGCCCTTGTTGATGAGCCGGACGGTCTGGTCGTGCTGGTAGGCGTACAGGTCACGCTGCAGCCGAAGGAACTCGACGACGTTGTCCGCGCCCCAGGTCGGCCAGTGGTGCGACGCGAAGACGACGTCCACGCCCGAAGCGCCGCCGGCGCTGTCAGCGCCGGCGGTGAACATCTCGATGGCCTCGGTCAGGTAACGGGCCCAGGAACGCGGGTCGCGCACCAGCGCCCCGCGCAGCGTCAGCACGTTGTGCAGGGTGTGGGTGGCGTTCTCGGCGATGCACAGCGCCCGCCGTGCGGGGAGCAGGAAGTGCATCTCCGCCGGTGCCTCGGAGTTCGGCGCCAGCTGGAACACCATCCGCACCCCGTCGACGGTCAGCTCCTGGCCCGTCCGGGTGATGTCGACGGTGGGCGGGATGAGGCTCACCGTCCCGGTCGAGGTCGTCTGCCCCAGCCCGGCCCCGACCCCGCCCCGGGGCCCGCGGGGCAGCGCCGCGCCGTACATGTAGCCGGCCCGGCGGGCCATCGCCGTGCCCGCGTAGACGTTCTCCGCGATCGCGTGCTCCAGGAACCCCTGCGGCGCGATCACCGGCACCCGGCCGGCGTCGACGTCCGCCTCGTCGACGACGCCCTTCACCCCGCCGAAGTGGTCGGCGTGGCTGTGCGTGTAGATCACACCGGTGACCGGCCGGTCGCCGCGCTGCGACCGGTAGAGCTTCATCGCCGCCCGCGCGGTCTCCACCGACAACAGCGGATCGATGACGACGACGCCCGCGTCGCCCTCCACGAACGAGACGTTCGAGAGGTCCAGGCCCCGCACCTGGTAGATACCGGGCACGACCTCGAACAGCCCCTGGCGGGTGACCAGCGACGACTGTCGCCACAGGCTCCGGTGCACCGAGTCGGCCCCGTCACCACGCAGGAAGGACGCATAGGAGTCGTTGTCCCAGACCACCGCGCCGTGGTCGTCCTTGACGACTCCGGGGTCCAGTGTCGCGATCAGCCCCCGCTCCGCGTCGGCGAAGTCCTGCCGGTCCTCGAAGGGAAGACCCGGATCACCCATGCCGCACCTCCCAGGTCGTGCGCGCCCTGATCCTCGGTGGCGGCGCCGGGGCCGGCAACTCGACCGCCCCGGCGCCGTGGCGCTCCGGTGACCCTGGTGACCGGTGTCAGGGGCTGGTGAGGATGACGAGCTGCCGGGTGGCGCGGGTCATCGCGACATAGCGGTCGACCGCCCCCTCGATGCCGTCGCCGAACGCCGCCGGGTCGACGAGGACGACCAGGTCGAACTCGAGCCCCTTCGACAGCTCCGGTGGCAGCGACCGCACCCGTGACGTCGCCGCGAACGTGGGATCGCCGATGACGCAGGCGGTCCCTTCGGCGTGCGCGGCGAGCCACGTGTCGAGGATCGAACCCAGCTCGGACGTCGGCCCGTACACGACGGGGAGGCCGCTGCTGCGGATCGAGGTCGGCACGTTGGCGTCCGGCAGCGCCGCGCGGATGACCGGCTCGGCCGCGGCCATGACCTCCTCGGGGGTGCGGTAGTTGACGGTCAGCGACGCCAGCGTGATCCGGTCGAAGCCGGCCCGCCCGATGCGCTCCTGCCACGACTCGGTGAAGCCGTGCCGGGCCTGGGCGCGGTCCCCGACGACGGTGAAGCTGCGGGACGGGCAGCGTGCCAGCAGCATCTGCCACTGCGCGTCGGTCAGCTCCTGGGCCTCGTCCACGATGATGTGCGCGAACGGGCCGGCGAGCAGGTCCGGGTCGGCGGTCGGCAGCGCGGCGGAGTCGACGAGGGTGTCCCGGAGGTCCTGCCCGCGCAGCATCGTCATCGCACCCTCACCGTCGTCGTCGGCCGCGAGCAGGTTGTCGATGACCCTGGTCATGCGTTCCTGTTCGGCCGCGGTCGCGGCGGACTGCCGGCGCCGGCGGCGGGCTTCGGCCGGGTCACCGAGGCGGCGGCGGGCCGCGTCGAGGAACGGCAGGTCGGCGACGGTCCAGGCGCCCGTCCGCGGGCGCTGGAGCCGGCGGACCTCGTCCAGGCTCAGCCACGGTGCGCATCTGCGCAGGTAGGCGGGTACCGACCACAGGTCCGCGACCAGGTCGGCCGCCTCAAGCAGCGGCCAGGCGTTGTTCAGGGCCGTGAGCAGCTCCCGGTTGCGCAGCAGCGACCGGCGGACCAGCCCGGCGGTGGCCTCGCCGCGGTCGCCGCCGTCGGCGTCCATGCCGGCGGCGTCGATGTGCTTGTCCAGCAGGATCGTGAGCAGCTCCGCCAGGACCCGGTCACGTGCCTCGTTGTGCGGGGTGCCGGGCTCCGGCGCGTCGAAGGCCTCGGCCCAGTCGTCGGGGCCGAGCCACAGCTCCGACCAGCCGGTCGTGATCGTCATGCCCTTGGTGGGGGGCTCCTCGTAGAACCGGACGGCCGCCTCGATCGCCCCCACCAGGTCCGCCGACGACTTCAGCCGGGCCACCTCCGGGTCGGCCTCGGCCACCGCCGCCGCGCCTTCGGTGACCAGGTCGCGCACGGTGCAGGTCTGCACGCCCTCCTCGCCGAGGCTCGGCAGGACGTCCGCGACGTAGGCCAGGTACGGCTGGTGCGGGCCGACCACCAGCACACCACCCCGGCGGGCACCGACCCGGGCGTCGGAGTAGAGCAGATAGGCGGTGCGGTGCAGCGCGACGACGGTCTTGCCGGTGCCCGGGCCGCCGTCGACGACCAGCGCGCCGTCGGACCCGGCCCGGATGATGGCGTCCTGGTCGGCCTGGATGGTGCCGAGCACGTCACGCATGCGGGACGTCCGGCTGCTGCCGAGGCTGGCGATGAACGCGGACTGGTCGTCGAGCGCCGCGTGCCCGTCGAAGACGTCGTCGGTGAAGATCTCGTCCCAGTAGTCGCTGATCCGGCCGCGGGTCCAGCGGTAGCGGCGGCGGCTGGTCAGGCCCATCGGGTTCGCATGGGTCGCGCCGAAGAACGGCTCGGCCGCGGGGGAGCGCCAGTCGAGCAGCAGCCGGCGCCCCGCGTCGTCGGTGAGGCCGAGCCGCCCGACGTACAGGGGTTCGGGCTCGTCCGGGTGGACCATGCGGCCGAGGCACAGGTCCAGACCGAAGCGGCGCAGGGCGCGCAGGCGGGTGCTCAGCCGGTAGATCTCGATGTCCCGATCCATCGCAGCCTGGCCGAGACCACCGGGAGCCAGCCGCTCGGCGTCGAGCCGGCGGACCAGGTCGGCGATCGACTGCTCCAGGTTCGCCGCGACGGCGGCCAGATGCCGCTCGTCGTCGGCGATCAGCTCCGGCGCGGCCTTGCCGGCGAGATGGTCGGGAAGACCGAACGCGCTCGTCGTCACCGGATTCACGCGAGCGGCTCCGAACCGAGGTGGATGCCCACCCCGCGTGGCTCGTTCGTCGACAGCGACACGTGCATATCGCGACCCTCGTTTCCGCAGTTCCGGCTTCGGTCCGCGATTCTGCGGTACAACCTGGGTCTTGCGGCAAGCCCCCCGGCATGCTATAGCTTAAAAATGGCAGCAGGATGCTGCGCCGGCCCGAATCTCCGCCGGCCCGGATCTCCGCCGCCCCAACGCATCTGCTCGGCATTGCTGCCGCCCCGTCGACCCACGTTCGCTGGCCGGGTGTGCCCGCTGGCCGCTACGGAGCGCCGCGGCGGCCGGCGCGGGCGGCGAACGAGTCCAGTGCGCTGAGGACCTCGGAGGCCTGCCACATGCGGTTGCGGGTGAAGCCGGTGAACTCGGTGATGATCCCGGCCTCGGCCAGCGGCGCGATCACCCGCTGGGCGTTCTGCCGGGTGACACCCAGCTCGGCCGCCACCGCCTGGGCGTCGACGACGGGCTGGCGCAGAAGCAGGTCCGCGAGCTGCCACGCCCGGGCGTCGCGCCGGATCCTCAGCCGGTTCTCCCAGCCGGCGCGGATCGCCCGCAGCTCGCTCGCCAGCTGGCGCCCGTTCGTGATCGCGGTGACCGACGCCGTCGCGAACCTTTCGACGATCGGGGCCACGTCGCCGTCACGGTAGGCGTCGAGGGCGTCGAAGTAGGCCGCGGTGTCGGTGAGCAGGCCGGCCGAGACCGGCACCGTGACGTTGCGGGTCAGGCCATGGCGACGCAGCATCGCGTGGACGAGCGCGCGGCCGGTTCGGCCGTTCCCGTCGGGGAACGGGTGGATCGTCTCGAACTGGGCGTGCGCGACGGCCGCCTGGCTCAGGACCGGAACATCGGCCCTGTTCGCGAAGCGCAGGAGATCCGCCATCAGGGCCGGGACGTGGCAGTGGTGCGGGGGAATGAACGACGCCCCATGGGGCCCGTAGGAGTCGCCGCCGATCCAGACCTGCTCCTCGCGCCACCGGCCGCCGATGCCCGGCGCGTGGCCCGCCATCAGCGCGGCGTGCATCGCGAGGACGGCGGATTCGTCCAGGCGGTCGGCGAGGTCGAGGGCCGCCCGCATCGCGGCGACGTTGCCGACGATCTCGGCCGCGTTGCGTTTCTCGGTGCTGCCGAGCTCGGCGAGGGCGATCGCCTTGGCTCCCGAGGTGAGGTTCTCGATCCTGGAGGATGAGGCGGACTCGGAGCGGAGCAGCACGGAGGCGAATGGCGCGACCTCCGCGCCGAGTTCCGCGTCGAAGCGGGCGATCTCGGCCGAGGCGTCGTCCGCCAGCGACGCCACGTGGACGGGTGGCGACGGAGCCCGGTCGGCGATCATCGGCACGACGGCGGCCCGATACGGACCCTGATGGCGTGCGCGCATCCGGGTGGAGACCAGATCATCCGGGATCTTCGAGGCCCAGTCGTGCTCCTCCCAGCCCAGGGCCGGCCAGCCGGTGCCCGCGCCCGCGCGCGTGCCGGCCTGGGCATCTCCGGCCCGCTGGCCGCCCGATAGACCTGAAACCATGGTCGAATCTTAGCTTCAGTAATGCTGTAACTGAAACTATGGGGCGGGTGCGGGCTCGGATCCGTCGGTGGCATGCGGCCAGGCGGTGCCCGCCTTCGGACGTCCTTCCGGCTCAGCCAGAGGTGAAGCGGGTGGTGGCCGTCGACGCTCGCGCAGTTGTGATCATGAAATTAGCACATGGTTGACCATGGAAATAGCACGTAGATCATCGGTGATTTAGCGCCCGGTGGCCCGGTGGCCCGGTGGCCCGGTGAGCTGGTGGGCTGGCGGTTCGGCTTGGCGAGTCGCAAGAATGAAGGATTTTTGTCGTTCCAACGACCGAAATCCGTCACTCTTGCGGGTTACCAGGCGGACCTACGCCCCTTTCACGGTAAATCGTGGTGCTGCGCGGCGATGCGGCATCTCGATGGGTGGCCGTGGCTCTTCGAACCGCGGCCTTGGGCCGCCGCCGGAGGCCGGTGCCCGGCTCAGCTGGTGGCGGCGTGGGTGGTGCCGATCAGAGCGAGTGCCCCGGTGCCGCTGTCGTGGACGTCGACCTCGCCGATGCCGCCGTGCACGGCGGCACGGGCGACAGCAGGCCCGACCCGCACCGGCCGCAGGTAGCGGACGTGCATGTGCGCCAGCGGCCGGTTGTCGGGGTCGGCGGAGCGCGCGGCCTCCTCGACGGTCGCCGTGAGCAGGCCGCCCTGGATCGCCTTCGTGCCGTTGACCACGTAGGGGGCCACGGGCATCACGGCCTCGCCCGGCGCAGTGCGCTCACAGCCGACCCGCCGCGCGAACGGCTCGTCCAGCGGTGCCTGCCCGGCCTGGTACCTGGCCAGCGCCTTCGCGATGCTGGGCATCGTCTTCGTCGGGTCGGGTGCCGCCATGAACGTGCCGTGGCCGAAACCGACCCGTGCCCCCGCCGCCGTGGTGATGTCCATCCGGGCGACGACAACCGACGACCCGGCGCGGGCGATGCGCGCAGCGGTGCGCAGTGAGGTGGCGCCGTCGATCCCGGCGAACAGGTGGACGTCCAGTTCGAGGGTGACCACCAGCCGCGGTTCGAGGGCCTGGATGGCGAGCATGCCGAGCTGGGTGTCGACCCAGGTGGCCGCGATCGAGATCATCGGCCGGCGGCTGCCGGACGCCCACATCGTCGGAAGCACCTCGACGGTGCCGGGCAGCTCGCCCTCCACGATCTGGCCCAGGCCGAGCCCGACCTCGGCGAAGGCCGGAAGTCGTCTGCGTGTCTCCTGTGGACTGGTCACGCGTCCGAATATGGCACGGGTGGCCAGTTCCGTGTCGCTCGCGGTGACCGTCATCGCCAGCCGGGGTGCGGGGAGCGCAGCACGGCGCGCAGCCCGGGGGAGAGGTACCGGACTAATTCATCGGCGGGCATGCTCGCGATGGGTTCGAGCCGGAGGACGTAGCGGCTGAAAATGATGCCGGCCACCTGCGCGCTGAACGCGGCTGCCCGTTGGGGGGCATCGGCGCCGCCCAGGTACTCGGCCACCCGACCGATGATCTCGCGCTCCAGTACCTCCCGGAACAGCCGGGCGAACTCTGGCTCCTGCATCAGCGCCACCGCCATGACCTCCAGCTGGCCGCCGAGGTCGGGCTCGTCCCAGGTGGTGAGGATCGTGCGCAGCACCCGCTCCGGCATGGTGGCCCGGTCACCCCGCAGTGCGCTGGACAGCAGTTCGGGCGGGTTGGCGACCAGGCCGAGCGCCGCACCGAACAGGCCCTTCTTGGAGTCGAAGAAGTAGCTGATCAGGGCGACGTCCACGCCGGCCTCGGCGGCGATCGAACGCAGTGAGACCGAGCGATATCCCTGGTCGAGGAAACGGCGGCGGGCGACCTCGAGGATCGCGGCGCGGGTGTCCGGGCTGCCGGGCCGTCGGCCGCGGCTGCCCGCGACGGGTTTATTCATCACCGTTGAAATCATGGGACGCGGTACCGCAGGTTGGCAACGTCAGAATCTCCCCACCGGAGGTCACGATGACCATCCCCACGGCGGCCCAGGAGCCGCCGACCGGCCCGCAGAACGGCCCCGTCGGCCCCGTCGGTACCAGCGGCGCAACCGGCGCAACCGGCACCGTCGGCACCGGCGTTCGCAGCGGCGCCGCCGGAGCCACCAGCCACGCCGCCGGAGCCACCAGCCGCGCCACCCTCCCAGTGATCATGCTCGCGCTCGCCACCGTCGTCGCCGCCGTCGCGTCGCTGAACGTGGCGCTCCCGTCGATCGCGCGCGACACCCATGCCACCCAGACCCAGCTGTCCTGGATCATCGATGCCTACGCCCTGCCATTCGCTGCTCTGCTGCTGCTCGGCGGGGCCGTCGGCGACCGGTACGGACGCCGCCGAGCCCTGATCGCCGGCCTCGCGATCTTCGGCGCCGGCTCGGTGGCGGCGCTGGCGGTGAGCACTCCCGGCTGGCTGATCGCCCTGCGCGCGGTGCTCGGCGCCGGCGCCGCCCTGGTGATGCCGGCGACCCTGTCGACCATCACCGCGACCTTCCCCGCGGACCAGCGTCCGCGCGCCGTCGGAGCCTGGACGGGCGTCGCCGGGGCGAGCGCCCTGCTGGGAGTGCTCACCTCCGGCCTGCTCCTCGAGTTCTGGTCGTGGCGTTCCGTCTTCGGGCTGAACGTCGCGCTCGCCGTGGTCGCCCTGGCCGCGACGCTGCGGGTGATCCCCGAGTCGGCCGACCCGTCCGCCCCGCGGCTGGATCTGTTCGGCGCGCTGCTGACCGTGGTCGGCCTCGGCGTCACGGTCTACTCGGTGATCGAGGCGCCGACCGAGGGATGGACCAGCCCCCGGACGCTCGGCGGCATCGCGGGTGGGCTCGCGGTGCTGGCCGGGTTCGTGGCCTGGGAGCTTCGGGCCCGCACTCCGCTTCTCGACCCGCGCCTGTTCGGTCATCGCGCCTTCGCCGCCGGGACGCTGTCGATCACCGTGCAGTTCTTCGGCTTCTTCGGTTTCATCTTCCTGGTCCTGCAGTATCTGCAGCTCGTCCGGGGCGACAGCGCGCTGCGCGCGGCCCTGAGCCTGCTGCCGATGTCCCTGGCGATCATGTCCGGTGCCCGCGGGATGGCGCCCCGGCTGGTTCCCCGGGTGGGCGCGCGCCCGGTGATCATTCTCGGGCTCGTCCTGGTCACCACCGGTCTGCTGGTGATCTCGCGGCTGGACGGCACGAGCGCCTACTGGTCGCTGCTCGCCGGCCTGCTGCCGCTCGGCGCCGGTATGGGCCTGGCCATGACCCCCGCGACGACCGCGATCACCGAGGCGCTGCCGGCCGCGAAGCAGGGCGTCGGCTCGGCGGTGAACGATTTGGCCCGTGAGCTGGGCGGCGCGCTCGGCATCGCCGTGCTCGGCAGCGTCATGCAGTCGACCTACCGGGACCAGCTGCAGCCGGCCGGTCTGCCGGATCAGGTCGTCGAACAGGCCCGCTCCTCGCTGGCGGTCGCCTCCCGGCTGGCACCCGAGGTGGCGCGCCAGGCGCAGAGCGCGTTCGTCGACGGCATGCAGCTCGCGCTGACCTGCGCGGCCGTTGCGGCCGCTGTCGCCGCCCTCGCCGTGGCGGCCCTGCTGCGCCGCGACGGGGCCGTGGCCGCCATCCCGCACCCGGCGTCTTCTGTCCCAGCCTCGGCGTCACCGAAGTCCCCGGAGGCCGAGTCGTTCGCAATGAAGAGTTGAGCATTTCTGGTAGTTGGCGGGCATGGCACCGCACCCGGCCGGGCACCGCACCCGGCCGGGCAGACCGACCTCGGTCTCAGGCGACGGGCGACTCGAACACGATCAGCTCCGTGCCGGCGATCTCCTCGCCGTCGTCCGGCGCGGTGAACAGGCGCAGCGTGTTACCCGTCCGCTCCAGGGCGACGGGGTTGCGGGTGACGACATGGCCGGCCGAGGAGAACCTCGAGAACGGGACCTCGTGCAGGATCGCGTTGTCCGACAGGTCGCGCAGCGCGATCCCGCCCAGCTCGTAGCTGCCGCCGGTGGCGGTCGCGAGGCCGGTGACCCCGCCGCAGATCTGCTTGCCGGCCCCGGCGTAGTCGCAGTCCTGGTAGTCGAGCATGTGGTCCTCGTTCGCCTGCCGGGTCAGCTGGCGGCCGTTCGCCGACCAGGCGTACAGGGTGCGCGAGCCCCAGCTGACGCCGTGCACGATGCCGGTCTCCCGGTCCCGGACGACCCCGCCGACGTGGTCGTTCACCCGGAACGCCTCGGCGACCCGGTACGTCCGCGGGTCGAGGCGGTAGACGATCGCCTTGCTGTTCGGCCGGTACTCGGCGACCGGGACCCACACCGACGTCCCGTCGAAGTCGATGCCGCCGGGGTGGTAGACCGTGCCCTCGCCGAGGGTCACGTCCTTGAGCAGGGTGCCCTGCCGGTCCAGGACGAGTACATGCCCGACGCCCCGACCCGGCGTCCGGTCGTAGCCGTCGACGGGCGCCGGGTAGCGCACCGGAGCCTCCAGGATCTCGACGGTCGACAGGAAGATCTTGTCGCCGACGAGCGCCAGGCCCTGCGGATGGTAGGTCGGGAAGCGCAGCGAGATCTTCTGCACCTGCGTCCAGGACGTCGACCGCGTGGTGGCGGCGAACGCGACCGTGGCCGGATCGTCGCGCCGCGGCTGCTTCGCCGTCGCCGACGACGTGCTCACCACGGCACCGGCGACGGCCACCGAGGCGATCGTCGCGGCGGCACGGACGAGCCAGGAACGTTTCATGCGGATCCTCCCAGACAGGTGCACAGCCGGTTCGCGTCACCGAGCCTGCACACCTGGCCTGGCCGGACGGTTACCAGTCGGTGGCGGACGGACGTCCGGAAGAGGGAGTGTCCGCGGGCCGTAGGGGGGTGGCGGGAACGTTCGGCGGGGCGGCGAACATCGCGGCGATGTCCGCGGCGTACTTGGCCGCTATCTGGGCGCGGCGCAGCTTCGCGGTCGGCGTGAGCTCGTCGGAGTCCGGCAGCCATTCGGCCGCCAGCACGCGGAATCGGCGGACCTTCTCCGGCCGGACCAGGGTTTCGTTCGCCGCGCCGATCTGCCGGGCCAGCTCTGCGAGCAGGTCCGGATGCGCGGCCAGGTCGGCCAGGTCGGCCAGCTCGACCGGCGTGGCCGGCCGAACCGGCTCGGCCGGGTCGTGGCCCACGACGCCCTGCCCGGTGGCCCAGCGCTCGGTGGCCCACTGCTCGGTGGCCTGCGCGTCCAGGATGACCAGCGCCCCCGGGCCCGGCTGGCCGTCGCCGACGACGCAGACCTGCCCGACGAGCGGCTGCGCGGCGAGCGCCATCTCGACGGCGACCGGTGAGACGTTCTCCCCGCCGGCCGTGATGAGAAGCTCCTTCTTGCGCCCCCGCAGGACGACGTAGCCATCGTCGAGGGAGGCGAGGTCGCCGGTGCGGACCCAGCCATCCCGATCGACCGTGGCGCTGGTCAGCGCGGGGTCGTCGAGGTAGCCACGGAACGCTGCCCCGGAGCGGAACAGCAGCTCACCGTCGTCGTCGAGGCGTACTTCGACACCCGGCATGGGCCGGCCGACGGTGCCGGGCCGGTACGCGAACGGGTCGACGGTGAGCATGCCGGTCGACTCGGACAGGCCATAGCCTTCGAACATCGGCACGCCCAGGCCGATCCAGCTGGCCAGCAGCGACGGGTTCGCCGGCGCGGCGCCGATCGCGCCCGTCCAGAGGTCACCGAGGCCGAGGCGGGCACGCAGCTCCCGGGCGGCCGGTCGCAGTCGGGCATGCTCGCCGGCCAGCTCGCCGGGGATCGCCTCGCCCGCGAACCCGAGCAGCGCGACCCGCTGGCCGAGCTCCAGCGCGCGCCGGTACCGGTCCGCCAGCGCCGGGTCCCCGAGGGAGCCGACCCAGGCCCGCAGCTCGCCCAGGAACCGCTCCCACAGGTAGGGCGGGGCGAAGAACAGCTGTGGCGGCCGGTCCGGGAGCACCGAGGCGACGTCGGCCGGGTTGGGGCAGACGACATCCTCCAGCCCGGCGTAGACGTGGCAGTACTGGGCGTAGAAGCGGGTGGCGATGTGGGCGAGCGGCAGGTAGCTGATCCAGCGGGCACCGGTCAGGTCTCGGTCGAGCCGGCGGCGGTAGCTCTCGCACTGCCACAGCACCGCCCGCTGGTCGAGCAGTACGCCTTTGGGGAGCCCGGTCGTGCCGGAGGTGTAGATGACGGTGGCGAGATCCTCGGGCCGGGCCAGCGCCGCCCGCCCGGCGAGGTTCACCGGCTCGGCTTCGAGTAGGTCCGTCCAGCTCAGCACGCCATCGGGCAGCACACCGTCACGCGGCATACCGTCACGCGGCACGCTGTCACGCAGCACGCCACCGGGTGGCGGGCCTTCGGTCGGCGTGCCGCTGGCCGGCGTGCCGCCGCCCAGGTCACCGGCCGGGTCGCCGGTGCCGGGGCGCAGCACGATGACGTGCCGCAGCCCCGGTAACGCATGGCGGACGGCCAGGACCCTGTCGAGGAGCACACGATCCGCCACGACGACGACGCTCGCGCCCGCGTGCGCGACGAGGTGGCGGATCCGCTCGGGCGGCGACGAGTTGTAGATCGAGATCGGGCATCCGCCGAGCAGGAGCACGGCCGAGTCCAGCACGTGGAACTCGGGGCCCGGGTGGGTCAGGAGCACCGCCCGGTCACCGCGGCGGAACCCGAGCCGTTCCAGCGCTCCCGCGATCCGGGCGACCTGCGCGCCGTACTCCCGCCACGACCAGGCGCGCCAGGTGTCCCCGTCCCGCCAGTGCACGCTGGCCTCGTCGGGCCGAGTCCGGCACTGCCGCGCGAGTAGTCCGGGCACGGTGAGCCCGGCGACCGCGGCCTGGATGTCCGCCGCCTCGGCCGCCGTCTGAGCCCCTGTCTCCGCTGACCCGGCTGCCATCGTCGACCTGTCCGACCTGTCCTCCGCCGCCGACCTGTTCAACGTCGTGGCTACGAGTCCGCCGGGAAGACCCGGGGGCCGGGGCGGAAGGTGATCGGCACCGACAGCGGTGCCCGGTTGAAGGTCGAGTGGTAGTGGACGTCCGCGCCTGGCTGCAGCCGGATGTCATGCAGCCGGCGGACGATCTCCTCGTACGCGATGCGCAGGTTCATCCGGGCGAGGTTGGAGCCGGCGCAGCGGTGCGGCCCGGCGCCGAACGCGATGTGCCGGTTCTGTTCCCGGGTGACGTCGAACTCGTCGGGGTTGGTGAACTCGCCCTCGTCCCGGTTGGCGGACGCCCAGTAGATGAGCACCTGCTCACCTGCCTTGATCTGCCTGCCGCCGAGCTCGGTGTCGTTCCTGGCGGTACGGCCGATGCAGATGAAGGACCCGTCGAGGCGCAGGAGCTCCTCCATCGCCTTGGGGATCAGCTCCGGCTGCTCGCGCAGCAGGGCCGGGATCTCCGGGTGCGCGCAGAAGCGCAGCAGCGAGGCGCCGAGCACGCCCGCGGTCGTCTCCAGGCCGCCGAGAATGAGCAGGTGGATGGTGCCGATCGCCTCCTCGAGGGTGATCGGCCGGCCCTCGATCTCCGCGTTCATCACCGCGTCCACGACGTCGTCGCGCGGGCCGGACCGCCGCCGTTCCTCGAGGAAGTCCTTGATCCAGAGGGCCAGCTTTCCGTGCGACTCGCGGGATTCCGGCAGGTGCGGTGACGAGGCGAGCGTCGCCAGCCGGTTGACCTCCTCGAGGTCCTCGGCGGGTGCGTGCAGGGCCAGGTCGAAGAAGGCCATGCCGGGCAGCGGCCGGGCGAAGGCCTCCATGAACTCGCATTCACCGGCCTCGATGAATCCGTCGATGAGGCGGTTCACGAGATCGCGGGTCGCTGATTCCCAGGCGGCGACGGTCGCCGGGCGGAAGTGAATGTTGATCAGTTTCTTGAAGGTGCGCTGCAGCGGCGGGTCGATCGTGACCGGGAGGACCTTTCGCTGCTCACCCTGACGTGGCACCGTGATGCCCAGCTCGGAGCTGAAGGTCTGCCAGTCCTGGGCGACCTTCAGAACGTCCTCGTAGGCGCTCGCGACCCAGAATCCTCCGTGCTGATCGCTGTGGGCGACCGGGCACTTTGAGCGAGCCAGCGCTAACGCGGGATGCAGGTCGCGGGCGAGCTCGGGGGAGAGGTGATCGAAATGCTGTTCGACCCACTCCGCGTCAATGGCCCCCGTGGTGGGGGTCGTCGTATCGGTCATTTCCTTGGCTCCTGTGCGCCCGATTGGTCGGTTCGCTCAGGATAACAATAAGTTAGTGTTCGTTTATCTTTTGGTGCCCTGAGCTGGGCAGATCTGTGCTGGGGGTGCCGGGTGGGCGGCCGGGTCACTGCTCGTTCCAGGTGTCCCAGCCGCCCAATCCGTCGACGAGTCGTCAGATCCGGTAGAGCTTGGCGGCGTTTCCGCCCATGACCTTCTCCTGCGTCTCCGGGCGCAGGGTCAGAATCTTCTCGCTGACCAGACCGATGGGGTCCGGGTGCAGGCAGGTCGGGTGCGGGAAGTCCGTCTCGAACATGATGGTGTCCTCGCCGACCTGGTCGATGAGGTGCTGCAGGTCGCCGCGGCCGGTCTCGAACCAGAACGTGGCGTACCAGTTGTCGCGGAAGTACTCCGAGGGCAGCTTGTTCAGCTTCTCCGCGTGCTTGGGAGCGTTCTCCGCAAGCTCGTAGTCCATCGCCTCGAGCATGAACGGGATCCAGCCGATGCCGCTCTCGACGGAGACCATCTTCAGGTCGGGGTGCCGGTCGAACATGCCGGAGTAGGCGCTGTTGAGCAGCACCCGGGAGTTGTTCTGGAACAGCGAGGCGCCGCCGATGGCGGGTTTCACGTAGTTGTCCTGGCTGGGCCAGTAGGTGGTGCCGAAGTACGACAGCGAGGTCTGGCTGGCGCCGATGTGGAAGTGCACCGGCAGCTTCAGCCCGGCGCAGACCTCCCAGAACGGGTCCCAGTCGGGGTGGCCGAGATCGGGGGAGCCGGAGTCCTGCGGGTCGGCGGTCATGTTGACCCCGCGGTAGCCCAGCGCGGCGCAGCGCTCGGCCTCGCGGACGCAGGCCGCGATGTCCCATGCCGGCATGATCGGCATGGGGAGCAGCCGGTTGCCGGACTCGGCCTGCACCTCGGCCATCGCGTCGTTGTACAGCTCGACGCACAGCCGGAGAAGTACCTCGTCCTTGACCGAGTTGCGCAGGTTCTGGCCGCCGATGCCGATGGCGTTCGGGTAGAGGACCTGGGCCTGGATGCCGAGCTCGTCCATCAGGGCCAGGCGCGTCTTCGGGTCCCAAGCAGCCGGGTGGACGTCCTTGATGCCCCACGAGCCGCCCTGCGAGTCGCGGAACGCGTGCTTCTTCCCGTCGTGGTCGACGGTGCCGCCCGAGCCTGCCTTGCCGAAGGTCTTGCCCTCGATGACCCACATGTCCATGCCGTCGATCTTCTCGACGTGGGGGACCCGGTCCTCGTACCCCTTCGGCGCGCGCTCGGTGAACAGGTCGTGGCGTTCGGTCATGTGGGCGTCGGCGTCCACCACGCGTAGACCAGCCAGTCCCGCCATTCAGGGCCTCCTTGGGTCGGTGCGGCCGTTGCCGCGCTCACGCGAACATGAGTGTACGTTCACTCTGTACCGCTGGCAATCTACAATTTTGGATACTTAATTGACGTTTGCTACCCGTGGTGGTCACGATGGTCAGGTGGTTGTCCCAGCCGCGCTGCGGCGCACCAGAACAAGCGCCGCGGTCGTCGAGTACGTGCAGCGGGAGATCTTCGCGGGCAGTCTGCGGCACGGCGACCGGATCGACGTCGAACGGATCGGCACGGCGCTCGGGGTGAGCCCCACCCCGGTCCGCGAGGCACTCGTGCTGCTCGAGCGGGACGGGCTGATCGCCACCCGGATGCACCGGGTGGCGATCGTGGCGCACTTCGACGCCGGCACGCTGCGCGCGGACTTCCACGTCCTGGGCGTGCTGAGCGGGGTCGCGGCGGCGCGGGTCGCGAAGGACCGCGACCCGCGGGTGCTCGCCCGGCTCCAGGACCTCCTCCAGGCGCTGGCTGACAGTGCATCTGTCGACAGTGCGTCCGCTGGCGGTACGTCTGCCGACGGTGCGTCTGCCGACGGTGCGTCAGCCGACGGACGGGCCGACGCAGCGGTGACCGGCACCCGTACGAAGGATCTCGTCGCCGAGATCGTCCAGCTGCAGCATGATGCGGGTGCGACCCCACGCCTGCTCGCCGAGCTACAGGGCGTAGGCGGCTTCCTCGCCTGGGCCGCGCGGGAGAGCGACCGGCGCACACCCGAGGACGTCGTCGAGGCTCAGCGGCGCGTCGTCGACGCCATCGTCGCCGGTCACTCTCAGGCGGCGGCGCGGGCCCGCCTCGCCGACGCCCGCGCGGCGGCCGAGGAGGTCATCGGCGAGCTGATCCGCCGTGGCGTGCTGCGCGCGGACGGGACGAACGCCGCTGGCTGAGACCGGGCCACCCGCCGCACGGCCGCCCACCGGGGACCTTGTACCGCCGCGCAGCGTCAACAAATCCCATTAAGAGGGGCAAAAGGGGCGCAGAGTCACCTGGCAATCCGCAAGAAGTGAGGATTTTGGTCGTCGCGACGACCAAAATCCTCACTTCTTGTTCGGTAGCAACGCCAGCCGAGGTGGCGGGGCCCGGATTCGCCCAGCTACCAGATGCGGACCCGCTCGTCCGGGTCGAGCCACAGGCCGTCGCCGGGGGCGGTGCCGAAGACCTCGTGGAACTCGTCGAGGTTGCGCACGATGTTGGCCCGCAGCTCCGGCGGGCTGTGCGGGTCGGTGGCGAGGTACTGGCGCTCGAGCTCGAGGCGGCGCTTGGTGCGCCACACATAGGCCCAGTTCATGAACAGCCGCCGCCGGTCGTCCCGGGACGCCTCGCCGCCGGTGGCGATGATGTACGCGGTGTGCGCGATGGTCAGGCCACCGAGGTCACCGATGTTCTCACCCACGGTGAGCGCACCGTTCACCTTCTCCCCGGGGAGGTTGCGCGGCTCGAGCGCGTTGTACTGCTCGACCAGCGTCTTGGACTTCACCTCGAAGGCGGCCTTGTCGGCCGGGGTCCACCAGTCGTTGAGGTTGCCGGCGCCGTCGTACTGCGCCCCCTGGTCGTCGAAGCCGTGGCCGACCTCGTGCCCGATGACCGCGCCGATGCCGCCGTAGTTCTCGGCCGGGTGGGCGTCCGGGCTGAAGAACGGCTTCTGCAGGATGCCGGCCGGGAAGCAGATCTCGTTGGTGCCCGGGTTGTAGTAGGCGTTGACCGTCTGCGGGAGCATGAACCACTCGTCCCGGTCGACCGGCGAGCCGATCTTGGCGAGCTCCCGGTCCGTCTCGAACGCGGCGGCGGCCTGCGCGTTGCCGACCAGGTCGTCCCGGCGCACCTGCAGGGCCGAGTAGTCCCGGAACCGGTCGGGGTAGCCGATCTTCGGCCGGAACGTCTCGAGCTTCTCGTAGGCGCGCCGCTTGGTCTCCTCGGTCATCCAGTCCAGCCGGGAGATCGACTCACGGTAGGCCGCGAGCAGGTTCGCGACGAGGTTGTCCATCTGGGCCTTGGCCTGCGGCGGGAAATGGCGGGCGACGTACTCCCGGCCGACGGCCTCACCGATCGCCGTCTCGACGAACGACACCCCGCGCTTCCAACGCGCCCGCGGCTCGGGCGCGCCGCTGAGAGTGCGGCCGTAGAAGTCGAAGTTCGTCTGGACGAACGGCTCGGAAAGATACGGTGCGGCCGCGCGCAGCACCCGGCTCGCCAGCCACTCGCGCCAGACCTCGACCGGAGTGTCGCTCAGCACGATCGACAGGTGCTCGAAGAACGACGGCTGCCGCACGCACGCCTCGGCGAGTGTGGCGTGCGGGCCGGTCAGCTGACCGCCCAGCGCGGTGACGTAGGCGTCCCAGTCGAAGGTGGGGCACAGCGCCGCCAGCTCGGCGGTGGTCATGAGGTTGTACGTCTTCTGGACGTCGCGGGTCTCGGCCCGCTCCCAGTGGCCCTTCGCGAGCAGGGTCTCCAGGGCGAGGATCCGCTGCGCGGCCTCCTCGTGGTCGGGCAGCTGCGCGAGCTCGAACATGCGGGCCAGGTAGGCGGCGTACTTCTCGCGGATCTCGGCGAACCGGTCGTCGCGGTAGTACGACTCGTCGGGCAGGCCGAGGCCGCCCTGCCGCAGATGGAACAGGTAACGGTCCGAGTTGCGGTCGTCGGTGTCGACATAGGAGCCGAACAGCCCGTTGCCGCCGATCCGCTCGAAGCCGCCGAGGAAGGCGGCGAGGCCCTGGACGTCACGCAGCGCCCCGGCGGCGTCCAGCAGCGGACGTACCGGGTCGAGGCCGAGCGCCTGGACCGCGTCGAAGTCCAGGAAGGAGTTGTAGAGGTCGGCGATCTTCCGCGTCTCCTCGCCCTGGGCGGCGGGGTCCTGGGCGGCGAGGTCGGCGATGATGTCGCGGACCTGCTGTTCGGCGGCGTCGGCGAGCTGTACGAACGGGCCCCAGCTCGAACGGTCCGAAGGGATCTCCGCCTCGACGAGCCATCTGCCGTTCACATGGCCGAAGAGGTCGTCCTGCGGTCGGACGTCGAGGTCCATGCCCTCAAGGGCGTCGTCGAGGATGCTCACAACAACGAAGTCTGGCGCCCAACCCGGGTTCAGGGAAGGAGCCCACGGCGAATCCGTTCTGGGTGAACATCGGTCCGCCGGTCCGCCGACGGCGCTGATCAGTGACCCTGATCAGGGGCTGATCGCGCTGCCACACAGATCCGGCTCGACCACCAGGAACCCGTTGCCGGCCGCGTTGGCCTGCACGAAGGAGTAGCACGTGGTCGGCCGGAGCGCGTCGGTGCGGAAGCTGATCGGGCTGATCAGGCCGCCGGCGTCGTAGCTGTTCACCGCGCGCAGCCGCCCGATGAAGCCCTGGCGGTTCGGGCAGGCCCCGGCCAGGCGCAGGCCCTCCAGGTAGATGTCGGTGGCGATGTAGGCGAGTACCGAGGCGTCGTTCTCGGGATGGGTGACCTGCGGTGCGTACCGCGTCATCGCGTCGAGGTAGGCCTCGGTCGCCGGGCCGCCGAGCTCCAACGGCCGGTAAACCAGCGGCATGGTGATTCCCGCCGCCTGCGCCCCGAAGTTCTGCAGCAGCTCCCGGCCGTAGCCGTTGGTCGAAAGAACCACCTTCGGCGCGCGACCGGCCTGCCGCAGCAGGTTGAGGACGCCGATGAGATTCTCCGGGGAAATGAGGCTGATAATCGTGTCGGCCTTTGCCGAGACGACTCTTTTGGCAACCGCGGTCGGCGTGTCCACACCCGAGGTGAAGTTGACGATGTCGACCACGCGTACGCCGGCGGCCTTCATACTGGCCTCGTATTTCTGCCCGGTCTCGGTCATGCCCGCCGACAGTGCGGGCTGCAGGATCACCGCACGGGTACCGCCCTGGGAACTCACAAAGCGTCCCTGTGTGTCGACGGCCGCGCCGGTCACATAGGTGAAGGCGAACATGTTCGGCATCGTCGACCAGACCGGCTCGTTGGCCAGCCCGGTCACGGGAACTCCCTGGCCGGCCAGGTAGGCCGCGCTCGCCGAGGCCGCCACCGACAGCTCGACCAGCCCGAAGACCTGCTGGCGCTCGACGAGCTCGCGGGCACCGAGATCGTTTCCGGTTGCCGAGCCCTTGTCGTCGCGCCACTGGTAGACGACCTTGCGGCCGTTCACGCCCCCGGCCGCGTTCACCGCGCCGAGGCGGGCCTCGACCCCGGCCAGCGAGTTCGTGAAGCCTTCCGCGGCCGGCCCCGAGTCCGGGACCAGTACGCCGAGGCTGATCTGGTCGTCGGTCACACCGGGCGCGGTGCAGCCGACGGCCGCGCTTGCCTCGGGCGACGTGCATCCGGCGAGCAGGCTCGCCGTGCCGAGGATGACCGCGGAGAGTGCAGCGCACAGCGTCCGACGGCGGGAGAGCATCAGGCCCCCTGGCTGGTGGTCTCGAAAGAAAAGTGGGATCGGGTCGTGTCGCCGTACGTCAGGCGCGCCGTAAACCTGGCATCCCGATCACCTGTGAGCTCTCCCCCTGGAGTGGAGTTCGCGGCTGTGATCCATCCACCGAACTCCGCAGGCTGAACACTTTCGCGGCAACAATACCAAGATCGACTACCCCGGTGAGCGCGGGTTGCCGTCGTTGGGAAATGTGTTCTCGCCATGGTTTCGAGCTGTCGATTTCGTCGACGGAAATTTTCCTTCGATTCACCGTCGAGYCACCTGGCGGAGCTACCCCCGGGCCGCCCGGCGGTGGGGGTGCGCTATCCGCCGGGCCGCGGTATCTCACCGTGGGGCCTCGGGGGCCCGTTACCCGCGGGTGGCTGACTCCAAACCGCCGAGCCGACGGAGATGAGTGATCATCGCCGGCTTCGGTGGTGATGTCAATGTCGCTGTCCCGACATTGTCGCTGCCGGGTCGGCGGGGCCGCGGTTCAATGCCGGTTCCAATGGCGGGCTGGCAGCTCGGACGAATGTTCCGGAGCGCGATTCGTTTCACGTCGACCCGGCCATGTGCCGGCTTCGCCCGCGGTCCTTGGAGTCGGATCTCCTTCGGGGTGGTCAGCGGCGCCCGAAATGTGCGATCATGTGGCAAAGTGTGGAGACGGGGGCGAGCTCTGCGTGCGTAATTACCGATTTCTGGCGGCGAATGAGCAGGCAATTGTCCGGATTAGACTGCACTGGGTGGTTCTAGCTCGGGTGGTACTCGAGACGGTCGCGGTCCTCGTGGGCGTCGTGGCACTCAACATCTACGCGGCGGCCCATGGCCGGGGCGGCGGCATCCTGATCACGCTGTTGTGGTGGGGTGCGCTCGCCGCGGTCCTGCGGTTGCTGTGGCGCATGCTCACCTGGTACTGCACGATCCTGCTTGTCACGAACTCGCGGTTTGTCAAGGTGTCCGGGATCATTTCCCTCAAGGTGCAGAGCATTCCGATGTCGAAGATCACGGACCTCTCCTACACCCTCGATCCCAACGGCCGGGTGCTCGGCTATGGCACGTTCGCCCTGGAGACCGAGGGCGACCACAAGAGCGAGCTGGAGAAGCTTGAGTACGTGCCCCAGCCCGACCAGTTCTACCTGCTGTTCTGCAACAGCATTTTCGGGGGCGCACCGGAGCCCACCACCGGCGACTAGCCGCGGTCGATCAGCCGCGGCAGGCGTCGGCGGCGGGCTCCGGAGGGTTATTCGGAGCGCGGGCTATTCGGAGCGCAGGGCCGTCGCGGTCCTGCTTCCCGCCGCCCACCCGGCGGGTGCCAGTGCTCCCGCGACGGCGATGACGAGGCCGCCGGCGAGCAGGCCCAGCTGTTCCGGCAGGCGCAGGACGTCGAGATAGCGGGCCGGGACGCTGGTGCCGCCGGTGGCACCCATCCTGGGCACGACGAAGTGGTGCAGGGCGATCCCGGTGGGTACGCCGACGAACCCGGCCAGCAGCCCGATGCCGGCGACCGAGGTCACGATCACCACCATGGTCTGGCGCGGCGTCATGCCCAGCGCCTTGAGGATGCCGAAGTCCCGCACCCGGCGTCGGACGTCCAGCACGACCGTGTCGAGGACGCCGAGCACCGCCACGGCGGCGATCATCAGGGTCAGCATCGTGATCAGGGATTTCATGATGATGATCGTGCTGCCGGGCGCGGGTTCGTTCGTCTGGCCCATCGCGCCGGCGGCCTCGAGGTCCGGCCGCAGCCGCGCCAGGTACTGCACGGCGTCCGTGCCGGGCCTGAGATCGACGTCGAACCTGCTCGGGGCCAGGCCGAGCCCGAGGCTCGGGAGCGAGCCCATGTCGGTCCTCAGATCGATGGTGTCGGCATGAAGGTCGAAGAACTCGCCGACGATCCGCAGCGTGACCGTGCGCCCGCCGCCGTCGAGGGTGACCGTTCCTCCGACCTCGGTGTTCGCCGCGCGCAGGAACCGGGTGTCGACGACGGCCTCGCCGGGTCCGCCGAACCACCTGCCGGAGATCATCGGAAGGCTCGCCCAGGAGGCGTCGCCGTCGTAGGCGGTGACCTGAAGCGGGCCGGCGATCGCCGGCGCGGACAGTTCGGTCTCGGCGGTTCCGTAGAAGCGCTCCGTGCCCGGCGCGGCGGAGATCGCCGCTGCCGCCGCCCGTGGGTCCGGCTCCTGCGCCGGACCGCCGCCGTTGACCGGGCCGCCGCCGACCGGGCTGCCGCCGCCCGCCCCGCCGGCCGGGCCCGCCTGGTTCCCCGGCTTCCCGCGGGTCTCGACGGCCGCGACGCCGTCACCCGCGGCCAGCATGCCCCCCATGTCGATCAGGACGTCGCCGCGGCCATCCGCGCCGTTGTCCTCGGTGAGCCTGGTGAGCGTGGCGCCGAGGCCGACGGCGAACGTCGCTCCGACCACACCGAGGCACACCGCGGCCGCGAGCACCGCCGAGCGGGCGGGGTGCGCGAACGGGGCCGCGAGTCCGAGGGCGATCGGGCGGGGCAGCGGAAGCCGGCCGGTCAACCGCTGCGCCAGCTGGCCGCGGCCGGCACGCGGCGCCCGGCCGACCGCGATCGCGTCCATCGCGCGCAGCCGGCCCGCCCGCGCCGAGGCGAGCAGCGCGGCGAGGCCGACGAGGAGGAGGACCCAGCCGGCGACGGCGATGTCGACCCAGGGCGCAATGGTCTGCGCCCCCACCTGGTAGGCCGAAGCCTGCTGGTGGAGGATCGGGACCGCCGCGAGGTTGCCCAGCAGCAGTCCGAGTCCCGTGCCGACCGCGCTCGGTACCAGAGCCTGGCCGACGTAGGCCCGCACGACCTGGACGGGCGTGAAGCCGAGTGCCTTGAGCACTCCGATCCGCCAGGTCGAGGCGCCCACCGCCCCGCTGACCACGATGCCGATGATCAGTGCGGACATCGCGAGCGCCAGCAGCCCGAAGGCGGCGACGAACGGGACGTAGACCGTGGTGTCCGCAAGCGCGCTCCTGCGGACGGGCAGATAGGACTGCGAGCCGGTCATCGTGCCGGCCGGCAGCGCCGCGCTGATCGCGTCCCGCCCGGCCTGGACCTCGGCTTCGGTGGCGGCCGCGGTGAGCCGGTAGAGCATCTGGTATCCCGCCGACTCCGGTGCCTGCGCCAGGGCCGTGAGCTGATCCGGCGTGACCCAGCCGGACGCGCTGTGCGTCATGGATCGGCCCCGGCCGACAACCGTGAGATCCGGAGCGCCCGGCAGATCGGCGAACGTGAGCTTCAGTCCGGTCAACGGCGGCAGCGAGGCCCCGGCGTCGAGCACGATCTCACCCGGCCCGGTCGGCCAACGGCCGTCGACCAGGATCACCTTGTCGACCTGGCCGGTCGCGTCCGCCGCCGAGCGGCCGACCAACGTCAGCAGCGGCAGCTGTCCGTCCGGAATGTTCAGGCTGCCGCCGTCGGGCAGGGTGACCGCGGTGGGGCGGGTGGACAGCGTGCGGAACGGCCCGGCCGCGGCCGCGACGCCTGGAAGAGAACGGGTCGCGGCCAGCGTGTCGGTATGGACGGCACCGGCGTCGAACCGCGCGGTCAGGTGCGCCCCGGCCTGCCGGGCGAACGCGCGGTCGAAGGGCGCCCGGGAAGCGACGAGCAGGCCTGCCGCGAGGACTGACGCGCTCACGGCGGTGACCACGGTCAGCACCATCACCGCGGTCTGCACCCGCCGGCGCGCCACCCCGGAGCGCACCACCCGCCCGACGGCCGCCATCAGGCGCCCACCGCGGCGTCGCGCACTGCGGTGTCGCGCACTGCGGTGTCGCGCACTGCGGTGTCGCGTACCGTGGCACCGCCCACCGCGGCGTCGCGCACGATCGCGCCGTCCACCAGCTCGATGACACGGGTCGCGGTCGCCTCGGCGAGCCGGACGTCGTGCGTGACGAGCACGACGGTCAGCCCTTCCCGGTTGAGCTCGGCGAGCAGCGCCGTCACCTCCTCGCCCGCGGCGGTGTCGAGCGCCCCGGTCGGCTCGTCCGCGAGCAGCAGCGCCGGGCGGTTGACCAGCGCGCGGGCGACCGCGACCCGCTGCCGCTGCCCACCGGACAACCGGCCGGGGTAGGCCGCCGCGTACCGGTCGATGCGCAGGTGGCGGAGCAGGCCCACGGCACGATCCCGGGCCTGCGCGCGGGGCACCCCGGCGAGCTGGGCCGGCAGCAGGACGTTGTCCAGCACGGTGAGGTCGTCGAGCAGGTTGAAGAACTGGAAGACCATGCCGACGCGGCCACGGCGGAACTTCGCCGACGCCGTCTCACTCATCTGGTCGACCCGGCGTCCGTCCACTGTGACGGCGCCCGAACTCGGCCGGTCGAGCCCGGCGATCAGGTTGAGCAGGGTTGACTTGCCGCTGCCCGACGGGCCGAGGACGGCGAGCGCCTCGCCGGGGCTCACCCGCAGCGACAGGCTGGCGAGCGCGGGCGCTCCGGAGTCGTACTTCTTGGTCACCTCCCGCAGCTCGATCACCGGTGGTGCTCCTGCGGCGGGCTCCTCGGTGAGGGGCTCGGTGCTGGTCACGGACGGGGTTCCTCCTCGGTTACAGAGCCGGCGCATCGGGCCGCGGGGCGGCCGGTGGCGCCCGCAGTCGCGTCAACGTGGTCGGGTCAACGCGGACGGTAGGCCCGGAGCGCGACTCGGCACGTCGCCCGCGGGGGCGAGGTCTGCTACCGCTTCCGACTGATCGACCGGCAGGTCATCCTGGGGATGTACGCCGTCGATGTAGCCGGCTGACCGCTGAGGTTGATGTGCCGGCTGTTCCGCCTTGCGACACTGGTCCGGTGACGCGCCCCAGCCTCGGTGACCGCTGGCGGCGGCTCAGGCCCCGCGTCGACGGCCCGGCCGGCGGGCTGTCGGCCTGGGCCTGGGCGGCCGACGTGATCCTGGCAGTGGTGCTCGCGGCGGCGACGATGATCGCGACCTGGCAGTCGTCCGGTGATTTCAGCGTCCGGGTGCCCGTGTCGACCGGCGCCGGCGAGCACTCGCAGGCGCAGGGCCAGCGGAACCCGGTGGAACCGTCTGACCCGGTCGAACAACCAGAACAGCGCGGACAACCAGAACAGCGCGGACAGCCGGAACGGCCAGAACAGCCGGAACGTCCGGACCCACCGGACCCACCGGACCCACCGGACCCGCTGGTCCGGCAGGGCTGGCCGGGGATCGCGCCGGTGGGGCCGTTCGAGTACGCCCAGCAGGTACCCGGGCGTGCCCCGGTCTGGCAGCTCGTCCTCGCCGGGCTGAGCGCGTTGCCGCTGCTCGCCCGCAGGTGGCGTCCACTCGCCGCCTACGCGGCGGTGCTCGTCCCGGCGCTGCTGGTCCACGTGCGTGCCACCGGCGACGACACGACCGTGTTCACCTTCATCTCGGTCCTCATCGCGGCCTACAGCGCGGCGATGTACAGCCCGCACCGACGAGCCGCGGTCGCGTGCGTCCTGGTCGGCGCGGCGGTGGTCGCCGTGCGCCACGAGCACAACGTGCCGGAGATCTCCTCCGCCTACCTGCCGTTCCTGCTGCTGATCCCGATCGGGCTGGCGGCTAACGCCATCCACGGGCAGACGCAGCGGATCCGGCGCCTCGAGGCCGAGCAGGCCACGGCGAGCCGGCGCGCGGTCGACCAGGAGCGGGCCCGGATCGCCCGGGAGCTGCACGACGTGGTCACGCACAACGTCAGCGTGATGGTCATCCAGGCCGGGGCCGCCCGCAAGGTGCTCGACCTCGCCCCCGACCGGGCTCGCGAGGCGCTGCTCTCGGTGGAGGCGGGTGGGCGGGCCGCGATGTCGGAGCTGCGGCACGTGATGGGCCTGCTGACGATGACGATGCCGCTGGCGGAGACGACGGCGGAGACGACCGCGGCGGCGGCGATGGCGGAACCGGCGGATCGGGCCGAGGCCGGGCTGGAGCCGCAGCCGGGTCTCGGCCAGCTCGGCGGGCTCGTCGCCCGGGTCGGTGACGCCGGCGTCGCGGTCGAGGTGCGCACCGAAGGGACGCCGTCGGCGCTGTCCACCGGGGCGGACCTGACGGCCTACCGGGTGGTGCAGGAGGCCATGACGAACACCATGAAGCATGCCGCCGGGGCACGCATCCAGGTTCGCCTCGGGTACGAGCCCGACCGGCTCCGGATCGACGTCACCGACTCGGGTGGCACGCCCACCGCGGCGGCGTCCGCCGGCAGCGGTGCGGGGCTGATCGGCCTGCGGGAGCGGCTCGCCGTGTACGGCGGCACGCTGGAGGCCGGGGAGCGGCCCACCGGTGGGTACCGTGTCACCGCCGTCATCCCGGTGCCCGCGCCGTGACACCCTCGTCAGGTATGAGGTCGGTGTTTGTCAGGACGGAAGCGGCACCGTGACCGGCGCGGCAGAGGCAGCGGCAGGGGTAGGGGTAGCGGCAGCCGCAGAGGCAGCGTCGCCGCCGCTGCGGGTGGTGATCGTCGACGATCAGGCGCTGGTGCGCGCCGGTTTCGGGATGATCCTGGCCGCCGACGGAATCGAGGTCGTCGCCGAGGCTGCCAACGGCGTCCAGGCGGTGGAGGCGGTGCGACGGACCTGCCCGGACGTCGTGCTCATGGACATCCGCATGCCCGAGATGGACGGGCTGGAGGCCACCCGGCGCATCCTCGGCGGTGCCGCGGCGACCGGCGCGCCTCGGGTGATCATCCTGACGACGTTCGACCTCGACCGGTACGTCTACGCGGCGCTGGCCGCCGGCGCCAGCGGATTCCTGCTCAAGGACGTCAGCCCGGAGCAGCTTGTCGGGGCGGTGCGACTGGTCCGGCTCGGGGACGCGCTGCTGGCGCCGGCGATCACCCGGCGCCTCGTCGAACGGTTCGCCCGCGCCGACCGCGGCACCGCCCTGCACCGTGACCTCTCCACCCTGACCCCGCGGGAGCTCGAGGTGCTCCAGCTGCTGGCATCCGGTCTGAGCAACGCGGAGCTCGCGGCGCGACTGAGCCTGAGCGAGGCGACGGTGAAGACCCACGTCGCGCGGATCATGGCCAAGCTCGGGCTTCGGGACCGCGCGCAGGCGGTTGTCGTCGCCTACGAGACCGGGCTGGTCACGCCGGGCGCCGGAGTCGGTGGCGAGCTGGGCTGAGCCGCGGCGCGTTGCGATCAGCGGGCCGCGGCGATCCGGCTGCGCGGGCCGCGGCGAGCTGGGATGAGCGGGCCGCGGTGGGTACGGCGTAGCCTCCAACCGTGGCCCTGATCCTTTCGTTTCGGCTGGTAGCCGTGCAGGCGTTGCCCACTCTGGTGCCGGCGGGCGGGTGGCGGTGACCGCGCAGCGGCCCGAGTTCGCGGACCTGCTGTCGCTGGAGACCATCGATCGCGACATCTTCCGTGGCTCATGCCATGACGGCGCACCGATGCGCGCCTTCGGCGGGCAGGTCGCGGCGCAGGCCCAGATCGCCGCGGGCCGGACGGTGGAGCCCGACCGGTGGATGCACTCCCTGCACGGCTATTTCCTGCGGCCGGGGCGCACCGATGCGCCGATCCTGTACCTCGTCGAACGCATCCGGGACGGCCGGTCGTTCTCCACCCGCCGCGTGAGCGCGGTCCAGAACGGCGAGACCATCTTCTCGATGTCGGCGTCGTTCCAACGGCCGCGTGACACCGCCGAGGAGCACCAGCTGAAGGCACCGGACGTCCCGTTGCCGGAGACGCTGCGCCGCTGGTGGGGGCCGATCGACGAGGCCCCCGAGTACCGGCCGTTCCTGCTGATCGACGTCCGTTCGATCCCGAGCGGCGCCGAGGGCGCCGCGCACCGGCCGGCGTTCGATCCCGCGCTCACGGCTGCCGACGGGATGCCGCGCCAGAACGTCTGGGTACGGGTCGACCAGCCGCTGCCGGACGACCCGCTGCTGCATGCCTGCGCGCTGACCTACCTGTCCGACCTGACCCTGGCGAGCACCGCGAGCCTGCCCTACGGCGCCGGGCCGGGCCGCCTCGACGTGGTCTCCCTCGACCACGCGATGTGGTTCCACCGGCCCTTCCGCGCCGACGACTGGCTGCTGTTCGCGCAGGACAGCCCCAGTGTCGGCGGCGCGCGCGGGCTTTCCCGGGGCACCTTCTTCACCCGGGACGGCCAGCTCGTCGCCTCCGCCATCCAGGAAGCCGGCCTGCTCCGACGCTGACCGGGCGGCCGCTGGCCGGGCTGTCGCTGACCGTGCGGCCGGCGTCGGGTGGCCGCCGATCGGGCGGTGGCGGCGGCGCGAGGCCCGATCAGCTCACGGAGCAGGCGCGGCGGCCTGCTCTGGCGCGGCGGCCTGGTCCTGGTGGATCCACCACTGCAGCGCCGCCGCGGTGCGCAGAACGTCGGGGTGGCCGGCGCCGAGGAGCCGGCAGCGGTCGGCCCAGACGTTCTCGCCGATCGTGCGGGCCTCCTGGTAGCGGCCGAGCCGGCCCAGGTAGACGGCGAGGTTGAAGGCCGCGGCGAGGGTGTCGGCGTGGTCGGGGCCGAGCGTGCCGCGCCGCAGCCTGAGGGTTTCCTCGCCGAGATCGCGGGCGTGCTCGTGCTCGTCGAGGGCGCTCAGCACGACCGCGAGGTTGAAGGCCGTGGTGAGGGTCCCGGCATCGGCGGGGCCGAGGATGGCGCGGCGCCGGGCGAAGGTGTCCAGGTAGAGGTCGCGGGCACCGCGATGGTCGCCGAGCGCGGCGAGGTCGGCGGCGAGGTTGTGGGCCGTGGCGAGGGTGTCGCGATGGTCGGGTCCGAGGACGCGCAGGCGCCGGGCGAGCGTGTCCTCGTCGAGGGTGCGGGCGGCCTCGTGGTCGCCGACGTCGCTCAGCTCGCTGGCGTCGCTGTGCGCCGCGGCGAGGACTTCCGGATGGTCGTCGTGCCGGGTCCGCTGCTGGCTGGTGCGGGTGCCGCCGGGCTGGCTGGTGCGGGTGCCCCCGGGTTGGCTGGTGCGGGGGCCGCGGGGCTCGGGGTGCCGTCGCGGCCCGCCGTGCGTGACGATGGTCCGCTGGCCGGCGGTGTCCGTGGCCGTTCCGCCGGGGACGCCGGATCCGGCGGTGGCCCGGACGGCGTCGTCGAGGTGCAGCGGGTGCCCGACACGGGTGAGCCAGCCCGGGCCGAAGGCCTCGGCTCCGGCCCGGGCGAGGGCCAGGGAGAACTCGGCGGCGCTGGCGTAGCGGTCGGCCGGGGACCTCGCCAGCGTCCGCATGATCACCGTGGCGACGGGGGCGGGCACGTCGTCCAGCGGCGGTGGGGGGTCCTTGCGCTTCTGATAGCGCAGCAGGCCCCACTCCTTTGACCCGTCGTAGGGGGCGCGGCCCGCGAGCGCCTGGTAGAGCACGGTGGCCAGCGCGTACAGGTCGGTCGCCGGGCTCAGTCGGTCGCCGTTGAACTGCTCGGGCGCCATGTACGCCGGGGTGCCGGCGAGCCCGCTGGCCGCGGCGCCCGATCCGTCGAAGAGCTTCGCGATCCCGAAGTCGCCGACCTTCGGCGTTCCGTCCGCGGCGAACAGGATGTTGTCGGGCTTGATGTCGCGGTGCAGCAGGCCCTGGGCCTGGCCGCCCGGCCGGTGGATGTAGGCCAGCGCCGCGGCCACCGCGAGGCCGACCGCGCAGACCTGCGTCGGCCCGAAGCCGACCTGTCGCTGGGTCAGCGTGCCGCCGGGCAGCAGCTCCATCACCACGAGGCACAGGTCGTCGGTCCGCCTCGCGTCGTGGACCCGCACCACATGAGGATGGTCGAGCTGACCGAGCAGCTTGGCCTCGTCGGTGGTGTTGCCGCGCAGGGTCTTGGCCGGCAGCACCTTGACCGCCACCGGCCGGTCCATCTCGCGGTGCTGCGCGGCCAGCACGGCCCCGAACGTTCCCGAGCCGAGATGCTCACCGAGGACGTAGTCCGGCAGCGCTCGGGCGACCTGCTCCCGGTCGTAGATCACCGCACACCACCGTGACCGCGCCGCCGCCCGGCCCGCCGCGCTGCCCACCGGCCCGTCGGCCACATGATCGTTCCTCCGTCGTCACACTGGCGATCCGCGATCTCCAGCCAGGGATATGCCAGACGTACCACGGGTCCCGGAGGGGAACACCGCCGACTGCGCGGATCACCGAAATCTTCGCAGGCTCTCCTGGCCGTTGTCAGGACGGCATCCAGCGGACAGATGTCTGCGAACACGGCCTATTTCGGTGGCGGTGCGGACCAGACGCATCGCGGAGAATATATTCCCGGATTGTGGCCAGTTCTGTGCAGCGCGTGGCACTCGCCGGGGCGGCGGCCAGCCCTGTGGTCTCCCGGTGGAGCCGAGCCGACACACCGATCCGGCTCCGCGGAACCGCCCTTTTCGTCGTCGGCTGGCTGCTCGTCGCCGGGACCGCGATGATCTTCGCGGCGTCCGTGCGCGGCGACGCGCTGGCCGACGCCAGGAACCGGGCCGGTGAGGTCGTCATCGAGGCCCAGCTCGTCCGCAGCAAGGTGTCGAGCGCCGACGCGGCCGCGGCCGCGTCGGTGTTCGCGCACGTGGCGCAGACGGACCCCGTTCACGACACGCCAGAGGAGAAACGGGCCGCGTACGGCACCGCGGCCGACCGTTCCACGACCAACGGTGACATCACGGCGGCCGCGGCTGGAGTGGTTGAGATGCGGCAGCTCGGTGTCGAGGGCTGCCCCACCGGCGGCCCGTCGGTCAGGGGGGAGTGCGCCGACACCCTGCTGAAAACGCTGGGCGAGCTGATCCCACAGTACGTAGGCCTGGTGAACACCGCCCAGGCCTACGTACGGACGGGAAGCTCGACCGCGGAGGCGTATCTCCGCAGGGCCTCCGACCTGGCTCGGCAGGAGATCATCCCGCGGGTCGACAGCCTGATCGGGATCGCGGGGAACGAGGTCGACGCGGACTTCCGCACCGCGACCGACGGCCGTGTCGACCTGCTTCTCGTCGTGTTGGTCGCCGGCGGCGGGACGGTGCTGCTTGGGCTGCAGGTCTATTACTCCCGACGCAGCCGCCGGGTTTTCGAGATCCGGCTGGTAGCCGCGACCGGGTGTGTGCTGGCGGCGGCCAGCCTGTTCGGTGCCAGTGCTCTGCTCCAGGAATCCAGGGCGAGCAGCAGTGTGAACGAAGGGTACGTCCCGATGACGACACTGTCGCAGGCACGGGTCTTCGCCTCGCAGGCCCGCGCCGACGAGAATCTGGCGGTGCTGTCGCTGGGCGTCAACGATGATTCCGAAGACGACTGGGACAACTCGCTCGCCGACCTCAGCGAGGCCATGACCGTCGAGGAGTTGCCGGCGGAGACCGTCAGCCAGATCAGGAGCAACATCGCGCGCTGGCAGCGGAATCATGATGAGGTCACCAGAGCTCTCTCCGGAACCGGCACGGAGTTCCTGAGAGCGGCGCGGCTGACCGTCGGCGAGGGCGCGACGGCCTTCGCGGATCTCGACAACAGTTTCGAGACCGCGGTCAGCGCCAGCACCGGGAGATTCCAGGCGCATATGGCTGCCGCCAAATCGCCGGTGCCGACGGCCCTGGGCTGGGCCGCCGGCTGCATGCTGTTCCTCGCGGCGATCCTCGTCCACATGGGGATGCGGCACCGCCTGCAGACCTACCGGTTCCAGCGGTGAACACCACTGGCGCTCCGACCCCTGCCCCGGCTCCACCCCGGGGCCGATGGGCACGTGGTGGCGGTCGCTCCCGCCGTCGGTGGGTGTCCGCGCTGGTGGTCGTCGTGGCCGCCGCCGTGCTCGGTGCCTGCGGGACGACCGGTGCGAGATTCCCGGCGGCGATTGAGCCACGGCCCGCCGCCACCACCACCAGGACAGCCGATATCACGGTTACGGGCACGGGCACGGGCACGGGCAGCGGCGGATCCGGCGCGGCGAAACCCTGCGCGGACGGGCACCCCGTTCGCTGGAGCCCGGCTCCGCCGGCGTCGATGCCCTCGCCCGGAGCCTTCCGCCCCGGCTCGATCATGGACGATATCTGGCGAAAGGGCGACCTGACCGTCGCGATCGTCACCGACGCTCCGCCCGCGGGCTCGATGAACTGGACGGAGCCCACGCTGGAGGGCTTCGACGTCGACATCGCCGGCGCCATTGCCACCGCCCTGTTCGGTAGCGGGGGAAAAAGCAAGATCCGGTTCCGCGCGGTGACGACGAAGGACCGTGCCGGGCTCCTGGCGGACCCGAACTCAGGCGTGGATATCGTCGTCGCGACCTACACGATCACCTGCGAACGGAAGGAAAAGGAGAACATCCTGTTCTCCGGGGTGTACTTCGAGTCGCGCTTCGCCCTGCTGGTTCCCGCGAAGGCTGGCTTCACGACGCTTCGCGACTTCGCGGGCTACACGGTCTGCTCGACCGAGGGCGCGACCTCTGTGCAGAAGCTCGAGGACGCGGCCCGCAGTGCGTTGGCCCCGGGCGACCCGCCGCTGACAATCACCCTGCGCCCCCGCGCCGCCGACTGCCTCGTCGCGGTGCAGCAGGGCGAGGCGGACGGGGTCGCGACCGACGACATCATCCTCGCCGGAATGAAGGCACGGGACCAGTATGTGGATCTGCCCCCCGGCGGCGTCACCGCCGCGGGCGACGACCTGGCCGAGCCTTACGGCGTCGCGCTGCATCGCAGCCATCTCGATGACCGGAACGCGAACAAGTTGCGCGATGAGGAGTTCGTCCGGTTCGTCAACGGCGTCCTGCGGGACATGATGACCAGCGGGGCGTGGACGGCGAGCTACCAGACCTGGTTGAAGCCCACGGAAGAGATCGTCACCCCGCTGGCCCAGAACCCCGCCTGGCCGGAGGGGTGACCTTCCCGCCTGTGCGTGGCCGTCAGTCGACGGGTGTTCAGCCGATGGGTACGGTCCAGCGCGAACGCAGCTCGTTGATGTTGAGGTTGTGCGCGCTCACGTCCTCGCGGATCCGCACCCTGCCGGCGGCGGCGTCGATGACGGTGAGCAGCCCACGTTCCAGCTGCTCGATCCTCTTCTGCTCGCCCGCCTCGTACGCGAGCTGGACCGCGCGGCCGAGGTGCTCGGCGGCCAGCGCCAGGTCGTGCTCGCTGTACGCGGCGACTCCGCGGCGAACGGCCTCGCCGTACCCCACCAGCCCCGCGTACCTGGCAACCTCCCGGTTCACCACCGAGTAGCTGGCGGCGTCCTCGGTCCACAGCGCGAAGATCTCGCCACTGGTGTCCGTGGCCGTGTTCGTGGCCGTGGCGCTCGTACCGCCGGACCTCGGCCCGACGTGGACGATCGTGACGCATCCGGCCAGGCTTGCGTCGCCGCCGCCGTCGTCATCGCCCGGGTCCTGCAGGCCGCCGATGCCGATCTGGTAGTCCCGCTGCTCGTTGCCCCAGTCGCCGATGGGGAAGTCGAACGTCTGGGGGTCGTCGGGATCCGGCACCCCGGTCAGGGCCTGGATGGTCGGTGCGACCTGCTTGACGTACCGGATGTGGGCGCCGAGGGGAACCCAGACCTGCAGCCGTACCGCGCTGGCCGCCCGGTCCGCCGCCGCCGTGACCAGGTCGCGGAAGTCGCGCTGCAGGTCGCCGCCGGTGGGCGTGTCCAGGGACGTGCCCTGGAGCCGATCGGAGATCAACAGCAGGTCCTCGGCCTTCCAGTCGACTCCGATGCCCCGGCAGTCGCAGCGGAAATGACCTTCGCTGTGGCTGACCGTCGCCTCGAGCTCCTCCCGGGGGGACTCGTTGTAGCCGTCGGTGAGCAGGACCGCCTGCCGGATCGTCGCTTCCGGGTGCTGGTCGAACACCTCCCGGGCCCGGGTCAGCCAGGTGTCCATCGCCGTCCCGCCCTGGGACCTGAGCCGGCGGATGGCCGACCTCGCCGCCTCGCGGGTCTCCGGGTCGGCCCTGGCCAGGCCGGTGGGCGGGAAGACGGCCTCGGCCTGGTGATTGCCCGCGATGACGGCGAAGAGGGTGCCGGCGGGGAGGGCCTCGACCGCCGCCCGGGCCGCCGCCTTCGCGGCGATCTGCCGGTCGGGCACGGCTCCCATGGAGCTCGAGACGTCGATGATCAGCACGATGGCCCGCTGCCCTGGGATGGCCGCGGCCCCGTCCGTGCGGGCCCGCACGGTCACGATGGCGTCGATCTCGGTCTCACCCGACGGCAGGAACTGGTTCTGGGCGACGGCGACCTCGAAGGTGATCAAGTTGGTCCTTCCTTGCGTGCAGGTCTGCGCACCGCGCAGGTCTCAGTACCAGGTCCAGCGGCGGATCCGGTTCGCCTCGTCGACGAGCCGAACCCGGGTGCGGCGGTCCTCGGTGTGGCTGGCCAGCTCCAGCAGCGTCTTCTCCACCGCCAGGCGCAGACTGTCCGGATCACAGGGGTGGCCGAGAACGGTGCCCGTCGCCGGGAGGGCGCCCGCGGCCAGCAGGGCACTCGCGACTCGGAAGATCCTCAGCCGCAGGCCGAGCCGCCGGGGCGCGGTCATCTCCCGCTCGCCGTTGCGGAGCAGCCGGCAGGCCCGGTCCAGGCGTTCCTCCGCCAGCTCCATCGACCGGTCGCGTGGGGTCGAGGTGTCCAGCTCGGCGGTGAGCGAGGTGACGAGTGACTCGACCATGCGGGCGCGGGCCTCGGGATGGAAACGCGACGTCTCCGGCACCCGGGCGTACGCGGCGATCCGGTCGGTGGGCTTCGACCGGCAGCGGGCCAGCCCGAAGGCGGCACCGATCGCCGACCGATCCGCGACGGAGACGACGTCGTAGTACTCGGCCGCGCGGTCGTGGTCGCCGGCACGTTCGTAGGTGACGGCCAGCGCCAGCCGGGGCGCGAGCTCCCCGGGAACAGCGGAGAAGACCCGGTCGAACGGTTCCGCGGCGTCCGCGGGCTTCCCCTCGGCGAGGGCCACCAGACCTCGGTACCAGTCCACCCGCCAGCCGGCCGGCCGCGACGGGTCGTTCAGGCCGCCCCGGGCGCCACCGTCCCGGGCGACCTCCTCGAGCAGGTCGCGGGCCTTGCCCGGCCGACCGGCGTCGAGCTCGAAACGCACCCGCCGCAGCTGTACCTCCGCCGTCATCGGCGTGAGCTCCGCCAGCATCCGGGCGATGGTGGACGGATCACCGTCGGCCGGGATCGCGGCGAGCGCCGCGGCGGCCGGGTCATCCGGATCGACCTGCGGGCTGGGGAGGATGGCGTCCGGTGGGGGGTCGTCATCCTCGCCGGTCAGGTAGGGCATCGGGGTGAACCGGCGGCTCAGCGGCGGCGGCAGGGCGCGATCGATCTTCCGCCGGGAGCCCTGCCTGGCGAGGATCTCGTGGGTGACGCCGAGCACCTCGTGCTCCAGCTCGGCGATGTCGGTGAACCGGGCGGCCGGATCCTGCTCGGTGGCTCGCAGCAGCAGCCGGTGCAGCGACTCGTGGTCGCGGAACACCTGGTGCTCGTCGCGGGCCGGGAGGCTGTGCCGATGCTCGCCGGTCAGGCCCCAGCCCGTGCCGAGGAGAAGAACGGCGAGGGTCCGCCCGACGGCGTAGATGTCCGAGGCGACCGACGGGTACGCCCGCGGCGCGGAACCGGTGCCGCCCGAGGCGTGTGCGTCGTCGATCTCGGGTGCGCGGAAGCCCGGCGTGCTCAGATAGGGCGAGACCAGGTCGTCGGCCCGGCGTGCTCCGCCCAGGTCGATCAGCGTGATGGCGTCCGACCTGACCATGACGTTCTCGGGTTTCAGGTCGCAGTAGACCAGGCCGCGTTCATGCAGGTAGCGCAGCGCGGGTAACAGCTGCTGCACGTGACGTGTCGCGTCGGCCGGGTCCAGCCGGCCGTTCTGGTCCCGTCGCATTTTCTCCAGGGAATCGCCGCGGACGTAGTCCATCACGATGTATTCCGCGCCGTTGTGCGTGACGAAATCGCGGATACGGACGATGTCGGGGTGCTCCACGGCGGTGAGGAACACGCGCTCGCGTTCCGCGGCTATTCGCGCCTGGGTGTCCCCGGTGTCGAGCAGGCCCTTGAGGACCACCCAGATACCGGACCGCTCGTCCTTCGCCGCGTAGATCCAGCCCTGGCCGCCGCGGGCCATCCGGCCGAGGATCCGATAACGGCCCTCCACGAGGTCGTCGGTGCGCAGCGCCAGTGTCGTCGGAGCCGGGGAAAGGGGATGCCCGCAGCCGGGGCAGCGGCCGTCGGCGACCGCGGCGGCGCCGAGACTGTGGCCGCATCCCTCGCATCGCCAGTCATCCGGCGGAACCCGTTCGTCCGAGATGACCGGCGGTGGGCCGGAGGCCGAGTCGTTCGCCACCGACGGCGGCCGGGTCCGGTCGATCGGGGCTTCCCACCGATCGTGGGGCGGTGGCCGGTCGCCTCTGGTTTCGCGCTGCCGCTCCGGCGGGTGCCCGCAGACGGTGCAACGCCCACGCGGCCCGATGATCCCCTTGCCGTTGCAGCGCGGCCGGACGCAGGCGACGCCGGATGGCTCGTTGCTCATGGCCGAGGTCCCCCGGACATCGCCAACCCCCGAAATCGTTTCGACCTGGTGCGGAGAGTCATAGCAGAGGAGGTCCTTCCTGAACCACCCAGGGCGYGGCGGCTCGCGCGGTGTCAGGCGCGGGTGGGGCGTTCGCTGCCCTCCGGGCTCGGCGGGGCCGGCGGATCCCAGCTGTGGCGGACGGTCACCCTGGTCCAGGAACCGAGGAAGAACTGGTCACCGTCGCGCAGCCAGACGGACTCCTCCCGGCCCAGCCTCGGGTGGCCGGGCTGCAGCCGGATGCCGTTGAGAGAGCCGAGGTCATGCAGCAGGTACCGCCCGTCGTACTGGAGGTCGAGCTGTGCGTGGGACGCCGACATGCCCGGGTCCGGCGGGGGCTTCACGAGATCGACCCCCTGGGTGCGAAAACGCGATGACGGGCGCGAGCCCAGCACGACGACCGCGGCCCGCAGCGGCGCGATGTGGATCGGTGGCGGGGGAGTGGGAAAGACCGGATCCTGCCTGAGCGAGTCGTAGTACCCGCGATCGGCCTCGATGTGCAGCTCCCAGCGCCTTCTGCGGAAAGGAACCAGCCGGGGCGGCTGCGGCGGGCGCGGGGGCCGGGGCGGGTTGCCGGTGGCGAACTCGAACCGGCAGCCGAGGCAGAACGGCTCCTCCTGCTGGCGCGTGGTGCCGCAGACCGGGCAGCGCGGATGGCGCAGTGTCGCGGGCGCGTCGGGCATCAGCGCGCCCCGGGACCGGCGGGCGCATCCGGTGCGTCCGGGCCGTGCCGGTTCACGGCCGCGACGTACTCCGCGACCAGCCGGGCAGCCGGGCCCAGGTCGACCGGTGGCCGACCCAGTGCCTCCTGCGCCGCGGCATGCAGCCGGAACAGCTCCGGTTCCTCGGCGACGCCGAGCTGGCCCGCCTTGACCTGGAAGCCCTCCAGGCGGTGGCGCAGCTCGCTCATGAGCGCGGTCGACTCCCGGATGACCCTGTCGTTGGTGTCGACCATGGTCTGCACGATCTCGCGAGTGCTCTCGGCCCGCAGCCGCCAGGCGGCGATGCCGGCGGCGACGTCCCTCTCGTCGCGGCCGGCCTCTCGCGCGGCCCGCAGGTCATCCAGCCAGGGCCGCAGGCCGGACGGGCCGTCGAGGCACTCGGTGTCGGCGAGCTCGACCAGACCGGGTGCGGCGACGAACTGGCCCTCGGCCTGTGCCGCGAGCGCGGAACCGCTGCGCGCGAGATACTCGATGTCGGCCATTGTCCTGGTGAGCGCGCCCAGGTCGTCAGCGCCCAGGTCGTCGGCGGGCAGCTCGTCGCCGGTGCGTCCATGGAACATCGACAATCCCCCCGTCTCCGCCCGCGATTGCTTTGTGTGGAAAGCCGTTTTCGGTATCACGGCGTACCCCGCGCTGACGTCCGGATCATACTTTGGGTGAACTGCCCCCGGGCGCGCCTCCTGTGGAGCGATGTGGGCGCACCGTGTACATAGTGGTGCGTCGGCGGCGGTTATCGCGGCATCTTGGGTGGCTGGTGTGCTGTGTGCTGCGGGTGGCGAGACGATCGGGAACGGAACTGGAACCGGCACGGACACGACGGCGAGACGATCGGCGACGGACGGAGTCATCATGCGTATCGGTATCACCCTCACGGATTCCCGCGGACCGGGCGCGCTCACGCGGCTGCGCGACGAGCTCGCCGACGCGGCGGCGAACGGTATGCAGTCCGCGTGGTTGTCGAACATCTTCGGGCTGGACGCACTGACCGCCCTGGCGGTCGCCGGCAGCCAGGTACCCGGCATCGAGGTCGGCACGGCGGTCGTGCCGACGTTCCCGCGCCATCCGGTGGCGCTCGCGCAGCAGACGCTGACCACGGCACTCGCGGTGGGCGGGCGACTCACCCTGGGCATCGGGCTGTCGCACCGGATCGTCATCGAGGACATGCTCGGCTACAGCTTCGACCGCCCGCTGCGGCACCTCTCCGACTATCTGGACGCGCTGCTGCCGCTGCTCGACGGCGAGCCGGTCGACGTCAGGCGCGAGACGGTACGGGCCGTCGCCGGCCTCACCACGCCCCGGGTGGGCCGGGTACCGGTGCTGGTCGCGGCACTCGGGCCGAAGATGCTGCGGCTGGCCGGCGCCCGGGTCGACGGCACCGTGCTGTGGATGACCGGCGTGTCCACGGTGCGTGACCACATCGTGCCGACGCTGCAGACGGCCGCGTCCGAGGCCGGGCGGCCACCGGCCCGGGTCGTGGCGATGCTGCCGGTGGCTGTCACCGACGACACCGAAGCCGCGCGGGAGCGGGCCGCCCGTGAGTTCAAGGTGTACGGAACGCTGCCGTCCTACCGGGCCATGCTCGACCGTGAGGGGGTCACCGGCCCGGCGGACATCGCGCTGATCGGTGACGAGAAGTCGGTGCGCGCCCGGATCGAGGAGTTCGGCGATGCCGGCGTCACCGACTTCGTCGCCGCCGCGTTCTCCGGCCCGGACGCCGCCCGCACCCGTGCCCTGTTGGGCGAGCTGGCCAGCTCCCAGTCCTGACCAGCTCCGAGTCCTGACCAGCTCCGAGTTCTGACCACCGAGCCGAAACGGCTCAGTGCAGGATGACGGTCTTCCCGTCGCTGAGGATGATGCGGTTCTCGGTGTGCCAGCGCACGGCGCGGGCCAGCGCCCGGGTCTCCGCCTCGCGGCCACGGGCGGCGAGCTGGTCCGGGTCGAGGGTGTGGTCGACCCGGATGAGCTCCTGCTCGATGATCGGGCCCTCGTCGAGGTCCTCGGTCACGTAGTGGGCGGTCGCGCCGATGAACTTCACCCCGCGGGCGTAGGCCTGGTGGTAGGGCTTCGCGCCCTTGAAGCTCGGCAGCATCGAATGGTGGATGTTGATCGCCCGGCCGGCGAGGTGCCCGCACAGGCGCGGGGAGAGGATCTGCATGTAGCGGGCCAGCACGACCAGGTCGACCTGCTCGGCGCGGACGAGGTCGAGCAGGTCGGCCTCCGCCTCGGCCCTGGTGGCGGGCGTGACCGGGAGGTGCCGGAACGGGGCGTCGAAATGGCGGGCGATGCCGCCGAGATCGGGGTGGTTGGACACGACCGCGACGACGTCGAGGTTCAGCTCGCCGATCGACGTCCGGAACAGCAGGTCGTTGAGGCAGTGCGCGAACCTGCTGACCATGATGACCGTGCGGGTGCGATGCGCGGTGTCGGCCAGCCGCCAGGTCATCCCGAACCGGGCGCCCAGCGGTGCGATCCGTGCCCGCAGCTCGTCGAGGTCGAGCCGGGAACCGTCGATGTGGGCGAACTCGACCCGCAGGTAGAAGGTGCGGGTGGCGGCGCTGCCGAACTGGTGGCTCGCCACGATCGTGCACTTCTCGTGCAGCAGCAGCTCGGCGACGGCGTGCACGATGCCCGGCGTGTCCGGGCAGGACAGCAGCAGCACCCCGTGCTGGGCGCCGGCGGGCGCGGTCACGAGGCCCCCGGATCCGGCGCCGGCCGTGGCTGCCGTGGCTCCAGCCGGACGACCAGGGATTTCGAGGTGGGGGTGTTGCTGCGCCGCGCGGTGCTGTCCAGGGGGACCAGGACGTTGGTCTCGGGGAAGTAGGCGGCGACGCAGCCGCGGGCGGTGGGGTAGGCGACGAGGCGGAAGTCCTCGGCGCGGCGTTCGACGCCGTCCGCCCAGACACTGACGATGTCCACCCGGCCTCCGTCGGACAGCCCGGCGGCGGTGAGGTCGTCGGCGTGGACGAAGACGACCCGCCGGCCCTGGCGAACCCCGCGGTAGCGGTCGTCGAGCCCGTAGATGGTGGTGTTGTACTGGTCGTGCGAGCGGATCGTCTGCAGCAGCAGGTGACCGGGCGGTGGGCGCAGCACCTCCAGCGCGTTCACCGTCAGCACCGCACGCCCGGACGGCGTCGGGAAACGCCGGCCGTCCCGCGGCGGGTGGGGCAGCCGGAACCCGCCGGGCTCGGCCACCCGCCGCTCGTAGTCGGCGAACCCGGGGATCACGGYCGCGATGTGGCCACGGATGCGTCGGTAGTCGGCGGCCAGGCCGGCCCAGTCCACCGGCGTGGTGGGCCCGAGGGTGGCGGCGGCGAGCCCACAGACGATCGCGACCTCGGAACGCAGCGCCGGCCCGGCCGGCATGAGCGTGCCGCGGGAGGCGTGCACCTCGCCCATGGAGTCCTCGACCGTGACGAACTGCGGGCCGGCCGGTTGGACGTCCAGCTCGGTGCGGCCGAGCGTGGGCAGGATGAGGGCCTGCTCGCCGGTGACCACATGGGACCGGTTGAGCTTGGTGGAGATCTGCACGGTGAGCCGGCAGCCGCGCAGCGCCGCCTCGCTGACGGCGGTGTCGGGCGCGGCGGCCACGAAGTTGCCGCCCATCCCGACGAAGACCCCGACCCGGCCGTCGCGCATCGCGCGGATCGTGTCGACGACGTCGTAGCCGTGCCGGCGGGGCGGGGTGAACGCGAACTCGGTGCCCAGCGCGTCGAGGAAGGCGTCCGGCATCTTCTCCCAGATGCCCATGGTGCGGTCGCCCTGCACGTTGCTGTGCCCGCGCACCGGGCACACCCCGGCGCCGGGCCGGCCGATGTTGCCGCGCAGCAGCAGGAAGTTGACGACCTCGCGGATGGTGGCGACCGAGTTCGCGTGCTGGGTCAGGCCCATCGCCCAGCACACGACGATCCTGTCGGCGGCCAGCACCCGGCGGGTCAGCTCGTCGATCTCGGCGTCGGTCAGACCCGTGGCCGCCCGCACCTCGTCGTCGGACAGGGTGCGCAGGTGCGCCGCGAAGGCCTCGAAACCGGTGGTGTGCTCGCGGAGGAAGTCGTGGTCGAGCACGGTGCCCGGGTTCGCGTCCTCCGCGTCCAGCAGGCGGCGGGACACCGCCTGGAACAGGGCCAGGTCGCCGTTCAGCCGGATCTGCAGGAACTGGTCGGCGAGGGTGGTGCCCCGGCCGAGGACGCCGGTGGGCCGCTGCGGGTTGCGGAAGCGCAGCAGCGACGGCTCCGGCAGCGGGTTCACCGCGACGATGCTGCCGCCGTTCCGTTTGACCTTCTCCAGCGAGGTCAGCATCCGCGGATGGTTCGTCCCGGGGTTCTGCCCGACGACGAGCACCAGGTCGGCGCTTTCCAGGTCGTCGAGGGTGACGCTGCCCTTCCCGATCCCGATCGTCTCGACGAGGGCGGCCCCGGACGACTCGTGGCACATGTTCGAGCAGTCCGGCAGGTTGTTCGTCCCGAACGCGCGGACGAACAGCTGGTAGGCGAACGCGGCCTCGTTGCTGGTCCGACCGGAGGTGTAGAAGGCGGCCTCGTCCGGGCTCGTCAGCCCGGTCAGCTCGGCGGCGATGATCCCGAACGCCTCGTCCCAGCCGATCGGCTGGTAGTGGTCGCTACCGGCCGGCCGGAACATCGGCTCGGTCAGCCGGCCCTGCTGGCCCAGCCAGTAACCCGACCGGCCGGCGAGATCCGCCAGCGAGTGGGTGGCGAAGAACTCCGGCGTCAGCCGCCGCAGCGTCGCCTCCTCGGCCACCGCCTTCGCGCCGTTCTCGCAGAACTCGGCCAGGTGGCGGTGCTCGTGGTCCGGGTCCGGCCAGGCGCAGCCCGGGCAGTCGAAGCCGGACGTCTGGTTGAGCAGCCGCAGCGTGGTCACCGTCCGCCGGACGCCCATCTGGCTCCAGGCCTGCCCCAGCGCGTGGGAGACCGCGGGCAGCCCCGCGGCCGAGGCCGCCGGGCCACGTACGGACAGCTGCTCGTCGCCCGGATCCGCACTCACCGGTCCGCGTGCCACGGTGGCCCACCTCCACAAGGTCTTCGGAGCGGGACCGAACCCGGCCCGGCTGATACCCGTCGCTTGGCGAGCCGTGACATCGTACGAGACCCGCGCGCGCGGACCCGGGTGCCGCGAGGCGCACCGAACGTATTCATTGCTGACCGGTTCCGGTCCGCGCTGGCCCTTGCGCGAGGCGCGGTGCCCAGATCTGGACACTGCGGGTTGGATGAAATGCGCGCTCTGTGGGTGGGTGSGTGCCCTGCGACGTGACGTGGTGCGGCGTGGTGCGGCGCGGCGCGGCGTGGTGCGGCGTGGTGCGGTGCGGTGCGGTGCGGCGTGGTGTGGCGTGGTGCGGTGCGGCCGTCGGACGGTGGCGTTGCTACTGGGCGATGGCGGTGCCGGAGGGGCCGGCCTGGCCGGTCATGTTGCCCTTGATCGGGACGACCCGGTACTCGATCCTCAGCCCGGCCGGCAGGGTGCCGGTCGTCCACGTGTTCGTCCCGGGCTTCGCGGCCAGCGCGTACGGCAGCCGGTAGAACGTCTGCTCACCGTAGGAGAGCACCCGCTGCTCGACGAGGTAGGCGGTCGCGCCGGGCGTCGCCGCCCAGGTCAGCGTGTGCTGGCCGGGTTTCCCGACGGCGGTGACCGCGCGGCCGGTGCCGGGCCACGGCACGGTGCCGTACAACGGGCCGAACGTCGTGCCGATCCCGAGCTGTGCCAGGGCGTTCGCGACCGCGCTGGCGATCACGAAGTCGCCGGTCGGGTTCGGATGCGACCCGTCCCAGGTGTGCTGGTAGGGGTTCCAGGCGGCGTAGTCCCGCGCGACGACCACCTTGGACGTCGAGGTCTGCCAGTTGCCGACCTGCTGGTCGAGCAGGGTGTTGTAGGCGGTGGCCTGGGCCTGCAGGTCGCGCCCGCCGACGTAGTCGGAGCGGTCGAGGACCTGGGCGACGACGACGTCGATGTCGGGGTTGACCCGGCGCGCGTTGTTGATCAGTGCCAGCATGTCGTCGGCGGCCTGCTGCGGGGTCGAGAAGTAGGTGAGGTCGTTCGCGCCGAGTGCCACGATGAGCACGTCGGCGGGGGTCGCGCGCAGCAGGCCCTCGACGGCGTCGCGCTCGGTCCGGGTGGCGTCGCCCCAGACGGCGTGGTGGTCGCGGTCGAACCAGGCGTCGACGTAGTCGTTCGAGCCGGCCGTGTTGGCGGTGTTGTCCCAGACGTCGATACGGTCCCCGACGAAGTTGACGGCGCCGGGCGCGCTGAGGTTCAGGTGCTGGGCGAGCCGGTAACGCCAGGTGTAGTCCCCGGCGGTCTGGTGGGTGATCGAGTCACCCAGGATCATCACCCGGGTCTGCGCGGCGGCCACGGCCGCCGGGCTGGTCACAACCGTTCCGGCCAGCGTCACGGTGCCGGTGAGCACGATCGTCGTGCCGGCCACCCCGGCCGCCCTGCGGATCGGCTGCCGCAACCGCGCGCCGGGGCTGGGCTGGACGCGGCGGTGTCTGCCCACGCTCGTCTCACCGCCTTTCGCCGAATCGGGAGGGACGTCGCTGATCCTGGCACTGAGGCGCCTTCGCCGGCCGGCCGTCGGGCATCCGGCGGGCGGCAACACCTTCGGGTTCACCCGAAGGTGCCAGTCGGCCGCGCGGCGTGCACTGTCCCGGCTCGGTGTGGGCTGGCCGTCCGGCCCAGGCAGGTGACCCTGCGCGGCGCGTGACCGAATGCCGCGCAACTCGGCAAATAATCCGATTTGCCGAGTTTGGTCGCCCATGCTTCGGGTTTCCTGCCCGGCGATCCGGCGATCCGGCGATCCGGCGATCGGCGACGGGGTTTCCGTGGGCATGTTTGCCGAGGGTGACGGTCCGGGTGCGCGCGCCGGTGTGGTCCCGTTTGTTTCTGATAGTCGATTCGGTGATTCGGTAATCAGTAAAATCCGGCGTTCCGGGGTGCGTGGAGAACTGGGCTCGGTCTGCTGAATGCTGCCGAGTGCGCGACTTCGGCGTGCCCGAATCGAGAGGAAACTCACGTTGCCGCAGATCCTGCCGCCCCCACAGATCCCGCCGTCGTCACAGGTCCGACCAGCGTCCGGGAGGCTACCAGTTCAAAACGACAACCTTAGATTAACAGACTCGCCATCAATGCGCGGCGATTCGTCCATGCGAAATGGATCGCGAGCCGGCGCCGGCGCCGCGACACGGCGGCGGCGTGGCGGGGGACCTGTGCGTGCCCTGGCCGGCCGGTGCGCCGTGGCGGTCACCCTGCCGCTGCTTCTCGCGACGACGTCCGCCTGTTCGGGGAGCAGCGGTGCACCGGCCGCCGAGAGCTGCGTCGCTCCGGGAGTCACCGCGGACCAGGTGAAGATCGGCTTCGTCTACCCCGACACGGGCACGGATGCCGGTGCGTTCTCCGCGGCGCGCGGCGGGGTGGAGGCGCGGGTCGGTCTGGCCAACGAACAGGGTGGCATCAACGGCCGCGAAGTCAGCTACGAATGGCGCGACGACCAGATGTCGACGGAGACGAACCGCCGTGTCGTCGGCGAGCTCGTCGAGGATGTCAGTATCGCGGGGCTCGTCGCGACCAGCTTCACGATGAGCGGCTCCGCGGCCTATCTGGCCGAGCGGGGCGTCCCGGTGACAGGTGCGGGCACCGAGCCGGTCTGGTCCCAGTACGAGAACATGTTCGTGTTCGCCAACATGAGTGGTTCCGTCGACACCTGGGGGCGGTACCTCAGAAACAACGGGGGCACCCGGGCGCTGATCGTCATCCCGGAGAACGTCGCGTCGACGGCCATCTATGCCGATCGGATTTCGCTCGGCCTACGGGCGGCCGGTGTCGTTCCGGCGGGCATCGTGCAGTTCGCCGAGGCCTCACAGAGCCCGCAACGGGTCGCCGAGGCCTTCGCCGCCACCGACGCCGACGTGCTTGTCAGCATCATCGACCCGCCGGTTCTCGCCGGCATTCTCAACGCCCTGCGCAATGCCGGCGCGACGCTGCGGGCGACGCTCTCCGTCCCCGGCTACAACGCGAACCTGCTCGGCCGGTACGGTCCCGCGCTGGCCGGGGTGTCGATCATGAGCTATGTGACGCCGCTGGAGCTGGGTGGGCCCGCCGCGGAGCAGTACGCGGCCGCGATCGCCCACCACGCCCCGCAGGTGGGGAACCCGGAACAGGAGTTCACGATCCGTTCCTACATCGAGACGGACATGCTGCTGCGCGCGGTGGCGGCCGCGGGGGAGTGCCCCGACCGGGAGAGTGTGATCAGGGCGCTCGACGGAATGCGCGACTACGACGCGGGCGGGCTGATCCGGCCGACGGACGTCAGCGGTCGCCGCAGCCAACCGCAGAACTGTCTGGCCTTCGTCCGCGTCAACGACGCCGGTAGCTCGTTTGACGTGGTGGACCGCAAACTCTGCGGGAACGTGCTGCCAGCCCGGTGAGATACGACCCCTGCAAGCCCGCCACCTGACCGGACGCGAAACCCCGGCCCCGGCCTTCGGAGACAACACGAAGGCCGGGGCCGGGCTGTGTCAGCCATGCTCGACGACGCCGGCGCGCGGGCGCGGGGCCGGGTGGCCACCCCAGCGGGGCAGCCACCAGTTCGCCCTGCCCAGCAATGTCATGATCGCGGGGACCAGGATCATGCGGACGATCGTCGCGTCGAGCACGATCGCCGTCGCCAGCCCGAGGCCCAGCATCCGCACCAACGGCGACGGGTCGGCGACGAAACCCAGGAACACCACCGTCATGATCAGAGCGGCCGAGGTGATCACGCGCCCGGTGCCGGCCAGGCCCCGGGCGACTGACTCGACGTTGTCGCCGCTGGCGTCGTACTCCTCGCGGATCCGGGAGAGGAGGAACACCTCGTAGTCGACGGACAGGCCGAAGAGCACCGCGAAGAAGATCGTCGGCAGTGGAGAGGCGATCTGGTAGGTCTCCTCCAGGCCGAACACGCTCCCGAACCACCCCCACTGGAACACGGCGACGACGACGCCGTACGCGCCACCGATCGACAGCAGGTTCAACGCGGCGGCCTTCAGCGGCACCGCGATGGAGCGGAACATCACCATCAGCAGAAGGAACGACGCCGCCAGAATCGCCGCGATGAAGATCGGAAGGGTGTCGCTCAGCTGCCGGTCGAGGTCGTCGGTCATCGCGGTCAGGCCCGCGACCGCGACGTTGCCCGGGACGAGACCACGGACGCGGGCGAGTGTCTCCGAGGTCGCGTCGTCCGCGGGTGCAGTGGTGGGCAGCATCGACAGCACCGCCGTGTCGCCGTCGGGTGAGAACCGGGGATCACCGACCTCCGCGATGCCGGGGTCGGCTTCGACCCGATCGGACAGCACGGTGAGGGCGTCACGATCCACACCTGGGCTGCGCAGGTCGGCCACCAGCAGTAACGGCGCGTTGACGCCCGGACCGAAGCCTTCGGCGAGCAGATCGTAGGCCCGGCGGGCGGAACTGCTGCTGGGCGAGTCATCACCTGCGTCCGGGAAGCCCGTCTGCAGGCGCAGTGCGGGGGCGGCCAGCACGAGCAGCACGGTTACCGAGAGGATCAGATACGGCCACGGCCGGCGGGCGACCCGGTGAGCGAAGCGCCACCACACGGTGCTCTCAGGCGGCGAGTGGAGGCGGCGGCCCGGGACTCGGCCCGCGTCGACGCGGTCACCGAGCAACGAAAGCATCGCTGGCAGCAGGGTCAGCGCACTCGCTACCGCGCAAACCACCACCAGAGCGGTGCTCAGACCGACCGAGGTCAGGAAGCCCAGACCGGTCAGCGCGAGGGCCGCCATCGCGGCGACTACCGTCCCACCGGCCAGCACGACGGCGTTGCCCGAGGTCGCCATCGCCGCGGAGAGCGCGGCGGCGTTGTCCTGGCCGGCGCCACGGTTCTCCCGATAGCGGGCCACGATGAACAGGGCGTAGTCGATGCCGACGCCAAGACCGATCATCGCGCCGATCGTCGGTGCCGCGGAGGAGACCTCCAGGACGTTCGCCAGCAGCAGCACGCTCCCCAGCCCCACGGCCACTGTGATCAGCGCGAGCGCGACCGGGATCAGCGCGGCCACGATCGTGCCGAAGGCCAGGAGCAGGACCACCAGCGCGGCCAGCAGGCCGATCGCCTCCGCACCTGACGTAGCCGCCTCACCGTTGATGAACGCGGCGTCGCCGCCCAGCTCTGTCACGACACCCGCGTCACGCGCCGGCCGCATGGCGCCGCTTATCGCGGTGAGTGCTCCTGGACCGAGATCGGTCGCCGGCACATCGAACGTGATCTGGGCGTAGCCGATCCGGCCGTCCGGTGAGGTGGTACCGGCGGCGAACGGGCTGGCCACCGCGGCGACATGATCCACCTCCGCGATCCGCGCGACGGCGGCGGTGACGGCCGCACGGTGGTGGTCGAGTCGTTGGCCCGCCGGCACGGCGAACACTGCCTGCGCGCTGCCATCGGCGGCGTCGGGAAAGCGCTGCTCCAGCAGATCCGTCGCCTTCTCGCTCTGGCTGCCGGGGGCGACGAAGTCGTCGACGAACGACCCTCCGACCGTGCTGGCCAGGGCGAGGGCGAGGACGGCGGCGAATACCCAGGCCGCGACCGTGCGTCGAGGCCTGCGTGCGCTCGCTGCTGCGATGTGGCGGGTGAGCCGATTCATGGCTACCTCTCCTGCGAGATTCGGCGTGGTTCGGCCGGTGGCTCTGAGGGGCGGGACCGGCCGGGACCGCCCGGCGGCGGTGCCATGTGTGCGGACGGTGGGCCGGGCCGGCACGGCCCTCGACCCGAGCGCCGTGCGGGCTCAACTGTGCTGGCTGTGCCCCGAAGCTGTCGCCCGCCTGGGAGCGGATTCGGAAACCCGCCGGGAGAAGGATTGCGTCGGGTGGATTCCGAGCCGTTCTCCGTCTGGCGGGGGAGAACCGTCCCCGCCGGAAGGCCGGAGACCGCACTGTCGCACTGGCATACCGTGAGCCCATGCCCACCGACGAAGCCGCGACCAGTCGCGGTTCACCTCGCTGAGAACCAGATGGAAAGCCGTGCGATGCCGATTACCCCGACGCCGCATGAGGACGTCCCGCGGAGGTTCCGCGGGCCCTTCGCCCGCTGGCCGCGCGCCGCCGACACCGTGCTCGTCCTCGCGCTCTACTTCATGGCCGCTTTCATGGCCGACGGGCCCGGAGACGCGATAACGATCCGCCCGCTCGGCGATGTCCCGATCCTCGTCCTGCTGGTCTGCGCGGTGGCCAGTCCGGCCCTGTTCTGGCGCCGGCGCGCGCCGCTGCGTGTGCTCGGCCTGACGTTGGTCTGCTGGGCCGCGCTGGTCGGCAGCGACACCCAGCTGGGCTGCGTGTCGATCATCGCGCTGTACGCCGCGGGGCGGTACAGCTCGGCGGACTGGCAGGGCGCTGTCGGAGTTGTCGTCGCGACCGGCCTGGTCGGTCTCGATGGCCTCGACGATCCGGGCCCGTGGTGGCAGGAGCCCGCGTTCGGCGGCCTCTTCATGGCCGGGGCGTGGTATGCAGGGCGCCGCATCCAGCTGCGCCGTGCCCGCACCGTCGAGCGCCGCCGCGAGCACACGGCGGAGAGCCGGCGGATCGTCATGGAGGAGCGGGCCCGCATCGCGCGGGAGCTCCACGACGTCGTCGCCCATCGGGTGAGCCTCATGACCGTGCAGGCGAGCGGAGCCCGGGCCGTCGCGGCGCAGGACCCACAGGCCGCGCTGCACGCGATGACGGCGGTTGAGGAGGCGGGGCGCCAGGCCCTCGACGAGCTTCGCCACCTTCTCGGCGTGCTGCGTCCCGAGGCAGGCCATGACGGCCTGGGCCCCCAACCCAGCCTCGCGGAGCTCCCCCGGCTGATCGAGCAGCTCCGCGGGGCCGGTGTGGTCGTGCAACTGGCGATGGACCTGCCGTCAGCGGAGATCTCCGCCCGGACGGATCTGTTCGCCTACCGCATCATCCAGGAGGCGCTGACCAACGTCCTCAAGCACGCCGGCCCTGGAACCCAGGCTGAGGTGAGTCTGCGTACCGGGCACAACGGCATGGTCATCGAGGTCCGCGATGATGGTCGCGGCAGCACCGTTGCCGCCAGGCCGGACGCCGATGGTGGGCATTCGGGAGGCCACGGCATCGTCGGGATGCGGGAGCGGGCTCTGCTGCTGGGCGGGAGCCTGGACGCAGGACCTCGTGTGGGAGGCGGGTTCCAGGTCGCTGCCCACCTGCCTTTCGGAGGGAAACCGGGTTGACTGTTCGTGTTCTCATCGTCGACGACCAGGCCCTGGTCCGTGGCGGCCTGGCCATGGTGCTGCGGATCCACAGCGACATCGACGTCGTCGCCGAGGCAGGCAACGGGCTGGAGGCGATGGAGGCCGCCCGGGAGCATCGTCCCGACGTGATTCTCATGGACATCCGGATGCCGGAGATGGATGGCCTGGAAGCCACGTCGAGAATTCTCGCCGAGGCCGACTGGGGCGTGCGGGTACTGATTCTCACCACCTTCGATCCGGACGAGTACGTCTATGAGGCGCTCCGCGCCGGAGCGAGCGCCTTTGTGTTGAAGGACATTCCGGCCGACCAGCTCGCCGTCGCGGTCCGCACCGTCGCCGATGGTGGCGCACTGATCGCGCCGTCGATCACCCGGCGCCTCATCGGCCGGTTCACCGAACGCAGGCCTGTCAGCTCGACGGTTGCGCGCCGCGTGGAACGCCTGACCGACCGCGAACGTGACGTGGTGGTCGCGGTCGCCCGCGGGTCCAGCAATTCGGAGATCGCCAACGAACTCTTCATCGGGCCCGCGACAGTCAAGTCGCATGTGTCGAGCATCCTCACCAAACTCGGCCTTCGCGACCGCGCCCAGGTCGTGGTCTTCGCCTACGAAAGCGGGCTGGTCGAGGCCGGCGACCACGACATCGGCCGGTGAGACCGGTGCCTCGGCCCGTCAGACAGCCTCGTCGTAGCCTCGTCAAGGTTCGAACTGTGCGTCCGAAGGAGGGCCTTGGTGGCTGATGCCGACGATGTGCGGCGCCTCGCGATGAGCCTGCCGCATGTCGTGGAGATCGACAGCGACGGTTTCGACTTCCGGGTCGCGGACAAGGGATTCGTCTGGTCCTACCCGGAACGTGTGCCGGGGAAGCCGCGGGTGATCCGAACTGACATCGCCGTGCTCTTCGTCGGTGACGAGGCGGAGAAGCAGGCGCTCCTGCTCGGCGAACCGGACCTCTTCTTCACCGCGCCCGGTTACGACGGCTGGCCGGTGCTGATGGTGCGCCTGGCGAAGGTGACGGCCGAGCGGCTGGCGGAGCTGGTGACCGACGCCTGGCGGATGCGCGCACCCGAAGAGCTGGTGAGCGACCTGGACGAGGCGAGTCTCGGGCAGGCCCGCTGAGCAGGGGAGTCCGCGGTGCCGGGCACAGACGTTTCAGACGTGCCAGAAGCGCCGCTGCTACCCGGGCGCGGGTCGGACTCACCGCGTTTCCTGCCCATGGGCGCCGAAAACACGAACGCCGCTGCCGGCCCGTGGCGATGTACGGGCTGGCAGCGGCGCGGACGAACCCGAGCCGTCAGGCAGCTCAGGGAGCGTCGGCGTAGCGGAGGTAGGGCTTGACCTCTTCGACGTTGCTGAACTTGCCCTTGGCGTCCTCGGTCGACAGCGTCGGCGCGACGATCACCCGGTCGCCGGGCTTCCAGTCGACCGGCGTGGAGATCGGGTTCTTGTCGGTCGCCTGCAGCGCGTCGATGATCCGAATGATCTCGTCGAAGTTGCGCCCCACCGACTTGGGGTAGGTGAGGGTGAGACGGATCTTGTTGTTCGGGTCGATGATGAAGACCGAACGAACGGTGGAGGTGTCACCCTCGCCGGGGTGGATCATGTCGTACAGCTCGGCGACGGCACGGTTCGGGTCCGCGATGATCGGGAAGTTCAGCGCCGTCCCGCTCACCTCGGCGATGTCGGGTGCCCAGCCGCGGTGGTCCTCGACCGAGTCGACCGACAGCGCGATCGCCTTCGTGTTGCGCTTGTCGAACTCACCATGCAGAGCCGCGGTACGCCCGAGCTCGGTGGTGCACACAGGGGTGAAGTCGGCCGGGTGGCTGAACAGCACGGCCCACGAGCCCTGCTTCCAGTCGTGGAACGAGATCTCGCCATCGGTGGTCGTGGCGGTGAAATCGGGCGCGATGTCGCCCAGGCGGAGGCCCATAGGAGCGTCCCTTCGTCGTTGTCAGAGACCGCACGGCTGCCACGGCCCGAGGCGTGACAGTAGGCCAGAAACTACCTGAGATTGCGCTGCCCCCCGCACGTCCCGGGGTCCAGCATCGCAGAGACGTCCGAGGTCACGACGGCCACGAGGACGCCGGCACCACCCATCCGCGGTCCGCCGCCGAGCGGCCTGGCCTCAGGTGTCGGCTACCTGCCCCAAAAGCACTAGTCCGATGTAGCTACGATGGTGGTCGGCCAGTGCCATCCGAGAGGGAGCTGCGACATGAGCAACCGCTCTGACGTCTCCTACGTGCCGCCGCAACCAGACGCCGGCCCGGACGACTTCGCGTGGTGGGTACACGAGATCGACCCGTTCCACCGGCTCTCGCCGCCTGTCCGCCAGGCCCGCGCCCGAGCCGCCCGCCGCCATTGGCTCGCCGACAACGAGGCCGCCGCCATCCGCTGCCGCCTCGCCGAGAGCCGGTAGCCGGCGCACTGCCCGTGCTGAGGTCACCAGGCCGCCCGGGCTGAGGTCACCAGGCCGCCCGGGCTGAGGTCGCCAGGCGCAGGGGCAGGCCGCGAGCCGCAGGGGCAGGTCGCCGAGCGCGGGCCAGGTGGCCAGGCCAGGCAGGTGGTCGTGGCTTGGGCTCCCCGGTTTCCGTGCTGCGTGCCCCCGCGGCGCATGGGAGCATGCGGTCGCGTGGCGACCGAGAGACGGTGATCGGCACGATGGGTGTGCTTGACGGCAGGACGGCGCTGGTCACCGGGGCCAGCCGTGGCATCGGTCGGGCGATCGCGCGGCGGCTCGCCGCGGACGGGGCGGTCGTGGCCGTCCACTTCGGCAGCAGTGTGGCCGCGGCGAAGCAGACCGTTGAAATGATCCTTGCTGCCGGCGGCCGCGCGTTTCCGGTGCACGCAACGCTGGGCGCGCCCGGCGACGCGGCGGCGCTCTGGGCCGCCTTCGACGCGGGGCTCGCGTCAGCCGGCCTCGACCCCGGGGTCGACATCATCGTGAACAACGCGGGCATCGGCCGGTCGGAGGACATCAGGAACGTCACGCCGGCGGAGTTCGACCAGCTGTTCGCGGTGAATGTGCGGGCACCGTTCTTCATCGTGCAGCACGGCCTGGTCCGGCTGCGTGACGGCGGGAGGATCATCAACATCTCCTCGGGCGTCACCCGCATCGCCACCCCGGACATCCTCGCCTACGCCATGACCAAGGGCGCACTCGACACGTTCAGCCTCGCGCTGGCCAAGGATCTCGGCGTGCGCGGCATCACCGTGAACTCGGTCAACCCTGGCATCATCGACACCGATGTGAACGCCGACTGGCTGCGCGGCGACGAACAGGCCCCCGCGGCGCGGTCCGCCGCCTCCCTCTCGGTCTTCGGTCGGGTGGGTCAACCGCAGGACGTCGCCGATGTGGTCGCCTTTGTGGCCTCTCCTGACGCCCGCTGGGTCACCGGCCAGACCATCGACACCACCGGCGGCTCGGCACTGTAGGTCTGAGCCCACTACGGAGGTCTGAGCCCACTCCGGCAGCCGTACCTCACACACCCCGGCTGTACGTCCGGAACCTCCCTGCCGCTGGCAAACCGGGTGCGGAGACGGTTGTCGACCCCGACCGGCACGACGCGCGGCGTGTCGGCGCCTGAAAGGCGCTGACCAGGGCCTCTTCGAGCCGATGCCGATTCGCGGCCTCCCGTGAGCCCGACACACCCTTCGAACTAGTCAGATATGACTAGGATTGGGTAGTCCATCAGTGCCATTCACTGGAGAAGTCGAGATGCGCATGCGCTCAGCCATCACTCACAACCCGCCTCAGCCGGACGTCGAACCCGACGACTTCGCGTGGTGGGTGCACGAGATCGACCCGTTTCACCGGCTCGCTCCGACCGAGCGCGCGGCTCGCGCCTGGGCCGCCCGACAGGGATGGCTCACGGATATCGAGGCAGCCGCCAGCCGGCACCGACTCGCCGGTTCCAGGCGGGCCGCGGACCGGACGACCGGCCGATGGCTCACGTCGAGCCCGACCGTCAGGCCGGCATGCTGATCGTCGTCGCAACTGTCGAAGAAGACGGTCACCCAGTCAGCGCCCAACAGGCCGAACCGCCCGCGGCAGCTGACATCTCATGCTCTGGACCGGCGTCCCATTCCCCGCCAAGAGATCAGGACGCCGGAACCAGAGGTCTTCCCTGCAACCTCAACGAGAGAGGCCGCTTTGAGTAGACCACGCCCGCCACACAGGCGCAGCGACGGACCCGGCGTCCCACGGCCGGCCGCGACTGCCAGTTGCGGCAACCCGATGGCCGGACGCCTCCGCCCGGTGCGCACGGCACTGGCGATCGGCACCATCGTCATTCGGCTTATCACCGTCCTGTCCGTTCTGCACGGCAACCACGACGACATCGACCCGCACTTCTAGCTAGCTGATCAACCGTTCTGCACCGAGGGTGGACGTCGTAGGACCGATCTGGACGACGCCCTGCCGAAGACCACTGGTCGAGCTCGTGTCGAGGGGTCCAGCGCGGACGGCGGGACGGCCACCATCCGTCCCGCCGCGCCGTGGGCAAGACCGACCGCCCACCGGACGCTCACCGGATGCCCACCGGCCGTCCTCCGTGCCGGCAAGCTCTGCGTCACCGGGTTGTAGCCGGGTGGTCATCATCGACGCGGACGGTGGCCTTTGCGCTTTACCGAGCGTTCATCCGCCGCTGGCCGGCGTGCGGTGCTTAGGAAAGGGAGCCTTACTTGAATCGTCCAGCCTGCCGGAGTGTTTTCGGTGGGTCTCGGGTGGGAGCGCTCGCGGGGGACCCGGGCGGGACGGACGAACAAGGACTGCGAGACAGGTGAAACACAGGCAGAGATGGGCTCGGTCGTGGCACCGGGTGGCCGCCGTGACCGCGGCCGTGGCCACGGCTTCGGCTGTGAGCGGCGTGCTGGTGGTCGGGGGGGCGTCGGTGGCGGCGGCCGACACCACAGGTGAGCAGGTCGTTCTACAGCAGGACTTCTCCGGCGGCTCGCTGCCCGCCGGCTGGAACGCGGTCACCGGCAACTGGCGGGTCGAGAACGGCCGCCTGGTCGGTACCGGCGCCGCGTACTCGGCCAGCCCCGCGCGGATCACCTTCGGCCAGCACCTGGAGAACTACCGGTTCGACGCCACGGTGCGGTTCGAGTCGGTGGACAACACCAGCCGCTGGCAGGCGCTCGCGCTCGACATGGCGCCCGACGGCGCCGTGCCGTGGCAGCACGCCGCGATGCGCACCACCACCACCGCGACCAACGGGCTCGAGTTCGCCCAGCGCACCGCCTCGAACACGTGGAACGTGACCGACACGGCCGCGGCGCCGACGTCCGCCGGCACCGGCAAGGACGTCCACGTCTCGATCGTCGTCGAGGGCACCCACGGCGAGTGGTGGTTCGAGGGGCAGAAGATCTTCGAGACCGAGAACCTGGTCCGCAGCGCCACCGGCGTCGAGGGCTTCGTCGTCGACGGCGCCACCGTCTCCTACGACGACGTGACGATCACCCAGCTGCCGGACCCGAACGCGGCGAACATCGTCCTGTCCGAGGACTTCTCCGGCGGCGTCGTCCCGGCCGGCTGGACCGCGGTCAACGGCAACTGGCGGGTCGAGAACGGCCGGCTGCTGGGCACCGGCGGAAGCATCGTCCGGATCACGTTCGGCCAGCACCTGGAGAACTTCCGGTACGACGCGACCGTCCGTTTCGAGGCGGTCAACGAGGCCACCCGCTGGCAGGCCCTCGCGCTCGACATCCCCGCGAACGGCGGGGTGCCGTGGCAACAGGCGGCGATGCGCAGTGGCACGACCGCGGCCAACGGGCTCGAGTTCGCCCAGCGCACCGCGGCGAACGCCTGGTACGTCCCCGCCACGAGCGCCGCGCCGACCGCGGCGGGCACCGGCAAGGACGTCCAGGTCTCGATCGTCGTCCAGGGCACCCACGGCGAGTGGTGGTTCAACGGCCAGAAGGTCTTCGAGACCGACGGGCTGCTCCGCAGCACGACCGGCGTTCAGGGCCTCGTCGTCGACGGCTCCACGGTCTCGTACGACAACATCAGGATCACCAGGATCGACCCGCTTCCGCCGGCGGCGTGCGTGCCGGTCGGCACCACCGCGCCGGGGCAGACCGGGCTGGTCATCGCGCACCGCGGTGACTCCGCCGCCTACCCGGAGAATACGCTGCCGGCGATGCGGTCGGCTTTCGCGAAGGGCGCGGACTACCTGGAGACGGACATCGACTGGTCGTCCGACGGTGTCCCCTTCCTGATGCACGACGACAGCGTCGACCGCACCACCGACGGCACCGGTGCCAACCACAGCCTCACGATCGCCCAGATCAGGCAGCTGGACGCCGGATCGTGGAAGGGCGCCCAGTTCGCGGGCACCCCGGTGCCAACGCTGGAGGACCTGCTCGCCTGGATGAAGCAGAGCGGTGCCAAGCTCCTGCTGGAGTACAAGGGCGACTGGCCGGTGAACTACATCCAGACCACCAGGGACCTCATCGAGCAGTACGGGGTGCGTGACCAGGTCATCGCGCAGGGCTTCAGCACGACCACCATCGACCGGCTCTACCAGGTGCACCCCGAGCTGCCGACGATGATCCTCGCCAACTTCCCGGCCGACCCGGTGACCTTCACCCAGGCGCACCACGCGATCGGCCTGAACCCGGACACCTGGCCGAGCAAGGCGGCGCTGGAGGCGATGCGTGCCGCCGGCCTGAAGACCTTCGTCTGGACCGAGAACTCCGCGACCGCCTGGGCGAGCCTCACCGCGCTCGGCGTCGACGGGATCATCACGGACCTCGGCGGTGAGCTCGTCACCTGGCGGGCGAACTACAACGCGACGCCGCACGCCGAGCCCAACTGGTGCGAGGCGCCCGACACCGACGCACCCGCCGCCACGGCGTCCCTGACCGGCGCGGTCGGTGGGCAGTGGCTCGGTGCCGACGGCCGGGTCGTACTGGCCGCGACCGACGAGGGCTCCGGCGTCGCCACGGTCGAGTACCGCGTCGACGGCGGCGCGTGGGTGGCCTACAGCGCGCCGTTCGCGGTGCCGGCGGGCCAGCACCAGATCGAGTACCGCGCCACCGACAAGCAGGGCAACGTCTCCGCGGTCGCCAGCCTGCAGGCCGGCCTCGACGCCACCGTGCCGGCGGTCACCGTCGCGACCGAGCGGCTCGCCCTCACCGGGGCCGTCCGCCCGGTGAAGATCACCCTGACCGCTCAGGACGCCGACAGCGGCGTCGCGAAGACCCTCTACCGGATCGACGACGGCGCCGAGGCGGAGTACACCGGCCCGTTCGCCGTCGACGCCGCCGGCGAGCACACCGTCACCTACCGGGCGGTGGACCGGACCGGCAACGCCAGCGTGCCGGCGGGCGAGGCCGTCCGCGTCGACGGTGCGAAGACCGCCCCCGCGAAGGGCGTGCTCAGCTCCGACGAGGGCTGGGACACCGGCCTGAGCGACGGCACGTTCAACGTCATGCTGAACATGTGGTACGGCGAGAACGCCACCTCGTTCGAGCTCTACCAGGCCGGCGAGCGCCTTGCCACGCTGCCGCTGACCTGGGCCACCCCGGGCGTGCAGAAGGCGTCCTTCCAGGTCGGTGGCCTGCCCAACGGCCAGTACACGTTCACCGGCGTGCTGATCAACTCTGTCGGCCGCACCGAGACGACGACGCTGCGCGTCACGGTGGACGACGCGAACCCGGCCAGGCCGGTGCTCTCGCACGACAACTGGGACAACGACGGTTCCTACCAGGTCACCGCGAACCTGTGGTGGGGCACCAACGCCACCGGCTACCGCTTCTTCGAGAACGGTGTGCAGGTGGCCGAGGGCGCGCTGACCGCGGCGAGCCCGGAAGCCCAGAAGGCGGTGCTGAACGTGACCGGCAGGGCCGCCGGCACCTACCGCTACACCGCCGAGTTCCGTAACGCGGCGGGCGCCACGACGAGCGACGAGCTCGCGGTGACGGTCCGCTAGTCCGCAAAACCGCTGGACCGGCGGATCGTCCTGCCTACGGGCGGGACGATCCGCCAACCCGCCCGGGTGTTTTGACAGCCGCGTCGGGACTGCGTTGAAAACTCTGTTCGGCGGCCTTCGGCGATGCTACTGTTCCGATCTGGAATTCTCGGACTGATGGTGCCGACAGAAGTCCCGCCAGGTGCATCCGCCGGCGGTGCTGGCCCGTTCCGTGCGGACGGTTCCAAAGGGGGATTCATCATGGTCGCCGGTGTTCATATTCCCGTCCTCGACGACGTCGACCCAGGTGCGGCGCTTACAGCTGTCATCGAGCACGGCGCGGCGTTCATCAAAAGGCCAGGAACCACCCTGTTCGACTTCAGGGAGTTCACCGAGGCGCTCATGGTCCCGATGGTTCACCACGCAACGAACACCATCGAACGTGACCCGGTGGGCGCGGATCCAAGCACGTCCACCGTCAACAAGGGTATGGACGCGATTCCGCTGCACCGGGAGGGCTCCTACGCGCCGGGCTGCCCGGACCTGCTCGTCCTCTACTGCGAGCGCCCCGCCGCCGCCGGTGGTGAGACTGTCCTGTGCGACGGGGCGGAACTGCTGCGGCGCCTCGACGAGTCGACCCGTGCATACGTCTGCGACCTGGACCTTTACTGGAGCTGGGAGGCTACGCCGGCACGCTGGCAGCAGACCTTCGGCGTGACCGACGTGGCGCAGGCCCGGGTGGCGCTGGCTCGGGTCGGCAGTTTGCTGCGCCCCTACGAGCGGCTTGACGGCGACTTCCAGGGGGATGTGCTCCACGGCCGGTTCCGCACAAAGGCGGTGATCCCGTCAGAAGGTGGTGTTCCGTCCTTCTGCAACTCGCTGATGATCTATGCCTATCGGGAGAAAAGCGACTATTACGCCAGGGACAGCTTCCGTGTCGCGCTGGCGGACGGGAGCCCATTCCCGGCCGATCTCCTCGCCGAGATCCGCAAGGTCGCGGAGACGGTCTCCGTGCGCGTCTCCTGGGAACCCGGGAACCTCGCGGTCTTCGACAACTCCCGTTTCATGCACGGCCGCACGGGGTTCGATGACACCGGCCGCCGGGTCCTCATCAGGATGGGCCATCTCAGGAACCGGTGATCCTATTTCGTCTCACGGCGCATGGCCGGGGATGCGGCAGGTCCGAGTCGACGACGGAAAAGGATCGGTCATGATTGAAATCTTCGACGGGAGTGACGCGGCCCGCCTCGCCACGGTCCTCTCGCTTCGGAGGGCCGCGTTCTCCGGCAGCCGGCGCGATCCGGCCCACCTCGACGCCTGGGCGTCGGACACGTACGACCGCGCCTGCCGGCACATCGTGATGACGGACCACACCGGTGCTCCGGTCGCCGCGGTGCGGGTCGTCCTCGAAGGCCGCTGGCCGCTGCAGGACCGCTATGACGGCCCCCTGGAGCAGACGAGGGGCGCGGAGTTCGGCCGGCTCTGTGTGCTGCGGCGGGAGACCGCCGACGTCAGGAACCTGTACGAGCTGATGGTCAACGCCGCCCGGCACTGCGTCGAGTTGCAACGGCCGATGATGTACGGCCTGACCATCGCACCCTTCTGGCGCGCCCTGGCCCGGGCGGGCGTTCCCCTGGCGCCACTTTCCGGCCCGATCCAGGCCTACGGCGAGGAGGAGAACGTCATCCTCTTCGACGCCCACGACCTGATCGCCTTCTACGACGGTGGCGCTCACAGCGGACCACGGCCGACCACGGCGGACACGGTGACCGGTGAGCGGGCCTGAGCGCCCCGTGACGATCCCGGCCCGCGTTCTCGGGGAGCGGGCGATGCGGAGGCTGGCGGAGAACGCCACCCCCGGCAGCCTCCAGGAGACCGCCCGGCTGCTGCGCGCGGGGGAGCTCTCCCCACGGCAGGTCCTCGACGACTGCCACCGGCGCGCGACCCGGGCGAACGCCGCGCTGAACTGCTACGTCACCATCGGCGCGGAGCAGGCCCTGGAACAGGCACTCGAGCAGTCGCTTTCCCGCTTCCGCACCAGCGCGCCGGACGAGCGGCCCCTGCTGTGGGGAATCCCGACCTCCGTCAAGGACCTGACCCCCACCGCGGGAATGCGCACGACCTTCGCGTCCCGTGCGTTCGCGGAGCACGTACCGCCGCACGACGCGCCGGTGGTCGGACGGATGAAGGCCGCCGGCGCGGCCGTGTTCGCGAAGACGAGCACGTCCGAGTTCGGCATCCTCCCGGTCACCGAGCCCGAGCTGAACGGTGTCTGCCGAAATCCCTGGGATCACACGCTCAGCGCCGGCGGGTCGAGCGGAGGCGCCGCCGCGAGTGTCGCGGCCGGGGTCACCGCCGTCGCGCACGGAAGCGACGGGGCGGGATCGCTGCGCATCCCCGCCTCGTGTTGCGGGGTCTTCGCGGTCATGCCGGGGCCGGGCCGCCTCCCCGTGACCCCGCGCCCGGCCCTGGGCGCGGGCGCCCAGGACGGTGTCGTCAGCCGCACGGTCGCGGACGCGATCTACTGGCTGACCGCGCTGGGTGCGCTCGACCTCGACGAGGTGGCCCTGGCCGTGTCCGAGGATCCGTGGCCGGCGGACGACCACCGGATCGTGCTGACGAACGTCCCGCCGGTCGACTGCGAGGTCGACCCGGTGTGCACCGCCGCCGCGGTGGCGGCCGCGAACCTGCTGGCAGGGGCGGGGTGCCGGGTCGAGGAGGCGGCACCGGACTGGTCGGCCGACGCGGTTCTCGACGATCTGATGCTGGTGCGCAGCACGGTTCCGGTGGCGTACGGGGATCCTCGGCCCGAACTGCTGGACGCGACGACCCGGGCGGGCCTCGAGCTCGCCGGCCGGACCAGCGCGCTCGACCTGCACCGGGCCATCGCACGGCTCGGCGCGTACACCCAGCGGGCCAGCCGCGTGCTCGCCGAAGGCGACGTCCTGCTGACCCCGACCGTCGCGAGGCCGTCGGTCCCGCACGGCTGGGTCACCGCCCCCGCACATCCCGCGGACGTCTTCCGGCGCGCCGCGCACTTCGCGCCGTTCGCCGCGTTCGCCAACCTCGCGGGCCTCTGCGCGGTCTCGCTACCGCTGGCCGCACCGGCCGCACCGGCCGCACCGGCCGCACCGGCCGCATCAGGCGTGCCGGGTGCACCGGGTGCATCAGGCGTACCGGGCGTACCGGGCGCGCTGGGCGCGCTGGGCGCCGCCGCGTCGGTTCCGGTCGGGGTCCAGCTCATGGCACGGCCGCGAGACCTGGCGGGCCTGCTCGGGCTGGCCCTGCGGCTGGAACGGCTCGCCCCCTGGGCGGACCGGGTGCCGCCCGTCTGGGTCGGCTGACCAGGCACCGTCATACCCGAGCCGCCACACAGGAGCGCTCCTCTTGACCACACGCGAAACGCTCAGGCCGATCTCGGCGCCTGCCAGCCCCCGCTTCTACAACGCCGCATCGCTCGACGGCCTGCTCGAGCGGGCCGGCCTCGCCGGGCCCGACCGCCTGATGGCCCGCGCCGTCGCGGCCGTGCTGCCGTTCCGCGTCAACGACTACGTGGTCGACGCGCTCATCGACTGGGACGCGGCCCCCGACGACCCGATCTACCGGCTGGTCTTCCCGCAGCCGGACATGCTGCCCGCCGAGCAGGTGGCGCCGATCGCCCAGCTCCTGGCGCGCGGCGCGCCCACGCGTGAGGTCCAGGCCGCCGCGGCGGCGGTGCGTGCGGCGCTCAACCCGCATCCGGCGGGCCAGCGGGAGCTCAATGTCCCGGAGCTCGCCGGCACCCGCCTGGACGGGCTCCAGCACAAGTATCCCGAGACCGTCCTGTACTTCCCCGCCCACGGGCAGACCTGCCACGCGTACTGCACCTACTGTTTCCGGTGGGCGCAGTTCGTCCAGGAGCCGCACCTGCGGATGGCCTCGCGCAACGTGGACGACCTCGTGAGGTACGTACGTGCGCATCCCGAGGTCACCGACGTCCTGATCACCGGGGGCGACCCGATGGTGATGTCGGCCGAGATGCTGGCGCGGTGCGTGCTGCCGCTGCTCGACGAACCCGGGCTCGGGCACCTGCAGTCGATCCGGATCGGCACGAAGTCGTTGTCGTACTGGCCCGCGCGGTTCGTCACGGATCCGGGGGCCGACGACACCCTGCGGCTGTTCGAACGAGTGGTGGCCAGCGGGCGCAGCCTCGCCCTGATGGCCCACTACTCACACCCGCGTGAGCTGGAGACCGACCTCGCCGAGCACGCGGTGCGCCGGGTGCTCGCGACCGGGGCGGTGATCCGGACCCAGGGCCCGGTCATCCGCTCCGTGAACGACGACGCCGGGGCCTGGGCGGCCATGTGGCAGCGCCAGGTGCGGCTCGGCATGGTTCCGTACTACATGTTCGTGGAGCGTGACACCGGGCCGCGCGGCTACTTCGAGGTCGCGCTGCTGCGCGCCTACGAGATCTTCAGCGCCGCCTACCGCTCCGTGTCCGGTCTGGGACGCACCGTCCGTGGGCCGGTGATGTCCGCCACGCCGGGAAAGGTGGTGGTCGACGGTGTTCATACCGTGGGTGCGGAGAAGTACATCGCGCTGAGATTCCTGCAATGCCGCGATCCGGGACTGGTGAACCGGCCGTTTCTGGCCCGGTATGATCCGCGGGCGTGCTGGTGGGACGACCTGCGCCCACCGGTTGGCACGGCGCCCGGCGTGCCGTGGTCCTCCTGGGGCGTGGACCACGGCCCCGATATTCCCCTGGTGCGGTAAGAAAACCGACCGCGGGCCCGGCCGGCTCGGGTGCGCTCCGTGCTCACTGTGGCTCACTGGTAGGATTGGCCTCCAGTGCTGGCACGGTGATGAGTTGCACGACGATAAGCTGCACAGTCGAAGTTGCATGGTCGAGCGCGGGAGGAAATCCGAGCACGATGTTCGATCCGGCTGGATTCAGCGAATTCTCCTATGAGGGCTATTCCTTCGATTCGACCGGGGAGACGTTTCGCGCCTTCTACTCACTGCTGGGGCAGGCTGGGAGCATCGAGTTCGTCGAGACGATCCGCCTCCCGAACGGGAACCAGGGCCGGCCCGCTGGAGTGCCGTCGGCGCGGACGGCTCGGCTGCTGGCACTGGCGAGTGGCCTGAGCTACTACAAGGCGGCCGCTCCCGGCACCGTCCGGGTGGGGTTCGGTCTCACCGACGGAGAGCACACGTTCCTGTCGGAGCTGATCAGGAACGGGCTCGGCGAATTCGCGTTCCGTAACCAGCTGCCCGGCGCCCTCACGCCCCAGATCACGGGCAAGCGCCTGGACGAGGTCCCCGACGAGATCACGGGCGCGGGCGGCGGCGGAGCCGCTGGCGGCGGCGGCGGCGGAGCTCGCGACGGTGGCGAAGCTGGCGGCGCGGTGGCCGCGGCGCCGGCCGCGCCGCTCGTTCCGGTCGGCGGCGGCAAGGACTCCGTGGTCACGATCGAGTCGCTGAAGGCCGCGGGCTTCGACCCGGTGCTCTTCTCCGTCAACACGTTCGCGCCGATCACCCGCTGCGCTCGGGTCAGCGGGCAGCCACTGGTCTCCGCCCAGAGATCGATCGACCCCACCCTGCTCGAGGCCAACCGGCAGGGGGCTCACAACGGCCATGTGCCCGTCACCGCGGTCGTCAGCCTGATCGCCCTGATGGCCGCGGAGCGCCTGGGCCTCGGCCCGGTGGTCATGTCCAACGAGCGGTCGGCGGAATACGGAAACCTCTCCTGGAACGGCCACACCATCAATCATCAGTGGTCGAAGAGTATTCATTTCGAGGCTTTGCTCCGTTCGGCGTTGGAGCGTTCCGGGGGAGCTGCTTCCGGAGGAACCGGTGCCGACGCGTACTTCTCGCTGCTTCGCCCGCTCTCGGAGCTGGAGATCGCCCGCCGGTTCGCCGGGTTGCCGGCCTATTTCGAGGCTTTCACCAGCTGTAACCGCAGCTTCCGGATCGACGAGTCCAAGCGGGCGTCGTCCTGGTGCCGTGAATGCCCGAAGTGCCAGTTCGTCTTCCTGGTGCTCGCCCCCTTCATTTCGAGCGGGCGGCTGACGGAGATCTTCGGGGGAAACATGCTCGACGACCCGGCGAACCTCGACGGCTACCTGGAGATCCTGGGTCTTCGCGGGCACAAGCCCTTCGAATGCGTCGGCGAGTACGACGAGGCTCTGGTCGCCCTGGTCCTGCTGGGGCGCGATCCCGGGTGGGCCCGGGCCCGGCTGGTGGGGCCGCTCACCGACGAGATGCACGCCCAGGGCCAGGCCCCGGCCCCGGGGCTCGATGCCGCGTTGCTCGAGCCCTTGGCCACCCACTTCATCCCGCAGCCCTTCCGCGAGGCACTCGATGCGCTTGGCTGAGATCGCCACCAGGCGCGTCGGGATCTGGGGTCTCGGGCTGGAGGGGCGCGCCGTCCTCGGCGCCGTCGCGGCCTCGCCCGCCGGGGTGGTCGTCGTGGATGAGCGGGAGGCGTCCGCGCTCGCGGCCGAGCCTCTCCCCGGGGTCGACTACAACTGGGGCGCCGGCAGCCTGGAGCGGCTGCTCGACTGCGACCTCGTCGTGGTGAGCCCGGGGATACCGAGGACCCACCCGTTCCTGGAGACGCTGCGGGCGAAGGAGATCCACCTGACCTCGGGCTCCGCGGTCTGGCTCGAGTCCGAGGCCGCGCGGGCGGTCGGGGTCACCGGCACCAAGGGCAAGAGCACCACGGCGTCCCTCATCCACGCCATCCTGAGCCAGCCGACCGGCACCGGCACCGGCACCGGCACCCGCACCGGCACCGGCACCGACGCGGGCGCCGTGCTCGCCGGGAACATCGGCCTGCCGTTGCTGGCCGTGCCGCCGGGCCCGGCCACGGTGGTCGCGGAGCTGTCGAGCTACCAGTGCTTCTGGATCACCCGGTCGCCGCGGGTGGCCGTCGTCACCAACCTCTACGAGGAGCACCTTCCCTGGCACGGCTCACTGGAGCGGTACTGGCAGGACAAGGCGCGGATCGCGGTGCACGGTGCCGCGGTGCTGGTCTGCGACGAGCCGACCCTGGCGAAGTTGGTCTCGGTCGAGCCGCGGGTCCGCGAGCTGCCCACCCTGCTGGCCGCCACGTCCGGCGAGGACATCGTGGACCGCGACGGCACCCGCCTGCTCACGGTGCGCGAGCTGCCGCCGCACCTGCGGGCCGGCCATCTGGTCTCCAGCGTGCGACTGGCGGTGCTGGCCGCCGGCGCGGCCCTCGAAACACCGCTGTCGCCGGACGCCGTGCGCCGAGGCCTCGCCGGGCATGCGCCCCTCCCGCACCGGCTGGAGACGATCAGCCGTGACGGCGGGCTCGTCTGGGTCGACGACACGTTGTCCACCACCGCGAACAGCGTCATCGCCGCGGTCGAGGCGTTCGACGCCGAGCACACGATCCTCATCGTCGGCGGCCAGGACCGCGGCATCTCCTACCAGCCGCTCAACGACTTCCTGCTGGGCAGCCCCCGCCGGGTGGACGTCATCGCGATCCCGTCGAACGGTCCCGCGGTGGTCGCGGAGTTCGGCGAGCGCCGCCCGGATCGGGTCCACCCCGCCGCCGGCCTGCGGGAAGCGGTGGCCCTGGCGGCACGCCTGGGCTCGCCGGGCTGCCACGTGATTCTCTCGCCGGGCGCGCCGAGCTACGACCGGTACGCGAACTACGCCGAGAAGTCCGCCGAGTTCCACGACGCGGTGACCCGGCTCCACCCCCCGACCCCCTGACGGCCCGCGCTACCCGGGGGTGGCCGCTACTGCCGAGCACCGCAATGCATCGGCAATTGTGCCTTAATAGGGGCAAGTAGGGTGCGGAGTCGCTTGACGGCTCGCAAGAAGTGAGGACTTCGGTTGTTGTCGCAGCCAATATTCTCACTTCTTGCTCGGTGACAATGGCGGCGGCGGAAGCCCGAAGCCCGGGATCTGCGACGGCTGCTGCGACGACGAACATCTCCAGAATCGTTGGACGGCTCGCGCCCACGGCGGCGTGCCGGGCGCTAGCGTGGAGCGCCCGGCAGGTGCACCAGCGATGCCAGCAGGGCGCGATGTGCACCCGGGGTGCCGAACGCGATCTGGTCGGCCTTGGCGTTCTTCAGATACAGGTGCGCCGGGTACTCCCAGGTCATGCCGATGCCGCCGTGCAGCTGCACCGCCTCCTCCGCGGCGACGACCGCGAGGTCACCGCAGAACGCCGCCGCGACGCTGGTGGCCACGGCCAGATCCGGGTCGCCGGACGCCAGTGCTGCGGCGGCGTAGCGGGCGGCCGCGGCCGCGGACTCGACGCCCGCGTAGAGGTCGGCCAGCCGGTGCTTGAGTGCCTGGAAGCCACCGACCACCCGGCCGAACTGCCGACGTGTCTTGAGGTACTTCACGGTCTCGTCCAGGCACCAGCTCGCCACGCCGAGCTGCTCGGAGGCGAGCAGGGCGGTGCCCGCGGTCAGCCCGGCGCGGATCGCCCGCTCGGCGGCTCCGGGGTCGTCCGGGTCGTCGAGTACCGGTGTGGCCTCGACGTCGAGCAGGTGCACATCGGCAAGCTGGCGGGTCATGTCGAACGAGACCACGGGCCGCCGGTCCACCGCGGCCGCGTCGACGGCGTAGAGCGTGACGTGGCCGTCCCGGTAAGCCGGCACCAGCAGCAGGTCCGCCTCCAGCGCGCCGGCCACGGTGGTCACCGTCCCGGTGAGCGTGTGCGGCCCGACAACGTCGACAGCGGTCAGCCGAGCGCCCCGCGCCTCCGAGCCCGGTGCATCCGAGCCCCGCGCCTCCGCGCCCGGCACCGCCGTGAACGGTGCCGCCGTGAACGGTACGGCCAGCACCGCGGTCCGCTCACCGGCCGCGAGTGACGCCGTGAGCGTGGCCGCGAGTTCGGAACCGGCCGTCAGCAGCACCGTCGTCGCGACGACCGCGCTGGTCAGGAAGGGGACCGGCGCCGCCGCGCGGCCGAGCTCCTCGAGCACGACGGCGGCTTCCCGGGCCGAGGCCCCGGCGCCGCCCTGGTCCTCGGGAACGAGCAGCCCGGCCAGGCCGAGATCGACAGCCAGGGCCTGCCACAGCGGGTCGACGAGCGTGCGGTCGCCGTCGTACACGGCGGTGACCGCCGCCGGCGGGCAACGATCCGCGAGCAGATCGCGCACGGTCGAGCGCAGGTCGTCCTCGACCTCGGAGTAGAGCAGATCGAGATCTGTCACCGCGCTGTGTCCTTCCAGGGAACGTCCTTGTCGACGCGTGGCTCACCGGGCAGGCCGAGCACCCGCTCGGCCAGGATGTTGCGCAGGATCTCCGAGGTGCCGCCCTCGATAGAGTTTCCCTTGGCCCGCAGGTACCGGTAGCCGGCGTCGCGGGCGGTGAACTCGACCCGCTCCGGCCGGACCATCGTCCAGTCGGAGTAGCGCAGGCCTTCCTCCCCGAGCAGTTCGAGCTCGAGGCCGGACAGCTGCTGGTTGATGCGGGCGAAGGCCAGCTTGATGGCGGAGCCTTCCGGGCCGGGCTGCCCCTGGGCCAGCTTCTGCGCCAGCCGCCGACCGGTCAGCCGGGCGACCTCCGCCTCGACCCAGAGCTTCATCAGACGGTCGTGCAGCTCGGGCGTGCGCAGCTCGGGCCGTATCCGCCAGGTATCGGCGACGACTCCGATCATTCCGGCCTCGCGCACGGTCGCCTTGCCGCCGATCGAGACGCGCTCGTTGTTGAGCGTGCCGGTGGCCACCCGCCAGCCGTCTCCGATGGCCCCGAGGCGCTGGCTGTCCGGGATGCGGACGTCGGTGAGGAACACCTCGTTGAACTCCGCCTCGCCGGTGATCTGCCGCAGCGGGCGGACGTCGACCCCCGGATCGTGCATGTCGCACAGGAAGTAGGTCAGCCCGCGGTGCTTGGGCAGGTCGATGTCGGTGCGGGCGACGAGGATCGCCAGGTCGGAGTGATGGGCGCCCGACGTCCACACCTTCTGCCCGTTGACGATCCAGGTGTCGTCGTCACGTACGGCGCGGGTGGCCACATTGGCGAGGTCCGAACCGGCGCCCGGCTCGCTGAACAGCTGGCACCAGATCTCCTCTCCGGTCCACAGCGGGCGCAGGTACCGCCGCTTCTGCTCCTCCGTCCCGAAGGCGGCGATCGTGGGCGCGGCCATGCCGAGCCCGATGCCGTTGGCGTGCGGCCGGTTGTCGGGCGCGCCGGCGGCGGCGAAGCTCGCGTCCACCTCGGACTGGTACGACTGCCCCAGCCCCAGACCGCCGTGGCCGACGGGAAACGCGACCCAGGCCAGGCCGGCGTCGTACCGGGCACGCAGGAACTCCAACCGGTCCGCGTCGGTGCGCACGCCCGCCGGGTCATGGTCCGCGAGGAACGTCCGCACCCGTGTGCGCAGGTCCGCGTGGATCGCCTGGATCGCGTGCTCGTCAGCCACGGCGGGCCTCCCGTGCCTTGGCCTGGCGGCGCAGCTCGGCCCGCGCCAGGGCGTTCTTGTGGACCTCGTCGGGGCCGTCGGCGAACCGCAGGGTCCGGATGCCGGCGTAGTGGCGGGCGAGGGGAAAGTCCGGCGAGAGCCCGCCGGCGCCGTGGGTCTGGATGGCCTTGTCGAGGATCCACTGCACGGTCGCCGGCGTCGCGATCTTGATGGCCTGGATCTCGGTGTGGGCGCCCTTGTTGCCGACCGTGTCCATCAGCCAGGCCGTCTTGAGCACGAGCAGGCGCAGCTGTTCGACCCGGACCCGGGACTCGGCGATCCAGTCCCTGATCACGCCCTGCTCCGAGAGCGGCCGGCCGAACGCGACCCGGCCCTCCACCCGCTCGCACATCAGCGCGATCGCCTTCTCCGCGACGCCGATGGAGCGCATGCAGTGGTGGATCCGGCCGGGGCCGAGGCGGGCCTGCGCGATCGCGAACCCCGACCCCTGCTCGCCGACGAGGTTCGCTGCGGGCACCCGGACGTCGTGGAAGGCCAGCTCGGCGTGGCCACCGTGATCGTGGTCGTCGTACCCGTAGACCTCCAGGCCACGTCTGATCTCCACACCGGGGGTGTCGCGGGGGACGAGGATCATCGACTGCTGCCGGTGGCGGTCGGCACCGGGGTCGGTCTTCCCCATCACGATGAGGATCCGCGCGTTGGGGTTCATCGCCCCGGTGATCCACCACTTGCGGCCGTTGACGACGTACTCGTCGCCGTCCCGGGTGATCCGGGTGGCGATGTTGGTCGCGTCGGAGGAGGCCACGTCGGGCTCGGTCATGGCGAAGGCGCTGCGGATCTCGCCGGCCAGCAGCGGCTCCAGCCAGGCCCGCTTCTGTTCCGGCGTGCCGAAGTCGCGCAGTACCTCCATGTTGCCCGTGTCGGGGGCCGAGCAGTTGACCGCGGCCGGCGCGAGACGGCAGTGACCGGTGATCTCGGCAAGCGGTGCGTACTGCAGGTTGGTCAGGCCTGCGCCGTCGTCGCCGGGCAGGAAGAGGTTCCACAGGCCCCGCTTACGCGCCTGCGCACGCAGATCCACGAGCGCTGGGACGGTGTCCCACGCCCACCGGTCCGGCTGCGCGGCGAGCTGGGAGTCGAAGTCCGCCTCCGCCGGCTCGACGCACGTCTGCACGAAGTCGAGCAGGTCGGCCCGCAGGTCCTCGGTACGGGCGTCGAGCGAGAACTCCATCGGCCCCTCCAGAGACTGGTCGGTGGGATGCCGCCGCCGTCCGGCACAGCGACTGACTAAGCGACCGCTTATTTCTGGCTGTCAGCCTGCCGTCAGCTTCCCGCGGTGTCAACCACTGCTCTGGCGGCGCGCCCCGGCGAGCCCACGACCAGGAACGACAGGCGGTGATCAGGAACCGCCGCCAGCCGCGTCCGCAGGCGCTCCGACGGAGCCGGTGTGGACGGAGGTGAAATGCCGGCGGGCGATCCGCCAGCCGCCCGCGGTCCGGACGAGATCGTCGTCGTAGAAGCCGTGCGCGGTGACACCGCTGCGCCCGTCCACCGACATGATCAGCGCGTTGACATAGGTGCGCGCCCGGGCGCGGTCACCGTCACCGTCACCGTCGAGGCGGATGTCGATGTTGCTGAGGCTGTGCATGGTGTGGCCGAGGGGGGCGTGCAGGGCGGTGAAGACCTCGGTGAACGCCGCCGCGCCCCGCCACGAGCCGATCTCGCCGTAGTCCAGGTCGCAGTCGTCGGTGAAGCACGATCGGAACAGATCCCAGTCGCGGCGGTCGATACCGGTCGAGTAGCGCAGCAGCACGTCGGCGATCGCGTCGCGGTCACTGGTCATGGTTCTCCGTTCGGATGGGGACCGCCTGGGGCCGCAGCACCCGGAGGATCATTTCGACGGTGCGCTCGATGGGGCGGCGGCGGGCGGTGGCGTTGAACAGCAGCGTGCGGGTCAGGACGGCGCCGAGGAGCAGGTCGAAGACGTCGTCCGGGTCCACGGCGGGGTCGACGCTGCCCGCCGGGGCGGCGCACAGGATGTCCTGGAACTGCGGCCGCGCCGACACCCGCAGGTAGAGCTCCGGCGGGCGTTGCCGGCCGCCGGTCTGGTAGTGGGCTAGCAGGCCGGCGGCGGCCGCGCGTGCCGCCGGTGCGTCGAAGGCCGCCACATAGGCGCGGATGAAGCGGCGCAGGTCGCGCCGGAGGTCCCCGGTCGGCCGGACGCTGAGCGGGCTGAGGCCGGGAAACGTGGCCTCCTCGATCAGCTCGATCCGCGACCCCCAGCGGCGGTAGATGGCGGAGGCGTGGACCCCGGAGTGCCCGGCGACCGCCTGGATGGTCGTCGCGTCGAAGCCGCGCTGCACGAGCAGTTCGCGGGTCGCGGCCAGTGCCCGCTCGTCGATGCTCGTGTCGCGGGGACGACCCGGGCGCCGGCGGGCGGGCTCTGTCATGACAGCGATCGTAACGCCGTGGCGCCTCCGGCCAGCGCGGTCGGCGCCAATTTACAGGACAAGATCTTCCATAATTTTTTAGGACAGGCTCTTCTATAACTCCGGAACCGTGGCTACAGTCCCGTGACGGGGCAGGCCCCGTCACACGAACGAGAGGGAGCGGCTGATGCGTGCTGCGGTGCTGCGGGGCGGAACGGTGCGGGCGCGCGTCATCGACGATCCGGTCCCGGGGCCGGGGCAGCTGCTCGTCCGGTCGCTCGCCTGCGGGATCTGCGCGTCGGACATCCACTTCATGGACCACCTGGAAGCCGGTGCCGACGACGACAGCGGCATGTCGACCTACGACCGGGACGTCGACATCGTCATGGGCCACGAGTACTGCGCCGAGGTCGTCGACCACGGCCCGGGCACCGAGCGCCGGATCCCGATCGGCACCCGGGTGAGCTCACTGCCGGTCCTGTCCACCGGTACCGGCCGCAGGATCATCGGCCAGAACCCCGAGGCGCCCGGCGGGTTCGGCGAGTACTTCCTGCTGGACGAGTCCCTCACCCGCGTCGCGGCCTCGGAGCTCCCGAGCGAGATCGTGTGCATCGCCGACGCGATCTCGGTCGGCTGGTCGGCCGCCTCCCGCGCCCAGCTGACGACGCAGGAGGTACCGCTGGTCATCGGTTGCGGGGCGATCGCCCTGTCGGTGATCGCCCAGCTGCGGCGCCTCGGCGTGGGCCCGATCATCGCGGTCGACTTCGTGGCCTCCCGGCGCGCGACCGCGCTGGCCATGGGTGCCGACGTGGTCATCGACCCCGCCGAGATCTCGCCCTACCAGGCCTGGCGGGACGTCGCCCACGGCTCACCCGAGTCGACGAAGGAGATGATCGCGATGGCCGGCCTGCCCGGCTGCGTCGTCTTCGAGTGCGTCGGCGTCCCCGGTGTCCTCGACTCGATCATCAGGGGGTGCGAGCGCGGCACCCGGATCTTCTCCATGGGCGGCCCGCCGGAGGGCGACCACCTGAGCACCCTGATCGCCAAGCGGAAGGGCCTGAACATCCAGTTCGGCGGCGGCCCGTCGCTGCGGCACTGGGACGAGGCGTTCGAAGCGGTCTGCTCGGGCAGCCTCGACGTCACCCCGATGCTCGGCCGGACGGTCGGGCTCGACGAGGTCGCGGCGGCCCTCGATGCGTCCCGCGACGCCGACGGGCCGGTCCGCATCGTCGTCGTCCCCTGAGCCGCGTCCACTCCCTGAGCCGCGAGCAGTCCCCGAGCCGCGTGCCAGTCCCTGCACCGCGCCGTCGTCCCGGAAAGGCTGTCGCGTATGAGCGAGATCGACGATCTTCGTGCCATGGTCGAGAAGCTGGCGGCCCGGGTCCACGCCCTGGAGGACCAGGTCGAGATCATGCAGCTCGTCGCCCAGTACGGGCCCGCCGTCGACAGCGGCTCGGCCGAGGCCGCCGCGGAGCTGTGGACCGAGGACGGCACCTTCGACGCCGTTCCCCACCTGCGGATGCGGGGGCGGAGCGACATCGTCGACATGGTCAACGGCGGCCACCAGAGCCTGATCCGCAACGGCTGCGGCCACGTCCTGACGGTGCCGCACATCGTGGTCGACGGCGATGAGGCGACCGGCCGCAGCTACGCGCTCAACATCCGCTGGGATGCCGGCGCCGACCGGTTCTGGGTGGCCCGGGTCTCCGCGAACACCTGGCGCTGGGCGCGCACCGCGCAGGGCTGGCGCATCACCGAGCGGATCAACGCCAACCTCGACGGCACGCCCGAGCACCGCGAGATGCTGGCCCCGCCGGGGCAGCGGCCCCCGTCGGCGCCGTCGTCCGTTCCCGCTGGGCCAGCACGCTCTCTGGAGGATTGAGGATCAATGAGGATCGGGTTCATCGGAGCGGGTCGCATGGGCCGGCCGATGGTCGACCGGCTGATCGCCGCGGGCCACGAGGTGACCGTCCTGGCGCGCAGCCCGCAGGCCCGGGCGGCGGCTGAGGCCGACGGGCTGACCTGCGCCTCCACGGTTTCGGCGACGGTCCGTGACGCCGACGCGGTGTTCGTCGCCGTCCTGACCGACGATCAGGTCCGCTCGGTGTGCCTCGGCCCGGAAGGTGCTGTCGCGGCCATGCGGCCGGAGGCCACGCTCGTCCAGCACACGACGTCCGACCCGCAGACCGCGCATCTGCTCGCCGAGGCGGGATCAGGCCGGGGGATCGGGGTGCTCGACGCCGCGCTCTCGGGCGGCCCGCACGACGTCGCCGCGGGCCGGCTGACGTTGTGGGTGGGTGGCGACGAGGCCCTGCTGGACCGGATGCGTCCGGTGCTCGGCACGTACGCGTCACCCGTCATGTCCGTCGGGCCGGTCGGCAACGGCCAGCGGGTGAAGCTGGTGAACAACGCGCTGTTCGTGGCGCAGGTGGGGCTCGCGATCGACGCGGTGCGCCTCGCGGGCTCGCTCGGGATCGAGGAGTCGGCGATTCTGGCCGCCCTCCAACACGGCAGCGGCGCCAGCCGTGGCCTGGGTGTCGTCGCCGGCGGCGGTTCGGTCGACGCCGTCGCGGGCCGCATCGGCGACCTCATGCTGAAGGACGTCACGGTGGTGCGCGAGGTCGCCCGAAGCGCGGGTGCGGACCTCGGAATCATCGGCACGGTCCTGGCCTCGGAGGCGGTGGAGAAGAAGGTGCTGCGCCCGCCGAATACGCCGGAGTCGACATCCGTGGGGAGGGCACGGTGAGGGTTGGATTCATCGGGCTCGGCAGCATGGGGCTACCGATGGCACAGCGGATCCAGGCCGCGGGCCACGAGCTGACCGCCTACGCCCGGCGGCCGGCTTCTCTGGAACCGCTCGCGGGCACCGGTGCGAAGGTCGCGGCGACCCCGGCGGAGCTGGGGGCGGCGGTCGAGACCGTTGGCATCTGTGTCTTCGACGCGGCGGGTGTGGAGGAGGTCATGTTCGGCCCGAACGGCTTGGCCGAAACCCTCGAACCCGGCGCGGTGGTACTTGTGCACAGCACGGTGGCGCCCGCGCACATACAGAAGATCGCCCGACAGGCGGCGACCCACGGCCTCCGCGTTCTCGATGCGCCGGTGAGCGGCGGCGGTCCACGGGCGCTGACCGGCGAACTGACCATCATGGTCGGCGGCGACGCCGAGGCTCTCGCTGATGTCGCCGACGTGATGTCGGCGCTGTCCAACCATGTCGTGCACCTCGGCGGGATCGGGACGGGTTCGTACGCGAAGCTCATCAACAACACCATGTTCTCCGCGCAGGTCGCTCTCGCGGACGAAGCGATGAAGGCAGGGCGGTCGCTCGGTGTCGATCCCGCTGGCCTCGCGGCGATCCTGACGACGAGCAGCTCGGCGTGCGTGGCATCCGCGATGTTGCTGCGGGTGGGCTCCATCGCGGCTCTCGCGGATTCTCCCGCCAACCTGCCGCTTACCAAGGACGTCACATTGATGGCGGACGTCCTGGGCGATGCGCCCGGAAAGGAACTCGTCGAGGTGGCGCGGCGCTTCGTCACCGCGATCCGGTCCAGCTGACATGGAACGACTGGGGATAGAGCATCAGACTGTCTTCGGGCTACCGCCGGTGGAGTTCGTGAACCTGGCCGCCGACCTCGGCTGCCGGTACATCGCCGTGGTGCTTTCCGGAAACCCGGTCAACCCGGACGGATACCAGCCGTTCTCGCTGCGGGATGACGCCGGGCTGCGGCGGAGAACAGCGGCCGCCCTGCGTGACCGCGATGTGTCGATCTCGCTCGCCGAGGGCTTCGTGGTCCGTCCAGGCAGCGACATGCGCGCTCATGCGGCTGATCTGGACACGATGGCCGAGCTCGGTGTCGCGATGGTCAACACCGTGACCATGGACCCGGACGTCGAGCGCAGCCTGGACGAGTTCGGGGTGCTCGCCGAGATGGCCGGTGAGCGGGGGATGGAAACGACGGTCGAGTTCGCGCCCTCGTTGACGATCAGCAGTCTCGACGCCGCGCTGGCCGCGGTGCGCCACGTCGCGCGCCCGGACTTCCGGCTACTGATCGACACCATGCATCTCGTACGTTCCGGGCACACTGCGGCCGACCTGGCCACCGTCGACCCCACGCTGATCGGCTACGCGCAGCTCAGCGACAACACCCTCCAACAGCGCGGCTCGGTCTACCGCGAGGACTCGATCAACCGGATGGTGCCGGGCGAGGGCGAGCTACCGCTGCGGCAGATCCTCGCGGCGCTCCCGCCGGGCATCGTGATCGGCCTCGAGGTCCCCATGCTGTCCCGGGCCCGGGCCGGCGAGTCGACGGAGGCACGGGCCCGCTGGTGCGTCGAGGCCGCACGCGCCCTCCTCGCCTCGGCGGGGGCCGGTCGAGCCGCACCCAAAGACGCCAACGAGCCACCAGGAACGCCGAGAGACGAGGAATGGACAGCGTGAAAACGAGTGCGTACGGGCCGTGGGGGATTGTGGCCGGCGGATCGGACGGAGTAGGGGCCGCGTTCGCCCACGAGATGGCCGCCAGGGGCCTGAACGTCGTGCTGGTGGCACGTCGGGTCGCCGTGCTGGAGGCGTTCGCGGCGGAACTCCGCGCGAAGCACGGCGTCGAGGTCCGCGCGGTCGCGCTCGATCTGAGTGCCCCGGGCGCGGTGGCGGAGCTCGCGAGCGCGACGTCCGACATCGAGATCGGGCTCTTCGTCTACAACGCCGGCGGCGACGACTTCAGCACCCCGTTCCTCGACAAGGATCTCGGCACCCACCTGCAGCTGATCCACCGCAACTGCGACAGCGTGCTCGAGGCGGCCTACCGCTTCGGCGGGCCGATGGTGGCACGCGGGCGGGGCGGCGTGGTGATCGTGACGTCGGGAGCGGCCTGGGTGGGTGGCGCCACGCTCGCCGCCTACGGTGCCACCAAGGCGTTCGACCTCGTCCTGGCCGAGGCGCTGTGGGCCGAATGGCGTTCCAGCGGGGTCGACGTCCTGGGCCTGGTGCTCGGCAAGACCGACACACCGTCGATGCGCCGGGTGTTCGACGCCAAGGGCGAGCCGTACGGCGACACCGCCGACCCCGCCGACGTCGCCCGGGAGGCGCTCGACCACCTCGCCGACGGACCGACCTGGATCTTCGGCAGCGCGGACCCGACCGGTGGTTCGCCGTTCGGCGCGATGTCCCGCCGGGACGCGGTGCTCGCGATGAGCCGGGCCAGCTCCGGCTCCACCGGCCACCCGGCCGACGTGCCTACCGCGCTGGGAACCGATCCGTCGGCGTGATGGGCGCGAACGATCCCGGTGCCGGTGCCGGTGCCGGTGCCGGTTCCGCGGTGCCGGTTCCGCGGTGCCGGATCCGCGGTGCCGGATCCGCGGTTCGGCGCTGCCGCGGTTCCGCGGAACCGCGGCGGCGCCGATGTCACGGGGCTGCGACCGAGATTGATTTGACGTCCAGGTAGCTCTCGAGGCCCTCCCGGCCGAGCTCGCGGCCGTAGCCGCTGGCCTTCACGCCCCCGAACGGGGCCGCGGGGTCCATCGCATAACCCTGGTTCACGCCGAAGGTGCCGGTTCTGACCTGGGCCGCCACCGCGAGCCCCCGCTCGACATCGGCGGTGAAGACCGATCCGGCCAGCCCGTACTCGGAGTCGTTGGCGATCCGGACGGCCTCGTTCTCGTCGTGGTAGGGAATGACGACCACGACCGGGCCGAAGATCTCCTCCTGGGCGATCGTCATCGCGTTGTCGACATCGCTGAAGACGGTCGGGCGTACGTACCACCCGCGGTCGACACCGTCGGGCAGCGCGGTGCCACCGGTGACGAGCCGGGCGCCCTCCCGAATGCCGGTGTCGATGTACCCGCGCACCCGCTCCTGCTGGCGCCTGGCGACCAGCGGGCCCATCTGGGTCGCGGGGTCGGCCGGGTCGCCGACCCTGATGGCGGACAGGGTCGCCGCGAGCGCGTCGGCGTGGTCGTCGATGCGGCTCGCAGGCACCACCACCCGGGTGAGGGAGTTGCAGATCTGCCCGGCCATGCCCATGCCCGAGTAACGGACCGCCAGCGCCACGGAGGCCGGGTCGGCGTCCGCCAGCGCGATCGCCGCCGACTTGCCGCCGAGCTCCAGGCTGACCTTGGTGAGCTGGGCGGCGCACGCCGCGGCCACCTGCCGGCCGGCGCCCGAGGAGCCGGTGAACGAGACCTTGTCGATCCCGGGATGGCCGACCAGGTAGGCGCTCACGTCGCGGTCGGCGGGAACGACGTTCAGGACGCCCGCGGGCAGGCCGATCTCCTCGACGAGATCGGCGAAGAAAAGTGCATCCAGCGATGATTCGGGGGCTGGCTTCAGAATGACCGCGCAGCCCGCGAGCAGCGCAGGGATCACCTTCGTCACGGTCAGGAACTGGGGCATGTTCCAGGGGACCACCGCGGCCACGACACCGACCGGCTCCCGGCGCAGGATGACGTCCTGGCCGTACACGCCCGGTCGTTTCTCCTGCCACGGGTAGCCGGCCGCGATGTCGGCGAACGCGGTCATCATCATGCCCGGCAGGGCGACCTGCGCCCGCCTGGCGAACGAGATCGGTGCGCCCAGCTCGGCGCAGATGAGCGCGGCCAGTTCGTCAGCGCGCTTTCCGTAGCGCGCGGCCAGCCGGCGGATCGCCTCGACCCGCTCGGCCGGATCCGTGCGCGGCCAGGGCCCCTCGTCGAAGGCCTGCCGGGCCGCGCCGACGGCGCGGTCGACGTCGGCGACGCTCGCCGCCGCCACGTGGCCGATCGGTTCCTCGGAGTGCGGAGAGATCATCTCGATCCGCCGGTCGGTGCTCGGCGCGACCCAGGCGCCCCCGATGAACAGGTGCTGCCGATCCCACATGCCTGCTCCCTCGTCCATGCCAACCACGGGCTCCGCCGATGCCAACCGCGGGCTGCGTCCATGCCAACCACGGGCTCCGCCGATGCCGACCGGAGGCGCCACCGGGACCAGCCGCGGCCTCCGCCGATGCCGGCCGCGAGCCGAACCGGGACCTTGCGGCCCGGCGGGTCCTCATGTTAGTCACTTGTAGAACAGAAAGTTAGTCGAGTGTTGAACATGCCGATCTGGTGATCTCCACGGATGCGAACGGAGGGCTAGCCATGGCGCATGCCGGCAAGCCGGCGGAGGCCAGCTGGACCGGGCGCTACCCGGACCTGGGCACCGGGCTCGTGTCGTACCAGGACTCGATCTCTCCGGAGTTCTACGAGCTCGAACGCGAGGCGATCTTCAAGCGGGCCTGGCTGAACGTCGGCCGGGTCGAGCAGCTGCCCCGAAAGGGAAGCTTCTTCACCAAGAACCTGGACGTCGCGAAGACGGCCGTGATCATCGCGCGTGACATGGACGGCCGGGTTCGGGCCTTCCACAACGTCTGCCGGCACCGGGGTAACAAGCTGGTGTGGGAGAACACCCCGAGGCACGAGACGAGCGGTGTGTGCCGCCAGTTCATGTGCCGGTACCACGGCTGGCGCTACGGGCTCGACGGGCAGCTGAAGTTCGTCCTCCAGGAGGAGGAGTTCTTCGACTTCGACAAGGCCGACTTCCCGCTGGTGTCCGTCCACTGCGAGGTCTGGGAAGGATTCATCTTCATCAACCTGGCGGACGAGCCCAGCCAGACGCTGCCCGAGTTTCTCGGGCCGATGGTGCGCGGGCTCGAAGGCTATCCGTTCCACCTCGTCACCGAGCGGTACGCGTACAAGGCCGATCTCTTCAGCAACTGGAAGATCTACCTGGACGCGTTCCAGGAGTACTACCACGCCTCCGTCCTGCATTCGCAGCAGCAGGTCCCGAGCCTGCGAAGCTTCGAGTCCGGTTTCAAGGCCCCGTACTACCAGACCGACGGGCCGCACCGGCTGGTGAGCACCGGCGGCTGGAAGGGCGTGCCGCGCCATCTGCTGCCGCGCGACCAGATGTACCCGATCGAGCCCAACATCGAGGCCGGGCTCATGGGCCCCTGGCAGCGCCCGGACATTCCCGAGCTCGACCCGGCGAACCTGCCGGCGGGCCTCAATCCCGGCGGTCTCGAGCCCTGGTCGATCTCGAACTTCCAGATCTTCCCGAACTTCGTGATTCTGGTCTACGAGCGGGGCTGGTATCTCACGTACCACTACTGGCCGACCTCCCACAACACCCACGCGTGGGAGATGTCGTACTACTTCCCGCAGTCGCGGAACGCCAGCGAGCGGATCCGGCACGAGCTCACCGCCGTCATCTCCAAGGAGGCCGGTCTGCAGGACGCCGGCACCCTCGACGGCACCCAGATGGGCCTGGAATCCCGGGTCATCGACCGGTATCCGCTCTCCGACCAGGAGATCACCGTTCGGCATCTCCACAAGGTCACCGAGAACTGGGTGCAGTCCTACCTCCGCGATGAAAAGGCGGTCCGGGCATGAGTGACCCGTCGGGCGGGCCGTTACTCCCGGCGGAGTTCGCCGACCTCGAGCCCTTCGCGCGGCGCTGGTGCCTCGCGACCGAGCCGGCCCGGTACGCCGAGCGGCTCAACAGCACGATGGCCGACATGGAGGCCTTCTACGACGCCGCGTTCGGGCGGGTGMGCGACGCCATGGCCTATCTCGACAAGTTCCCCCTGCAGGAACTCTCCGCAACGCAGGAGAACCTTCTCCACCTGGTCTATTCGCTCATCATGGTGTCGCTGCCCGTCGAGGTCTGGCACCAGCCCCGGGTCATCGATTCCGGGACCGCCTACTTCGACCGTTACCTGGAGCCCGCACCGTGACGCCGACCATCATCTGTCAGCCGCTCGCCGCGACGGTCGGCGCCGAGGTCAGCGGGGTCGACGCGGAACAGCTCGGCCGGGACGACACGGTCGCCGGAGCCGTCCTGGCGGCACTCGAGCAGTACGGAGTGCTCGTCTTCCGCGGCCTGGACCTCGACCCGGAATCCCAGGTCGCCTTCTCCCGGCGCCTCGGCGAGATCGACTACGAGCCGGGGCACCACCCCGTCCCCGGGATCTACCGGGTCACCCTCGACGCGTCGAAGAACTCCTCGGCCGACTACCTGAAGGCCACGTTCGAGTGGCACATGGACGGCTGCACCCCGCTGCACGGAGAGCCACCGCAGAAGGCCACGGTGCTCAGCGCCAAGGCGGTGGCGGCGACCGGCGGGGAGACCGAGTTCGCCAGCACCTACGCCGCCTACGACGCGCTGGATGGCGAGGAGAAAGAGGTGTTCGCCGCTCTGCGGGTCGTCCACGCCATGGAGGCCTCCCAACGCCGGGTCACCCCCGACCCGACCCCTGAGCAGCTCGCACGGTGGCGGGCCCGCCCGACGTCCGTCCACCCGCTGGTGTGGAGGCGCCGCACCGGCCGGCGGTCGCTCGTCATCGGCGTCCAGGCCGGCCACGTCGTCGACATGGATCCCGCCGAGGGCGGGCGGCTGCTGCAGGACCTGCTCGACCGGGCGACGGCGCCCGAACGGGTCTACCGCCACCGGTGGTCGGTCGGCGACACCGTCATCTGGGACAACACCGGGGTGGTGCACCGGGCGGCGCCCTACGACCCGCGCTCGCCGCGGGAGATGCTGCGGACGACGGTCTTCGGTGACGAGCCGATCCGTTGACGGCGCTCTCCCTCCAGCGCACGGATCTCACGTTCGATCACGGCGACCATCTCGGCGTGGCCGACGGTGACGTCGAAGTCCTCCTCGATCTGCAGGAACCGCGAGATCGCGGTCATGGCGAGGATCAGCGACACCGGCGGCCATCGCTCGTGGTCCACTCCGTAGTCCTTGAGTACCTCGGTGAGGGCGTCGAGCTCCAGCTTCCGGAAGGTCCGCGAATAGGCCGCTATCTCGGCCCGGATCGCCTTGCGGTGATTGGCCAGCGCGGTGAACTCCATCGTGAGCGCGTTGCTGGAGAAGTCGTGGGTCAGGTCCCAGAGCGCCCACAGTGGCTGCGGGGACTGCAGGATGAGCCGCAGGCGCGCCAGGCTCCGCTCGGCGCCGCGCCGGAACAGCTCGATGTACAGGCCGTCCATCGTCCCGAAGTAGTAGTAGACGAGCCCGTTGTTGACGCCGGCCTTGCTGGCCAGCCGGCGGGTGGTGACGGCGGCGTAGCCCTCTTCCAGCATCAGGCTCTCGGTGGCGTCGAGAAGCGCGGTGCGGGTGACCGAGTCCTCGACGGTGCTCCGCCGTGCCGGCGCCATGAATGTCCTCCTGCTGGTCGGCGGTGCCGCAACTGTCCTCAGCTGCCCTCAACTGCACTTCCAGTGTTACGCCGCCGGCACCGGTGGGCTGCTCGCGCACCCGGCCATCGTGATGTTAGTCATATGGAGAACACGTGTCAGAGGACGTCGAGGTGACCATCCGGCTCGGCGGCAGGACGATCACGACCGCCTACCGGCAGGGCTCCACGCTGCTGCAGACCGCGCGGTCCGCGGGCCTGCGGCCCCCCTCGTCGTGTGAGACGGGCAGCTGCGCCACCTGCCTGGCCCAGATCGTGCGAGGGCGGGCCGAGATGCGCAACAACGACGCGCTGAGCCTCGACGAGGTCGCCGAGGGCTGGGTGCTCACCTGCCAGGCCGAACCCGCCACCCCGGCTGTCGAAGTGGTCTACGAGTGAGGAGGCAGGCAGCTATGTCAGGTACCAGGCCAGGGCCGGGCGCCAGGCCGCGGAGGTCCCGGGTGGCGGTGGTCACCGGCGGGGCGTCGGGCATCGGCGAGGCCACCTGCCACCAGCTGGCCGAACGAGGCCACCGCGTCGCCGTGCTGGACCTCGACCGCGAGACGGCGGACCGGGTGGCCAAGGAGGTGCGGGCCGCCGGCGGGCAGGCCATCGGCCTCGCCGCGGATGTCACCGACCGGCCCGCCCTCGACGCGGCCTTCGCCGAGATCCGTTCGACGCTGGGGCCGACGGAGATCCTGGTGACCAGCGCGGGCCTCGTCGCGTTCGACCCGTTCGAGCAGATCACGCTCGACCAGTGGAACCGCGTCCTCGACGTGAACCTCACCGGCACGTTCCACAGCTGCCAGGCGGCGATCCCCGACATGGTCACGGCGCGCTGGGGCCGCATCGTCACGATCGCGTCGTCGAGCGCCCAGCGCGGGTCGCCGAACATGGCGCACTACGCCGCGGCCAAGGGCGGTGTGATCGTCCTGACCAAGTCGCTGGCCCGTGCGTACGCCTCGCGCGGAATCACCGTCAACAGCATCCCGCCGTCGGGCATCGAGACGCCGATGCAGCACCAGTCGCAGGCCGAGGGGAACCTCCCCAGCAACGAGGTGATGGCCGGGACCATCCCGCTCGGTCACCTCGGGACTCCCGACGACATCGCCGCGGCGGCCGTGTTCCTCGCCTCCGAAGAGGCCGGTTTCATCACCGGGCAGGTCCTCGGGGTCAACGGCGGGTCCGTGCTTTGACCTCATCGACCCGCTCCGCCGCGCCCCGGCTGGGCCCGCTGCCGGTCGCGGACTGGACCGAACAGGACCGCGAGACGCTGCGTGGCAGTTTCGCCCGCGCCGATCGCTACCTCTCCGGTGACGCCGACGCGCCACCGATGCCACCCATCCTCGGCCTTCTCGCCCGGCACTCGCGGGTGGGTGGGCCCTGGCTCGCCTTCAACGGCCGCCTGCTCGACGCCGGGACGCTCGACCCGCGCGACCGGGAGCTGCTGATTCTGCGGGTCGCCTCCCGGACGGGCTGCCGCTACCTGTGGGCGGAACACGTCGGTCTCGCCCGCTCGGCAGGGCTGACGCGGGAGCGAACCGCCGCCGTCACCGAGGGCCCCGAGGCCGCCGGGTGGGCCGAGCGGGACCGTGACCTGCTGCGCGCCACCGATCAGCTCGTTGCCGACCACGCCCTCGATGACGCTCTCTGGGCGCGACTGGCCTCGTATCTCGACGAACGACAGCTCCTTGAGGCGATCTTCGTGGTCGGAAGCTACACGTGTCTCGCCATGGTGCTGAACAGCGTTGGGCTGGAACCGGCGACCAGGCCCGTTCCCTGACACCGATCCTGCGAAGGAGGCGGCCCGTGCCGCGTTTCCCGAAACCCCCGGAAGGCAGCTGGACCCAGCATTACCCGGAGCTTGGAACAGCCCCGGTGTCCTACGAGGACTCGACCTCACCCGAGTACTACCAGCGGGAGAAGAAGGCGGTCTTCAAGCGTGCGTGGCTGCATGTCGGCCGGGTGGAACAGCTGCCCCGTGTCGGCAGCTACTTCACCAAGGACATCCGTGCCGCCAACGCGTCGATCGTCGTCGTCCGCGACCGGGCGGGGCAGGTCCGCGCGTTCCACAACGTCTGCCGCCACCGCGGCAACAAGCTCGCCTGGACGGAGGACCCGAAGCTCGACAGCCAGGGCATCTGCCGGCAGTTCACCTGCAAATACCATGGCTGGCGTTACGACCTCGACGGCGCGCTGAAGTTCATCCAGCAGGAGGGAGAGTTCTTCGACGTCGACCGGAGCCGGTACGGCCTGGCTCCGGTGCACTGCGACGTCTGGGCCGGGTTCGTCTTCGTGAACTTCGCGCCGGAGCCGGAGCAGTCGCTGCGCGAGTTCCTCGGCCCGATGGTGACGGCGCTCGAAGGCTATCCCTTCGACAGGCTCACGGCCCGCTTCGGGTACAGCACGACGATCCAGTCGAACTGGAAGCTGTACATGGACGCGTTCGCCGAGTTCTACCACGCGCCGATCCTGCACGCGAAGCAGTCGCCGGAGAAGTATTCGGCGGCCGCCGCGCAGGCCGGCTTCGAGGCACCGCACTACCAGCTCGACGGGCCGCACCGGCTGGTGAGCACCTCCGGCGTCCGTTTCTGGGAGATGGACGCGGACCTGCTCAAGCCGATGGAGATCATCACCCGCAGCGGGCTGTTCGGCCCGTGGGAGAAGGCCGAGCTGGGGGAGATGCCACCCGGGCTCAACCCGGCCGGGTGCGACCCGTGGGGGCTGGACTCGTTCCAGCTGTTCCCGAACTTCGTGATCCTGATCTGGAGCCAGGGCTGGTACATCACCTACCAGTACTGGCCGACGGCGTACAACACCCACGTCTTCGAGGGCAGCGCGTATTTCCCGCCGGCCACGAACATCAGGGAGCGGGTCGCGCAGGAGATGGCGGCGGTGACGTTCAAGGAGTTCGCGCTGCAGGACTCCAACACACTCGAGGCCACCCAGTTGATGCTCGAGAACGACTACGTCAACGAGTTCCATCTCAATGACCAGGAAATCCTCTGCCGACACCTGCACAAGGTCGTCCGTGACTGGGTCGCGGACTTCGAGGGGGCCCGCCGATGACCACGCTGCCGATGGCCAGGCGGCTGCCGGCGGAGTTCGCCGACCTCGAACCCTTCGCCGCGAAATGGTGCCTGCCGGCCGAACATGAGCGGTACCACACCCGGCTGGCCTCGACCATGGACGAGATGCAGGCGCTGTACGACGCCGCGAAACCACGGGTCGAGGGCGCCATGGTGTACCTGGAGAAGCTCCCGTTCGACGCGTTACCCGAGGACGCGGTGAACCTCCTGCACCTGGTGTACTCCACGATCCAGGTGTCGTTCCCGGTGGAGGTGTGGCGCCAGCCCCGGGTCCCCGACACCGGATCGGCGTCCTTCGACTGCTTCATCGAGCCGGTCCCCTGATGGCGGCGGCCCCCATCACCATCCTGCGCGCGCGGCGCTGGCTGGACGTCGACGCCGGGGAGGTCCGGTCGCCGGCGGTGATCGTCGTGGAAGGTGACCGGATCAGCGCGGTCAACCCGACCGATCTCGCCGCGGACGTGGCCGCGGGCGTCGACGTGGCCGAGATCGACCTGGGTGATGTCACCCTGCTGCCCGGGTTGATGGACATGGAGCTCAACCTGCTCATCGGCGGGCCGGAGACCCCGACGGGCCTGCCGCTGCCGATGCACGGCGTCCAGGACGACCCCGCCTACCGCACGCTGCGGGCGACCGTGAACGCCCGCACGACGCTGCACGCCGGCTTCACCACGGTCCGCAACCTCGGGCTGATGGTCAAGACCGGGGGCTACCTGCTCGACGTCGCGCTGGCGCGTTCGATCGAGCAGGGCTGGGTGGAAGGGCCACGGATCATTCCGGCCGGTCACGCGGTCACGCCGTACGGCGGGCACCTCGACCCGACCGTCTTCCAGCGCCTGGCACCCGGGATCATGCCGTTGAGCGTCGCGGAGGGGATCGCGAACGGAGTGGCCGACGTGCGGGCCTGCGTCCGCTACCAGATCCGCCACGGCGCCAAGGTGATCAAGGTGTCGGCGTCCGGCGGAGTGATGTCGCACAGCACCGGCCCGGGCGCCCAGCAGTACTCCGACGAGGAACTGGCGGCGATCGCCGACGAGGCGCACCGGGCCGACATCCGCGTCGCCGCGCACGCCGTCGGCGACCGGGCGGTGCGGGCCTGCGTCCGGGCCGGCATCGACTGCATCGAGCACGGCTTCCTCGCCAGCGACGAGACCCTGCGGATGATGGTCGATCACGGCACCTTCCTGGTGTCGACGACGTACCTGACCGACGCGATGGACATCGCGCGGGCAGCACCCGAGCTGCGGAGGAAGGCGGCCGAGGTGTTCCCCCGCGCCAGGGCGATGCTGCCCAGGGCTGTCGCCGCCGGCGTCCGGATCGCCTGCGGCACCGATGCCCCGGCGGTTCCGCACGGCGACAACGCCAAGGAGCTGGTCGCGCTGGTGTCGCGGGGTATGACCCCGGTGCAGGCGCTGCGGGCCGCGACCGTGACCAGTGCGGAGCTGATCGGGCTGGACCACGAGCTCGGCCGGCTGCGGGAGGGCTACCTCGCCGACATCATCGCCGTCCCCGGCGACCCCGCCCAGGACATCACCCGCACCCAGGACGTCCGGTTCGTCATGAAGGACGGGCACGTCCACAAGAGAGTCTGATCATCGTCATCGATTCGAACGGAGCAGGAATGGCAAGCGGTGTTCTGATCGTCGAATCGCGTCCCGCCTCGCCGGAGGAGGCCGCGGCCTATCACGACTGGTACGAAAACACGCACCTGCCCGAGATCCTCAAGGTGGACGGCTTCGTCGCCGCCCGCCGGCTCGCGGCGCTCGGCGGCGACACCTTCATCGTGATCTACGAGATCGACGGCGACGTCGAGGCGGCGAAGGCGGCGCTGGCTCAGGCGCAGGCCTCCGGGACGATGTCGCGCCCGACCGGAGTCGAGCTCACACCACCTCCGACGGTTCGCTACTTCACCCAGCTCTTCCGCTGATGCGGCTGCTTCCGAGTAAGTAGTCGGGATTCAGGATTTCGACTGCCAGGGCTCGCTTGGTGCTCCGCAAGAAGTGAGGGTTTCGGTCGCGTTCATGACCATAATCCTCACTTCTTGCTCGGGGTCGGCCGCACTGCTTGCTGATTGTCAGGTAGCTCGGTCCGGTTTCGCTGTGGTGTCGTGTGGCGGGTGGGCGCGGACCGTGCGGCCGCGGCCGCCGGCGCTGGCGCCGGGCGAGGAGGCTCGGTACGAGCGGGGTACGGGCCTGACGCATCAGTGCGGTCGCGCCGAATCGGCGCCATAGTTTGACGTAATGACTACGTCAAACTATCGTGGATGCATGCTCTACCCTACGCCCGCCCTCGGCTCTGCCGACGGTCAGGTGCTCGGCGAGATCGACGGCATGCGGGCTGTGCTCCGGCACCAGATCCAGAGCACGCCGTCGAAATGGGCCGACGGACTCCGGAAGTTCCTGACCGCCGATGCCGTCGCGGCGTCGAACTCCATCGAGGGCTTCAAGGTCGCCACGATCGACGTCGAGGACCTGATGGATGGCGAGCGAGATGTCGAGGTCTCCGACGAGAACCGCGAGGAGACCCTCGCCTACCAACGGATGATGACCTACATCCAGACGCTCCACGACGCCGAGGACTTCAGCTACAGCAAAGGCCTGCTCAACGCGCTGCACTGGATGCTGCAGGGTCACCGTCACGCGGTGCGAAGGCCGGCGGGGCAGTGGCGCCGGGGCCCGGTCTACGTCACCGATGCCCGCGACCCGAGCATCGCGGCCTACACCGCCCCGGGTGCCGATGCCGTCCCCGCCCTGATGCGGGAACTCGTCGACTGGCTCAACGCCGACGACGGCACCCATCCGCTGGTGCGGGCGGCCATGGCCCATCTGCACCTGGTGTCCATCCACCCCTGGGCCGACGGGAACGGCCGGATGTCCCGCTCGCTGCAGACACTCATGATCGCCCGCGAAGGTGTGCTCGCCCCGGAGTTCTCCTCCATCGAGGCGTGGCTCGGCCGCCCCGGCAACACCTGGGAGTACTATCGCGAGCTCGCTGACCGGGGCCCGACCTACCTTCCCGACCAGGACGTCTCCAGCTGGATCCGGTTCAGCCTGACCGCCTACCACCAGCAGGCCCAGACCGTCGCGGGGCGACTCGACCGATCCGGGCGGGTGGGGGAGGCACTCGCCGCGTTCGCCGTGAGCACCGGGCTGGACGAGAGGGTCGTGACCGCCCTGCACGACGTGGCGATGACCGGGCGGGTCCGCCGCGCACGCTACGAGCACGCCGAGGGCCTGAGCCTGCAGCAGGCGCAACGCGACCTGCGCGACCTCACCACCGCCCAGGTCCTGCAGCCGGTCGGCCGCACCCGGGCCCGCTACTACACGGCGGGCACCCGCTTCCCGCAGCCGGCGCTGGACGTCGCCCACACGCCGATGACCCTGCGCAAACCCTACGCCTCCGCGGGCTGACCGCCGTCCGCTGCTTCGGCCTCCGTGGTGGCGGCCCAGCTGGCGAGGAGCCGCAGGCCGTCGGCCGCGGGGGTGCCGGCCGGTGCGGTGTAGACGACCAGCGTGAGGCCGGGATGGGACGGGAACTCCATGGCCTCGAAGGTGAGGTCGAGGGCGCCGATCACGGGGTGATGGAGCCGTTTGCGGCCGGTGCGGTGGAACCGGACGTTGTGCGCGGCCCAGCGGGTGCGGAACTGGGCGCTGCGGGTGGACAGCTCGCCGATCAGTTCGATCAGCTGCCGGTCGTGGGGGTTGCGGCCGGCTTCGGAGCGCAGCATGCCGGCGGTGTCGTCGGCGGCGCGTTCCCAGTCGGCGAAGAACGCACGCGACGCGGGGTCGAGGTAGATGAAGCGGGCGGTGTTGGCCGGCCGCCGCGGGTCGGCGAGCACCGGGGCGTACAGCGCGCGGGCCAGCCGGTTGGTGGCCAGCAGGTCATGGCGCGCGTTGCGGACCCAGGCCGGGGCTTCGGTGATCGCGTCGAGGACCCGCTGGATCCCGTCGGTGACCTCCGGTGTCACCGTCCGGCGTTGCCGGGTGGGAGCAGGGTGCGCGGAGCGGGCGAGGTCGAACAGGTGCTCGCGCTCGGCGTCGTCGAGCTGCAGCGCGGTGGCGAGGCAGCCGAGGACGGCGTCCGACGTGCCGGCGAGGTTCCCGCGTTCCATCCGGACGTAGTAGTCGACGCTCACCCCGGCGAGCAGGGCGACCTCTTCGCGGCGCAGTCCCTTGACGCGGCGGTTGGCGCCCCCGTAGGCGGGCAGCCCGGCCTGCTCGGGGGTGATCCGCTCCCGCCGCGAGATGAGGAACTCGCGGACCTGGGCTCGGTCACCCGCCTGGTTGTCCATGCGTCCACGGTAGGCACGGCCGCCGCCGGGGAACGGCGAGCAGGGAGGTACTGCCGTTACCTGGAAGGCCAGGCACTCCCCGGGCGTCCCGGCCGGCTCCAGAGTGGGGACTGCCCGACCGGGCCCCTGCCGCCCGCGAGTCACAGCGCGGGCCTCGAACAAGGCAGGCAGGGAACAAGGCAGGCAGGGCACGACACAGGCAAGGGAGAGACCACCATGCGGCACGTCAGGCTGGGAGAGCTCGACGTCTCCCGGATCGGTCTGGGCGCGATGGGCATGTCGTTCGGTTACACCGGCGCGGGCAGCGACGACGACGAGTCGATCCGGACCATCCACCGGGCGCTCGACCTGGGCGTGACCTTCCTCGACACGGCCGAGGTCTATGGCCCGTTCACGAACGAGGAACTGGTCGGGCGGGCGCTGAAGGGCCGCCGCGACGGTGTCGTGCTGGCCACGAAGTTCGGCTTCGTCTCGCACACCGGCCGCGCCGGCCTGGACAGCAGCCCGGCGAGCATCCGCACCGCGGTCGAAGGGTCGCTGCGACGGCTGGATACCGACTACATCGATCTGTACTACCAGCACCGGGTCGACCCGCAGACGCCGATCGAGGACGTCGTCGGAGCCCTGGCCGACCTGATCGCCGAGGGCAAGATCCGTCACATCGGGCTGTCGGAGGCGGGGGCGGGCACGATCCGCCGGGCGCACGCGGTCCATCCGGTCACGGCGCTGCAGTCGGAGTACTCGCTGTGGACCCGCGACCCCGAGGCGGCGGTGCTGGGGGTGCTGCGCGAGCTGGGCATCGGGTTCGTGCCCTACTCGCCGCTGGGCCACGGCTTCCTCACCGGGCAGATCCGGTCGATCGACGAGCTCGACGACAACGACTGGCGCCGAACCAGCCCGCGGTTCATGGGCGACAACCTCCAGTACAACCTGCGCATCGCCGACGAGGTCGCGGCCGTCGCCTCCGAGGTCGGCGCGACCCCGGCCCAGGTGGCGATCGCCTGGCTGCTGGCCAGGGGGGACGACATCGCGCCGATCCCCGGCACCAGGCGGGTCGCCCGGGTGGAGGAGAACATCGCCGCCGACGAAGTCGCTCTCACCCCCGAGCAGGTCGGCAGGCTCGACGGCCTCACCGTACCCGCCGGTGATCATCACAACGAGGAGCAGATGCGGATGATCGAGCGCTGACCACGTGCTGGTGCACGTGCTGGTCCAGCCGCCGTCCCGCGCTGTCTCGGTACACGGAAGGTGACCGTTCCATGCGAGCAACATTCATGTACGGCCCCGGTGACGTCCGCGTCGAGGACGTCCCGGACGCGAAGCTGCACGAGCCGACGGACGCCGTCGTGCGGGTGGTGCTGGCGTGCGTGTGCGGGTCGGACCTGCATCCGTACCGCTCCATGTCCGCCACCGGCGACGGTGTTCCGATGGGGCACGAGTTCATCGGCGTGGTGGAGGAGGTCGGCGCGGCGGTGACCGGCCTCGCGCCCGGTGACTTCGTCGTGTCCCCGTTCGCGTTCTCCGACAACACCTGCGAGTTCTGCCGCGAGGGCTTCCACACCTCCTGCGTGCACGGCGGCTGGTACGGCATCGGCGGGGTCGGCGGCGCGCAGGCCGAGGCGGTGCGGGTCCCGCAGGCCGCCGGCACCCTGGTGAAGCTGCCCGCCGACGTCGACGAGGCGTTGTGGCCCTCGCTGCTGACCCTCTCGGACGTCTACCTGACCGGCTGGCACGCCGCGCACATGGCCCGGGTCGCGCCCGGGCGGACCGTCACCGTGATCGGTGACGGCGCGGTGGGGCTGTCCGCGGTGCTGGCCTCGAAGCGGATGGGCGCCGAGCGGATCATCCTCATGGGCCGGCACACCGACCGCACCGACCTCGGGCGTGAGTTCGGCGCCACCGACGTCGTCGCCGCCCGCGGCGAGGAGGGCGTCGCCGCGGTCCTCGCGCTCACCGGCGGCGCGGGCAGCCACGTCGTGCTCGAAGCCGTCGGGCACCTGCCCGCCTACGAGCAGGCGTACGGCGTGCTGCGCCCCGGCGGCACCATCTCCCGGGTCGGGGTGCCGCAGTACGAGCAGGCACCGGTCGGGTTCGGCTCCCTGTTCCGCAAGAACGCCACCCTCAACGGCGGGCCCGCCCCCGTCCGCGCCTACATCGAGCGGGCCCTGCCCGACGTGCTCGAAGGCCGGATCGACCCCGGCCGGGTGTTCGACCGCACCGTCGACCTCGACCATGTCGCCGACGCGTACCAGGCCATGGACTCCCGCGACGCCCTGAAGGTCGTCGTCCGCCCTTGACCCGGCGCCCGGTGGAAGGGGGCGGCGTGCGCGGGCGTTCGTGAACACGCCGTAGCCGTACGGCCGGATCAGCGGCGAGCCGGGGGCGGAGGTCGAGGATCGTCGAGGGGAACACCGAGCCGGTACGAGACGGTGCGGGCCAGTGCGATGAGCAGATCACGCCGGTTCTCGACCCGGCGGCCGGTGACGTCGACGGCTACCGTGACTCCCTCGGTGACGATCACCGCGCGAACACGGCCCCGCAGGTAGACCGTGCCCGGCACGGGTAGCCGCCGCCGCCGCGACGCGGCCGTCAACAGCCGCCGGAACGGCCCGGCGGTGGCGACCAGGCACTGGATGGTCACCGTGGGACCGCCGGCCCGCCGGGCCCGATAACTTCTCATGTGGCCGAACTGCGGTGGAATCTCCTCGATCCGGTGGTCCGGGAACAGCTGCCGCAGGTCCGCGCCGTCGAGCAGGTCGTCCGGATTCGGTCGGGCCGCGACGATCAGCTGGCTCGGTGCCGTTTCCACGACGTCGGCTGACCAGGCGCGTGCGCCGTCGCTCCAGGTCAGTCGGACGACCGACCCGACGCCGGGTGGGCGTGGCCCGCCGTCCACGCGGTCCCCGCCGAGGCGGCGCGCGATCGCGTGGTCGGACATGCCCTCGTGCACGGCAATCCACCATCCGCCGCCTGCTGACCACCGGGCGCGCACCACCTCTCCGACGATCGGTGCCTCCGGGTCGGTCGTGAACGACGGAGCACGGACGGCGGCGCCCGGTGAGGTGCTGATGCCGCGGGTGATGAGCTCCGGTTCGACATGAACGGCGATCGGCCGCGGCGTGCCGCTTCGGGCGGTCCAGGCTGTGGCCTCGGCTGACTCGTCCGGTGTGAACGGACCCACCGCCGCTGGTGCGTGTCCCAGCGCGGCGCCGTACACCAGCTGGTGACCAAGCGCACCGATCCGTTCCGGCCCGGCGGTCGTCAGGTCCCGATCGGCGGCCAGGCCCGAGCTGACCCGGCGCCAGCGCGCGCGCCGGCGCCGGTCGTCCTCCCCGTGGGCACCCCCGATCACGATCATCGAGACGGCGGTGGTCGCCAGCAGGACGAGGACGAAGGTGAGGAACCACTGCCCGGCCGGGCTGTTGATGGTGTCCTCCGTCTCGACCTCCGGCTCCACGAACCGGCGCGCGGAGGTGAACCCGGCGAACGTCGAGACGGTGAGGACCAGCAGGGTGCTGGCGGTGCTGAGGTGGCGGACTCGGCGTCGCCGCGGGGTCTGGAACCGGCTGGCGGCGGCCTCGGCCTCGGTGACCAGCACTTCCCGCCACCGCGCCGGCGACGGCGCCGCCTCCTGGAACAGTGCCTCGGCCGGCAACGGCCCGTGCGCTGTGCGGGTGGCGATCAGACGCAGCACGGCCGCCTCGTGCGCGGCGAGTGCCGGCGCCACCCGCGTCGATCCGGCGAGCGCTGACCGTGCCCGGACCAGGACGCCGAACCGTTCGTCCCGCCAGATGTCGACCAGCCCCCGGCGGGCCAGATCGAGAACGGTCGTCGCCACCGCCGTCGACGGCACCGTGGCGGGGGCGGTGGCCATCGCGGCCGCCAGCGGCGGTTCCGGCCCCGCCGCCGGCGGCAGGCCCTCGCCGAGCAGCTCCCGCCTGATTCCCAACCGGGTCAGCGCGACCGCGGCCGTGACCACCGCCCAGGCCAGCGAGGCCGCCGCCGTCACGATGTCCACCCACCCGAGCTCGGCCCCCAGGACGATCAACGCGTCGTCACCTCACGGATCGGCGAAGCGGCTCCGTTCGGGCGGGTTCCCTTTTGGTGCCCGGGAATCCTGCCCAGGGATCGGACTCGAGATCCGAGATCCCCCCGAAACGTCGCATGTTTCCCAGAGGCGGGCAATCGGTCCGCACTGTCGGCTCCCGGACCGACCCGGCGACCACCCGACCGGTCGTGTTCAGATCCGGCCGAGTGGCAGCCGCGGAACCGACCACGGCCCGCGGGCTGCCACCCGAGTACGTCCTGCGCCTAATACGTTCGCTCGAATTCTCGTGGCGAGACGTCCGGTCAGGAAAGGTCCGCCTGGTTGCAGACCGACGTCGCGACGTCGACCTTCTCGAGGCCGAGAAGGTTGAGTGACAATGCGTCGACCGTGAGCGTGCCATCCGCCGCGACGGTCTGGCGATTCAGGGTCAGGGTGCCCAGGCCGGAGGCCAGGTCCAGGGTGGTGTTCGGTGCCGGATTCGGCTGGAGCACGACGGGCGTTCCGAGCACCACGAGCCGCCCGTCCGCGATGTCGGYATCACCGGTGACCGCGTCGGTGTCCGGGTCGTAGGAACAGCTCGACTCGATCGTGCCGACTCGCAGGCTCAGCAGCGGCGCCAGCGCCAGCGAGAGGTTGTGGACCGCCGCCTGTGCGCTGGTCGAGTCCGCCGCGGTGTCGATGACGCCCGTGCTGAGCAGCGGCGCGAAGTTGACGCTGGCCAGGTGGTTCGGCGAGGTGCCGGGGGAGGTGCTGACGACGGTCGGGGCGATGGGGATGATTCCCGTCGCCTTGAGGCCGACACCCGCGTTCGGTGCGGCGGCGACGGCGGGTGATCCGGCCGCGAGCGCGAGGCCGGCGGCTACCGCGACAATTCCGAGACCACTGGCTGAACGATACTTCCGCATAACCCTGATGCTCCTTTCTGGTCGTTGGGAGTGGTCGGCACGACCTCGGCCGGCGGTTCGGCCACCCGGGACTTTCTCCTGGGCAGGTCGTGGCTTTGTTCCCGGCCGGAAGGTAACGGGCGCGGAACCGGAACGGGCGCCTCGTCGGGGGAGATGGAGGTTCATCGCCGAACGCGCGACTGGCTTCCTATGGACGCGTATGGGCCCCGTCCGTCACGGAGATGGACCCGGTCCGCGTGGGGAGCTTGCGCACGGGCTTGGTAAGTCGTAGCTTACCGTTCGTGGGGACTTACCAAGAGGCGTTCGCGGCGCTCGCCGACCCGACCAGGCGCGAGGTCTTCGAACGGGTCGCGGCCCGGCCGATGTCCGTCGGGGAGCTGGCCCGGGAGCTGCCGGTGAGCCGCCCCGCCGTTTCGCAGCACCTCAGGGTGCTCAAGGACGCCGGCCTGGTCACCGACCAGGCGGCCGGGACTCGGCGCATCTACCAGGCCAACCCCGAGGGCGTGGCGATGCTGCGGGACTACCTCGACCGGTTCTGGCGTCGCTCGCTCGACACCTTCAAATCCGTAGCCGAGGAGTCATTCCGTGATCATTGAGACAGCATCGACATCGGTCACCCACAGCATCGACGTCGCCGCCCCGGCCGAGCATGTCTTCGACGTGTTCACCGGGCAGATGAACACCTGGTGGGATCCCACCCATCACCTGCTCCCGGGCACCGTCGAGATGCTCGTCGAGCCGTTCGTCGGCGGCGCCATCACCGACGTCGCGGCCGACGGCAGCCGGTGCACCTGGGCCCGGGTCCTCGCCTTCGACCCGCCCACCCACTTCGCCTTCAGCTGGAACATCAACCTGCGCTGGGAGATCGAGACCGACTCGGAACGCTGCAGCGAGGTGCATGTCAGCTTCGAGGCGACCTCGGAGACGTCCACCCGCGTCGTGCTGGAGCACCGGCATCTCGACCGCCACGGTGAGGGCTGGGAGTCGATGCACGACGCGGTCGGCGGCCCGGACGGCTGGGTCCGCGGCCTCACCCGGTTCGCGCAGACCGCCGCGCGGAGCTGACCGGCGGCTGGCCGCCTCCGCGGGTGGACGTGGCGGAGGGCTGAGGACGTCCGGTGCGCGAGCACCCGGCCAGGTTCTTCCCCCAACTTCGAACCTGACCGGGTGCTCACCGTCTCACCGTCTCACCCGCCTCGGCGGCCGTAGGTGCTACCGCTTGTTGAGCAGGCCCGCGTCGACGGGGACGACCGTGCCGGTGATGTACCGCGCGTCCTCCGACACCAGCCAGGCGACGGCGTTGGAGACGTCGATCGGCTCGACCAGGTCGACCGGCATCGCGTTGGTGAGCGCGTTGGCCAGCTGCGGGGCGTGCTCGAGGATCTTCTGCAGGTTCCCGTCACCGGCCATCGGCGTGCGCACAGCGGTCGGGGCGACGCTGTTCACCCGGATGTTGAACGGCGCGAGGAAGTTCGCCCACGACCGCATCAGGCCGATGACGCCGTGCTTGGCGGCGGTGTAGCCGAGGAACCCGGCGGTGGGGATGCCGACGCCGACCAGGCCGCCGGTGGAGCTGGTCAGAACGATCGAACCGCCCTGGTTCAGCTCCAGCATCTGCGGGATCGCGACCCGGCCGGTGTTCCACACCCCGGTCAGGTTGACCGCGACGACGTCCTCCCACTGCTCGTCGTCGGTGGCGACACCGCCGGCGCCGATCCCGGCGTTGGCGACGACGAGCTGCACCGGGCCGAGCTCGGCCACGCCCTCCTTGAACGCCGCCTCCAGCCCGGCGAAGTCCCGGACGTCGGCCTGGCGCGCGAAGACCCGCCGGCCGAGGGCCTCGACGTCCTTCGCGGTCTGCTGCAGGTCGTCCAGCGTGGGCATCGGGTAGGCGACCGAGCGCACCGGGCCACAGAGGTCCACGGCGATGATGTCGGCACCCTCCTGCGCTAACCGCAGCGCGTGGCTGCGGCCCTGGCCACGGGCTGCACCGGTGATGAAGGCGACCTTGCCGTCAAGCTTTCCCATCACTTCTCCCTGAGTCCCGCCGTGTCGTGCTGTGTCTGGATTTTTAACAGTCGTTCTAACTTTGCCGATGGCCCATGTCAACCAAATCGCCGGGCCCCGAAGGTCGGGTGCACGGGTTCGACCGACCGGCTCGGCAGGCGACCCGCCGGCCGGGAAGGGCGGTCGCGGCGGCCGGGAAGGGCGACCCGCCTGGCCGGGAAGGGCGGTCGCGGCGGCCAGCCGTGCTGTCGTCCAGGTCACGTCGCGGGCACGGAGTCGGCCCCCGAACGGGCGCATCCGACATCATGAGACGTCTGCCGGCGCCCGGAGCCGGACGACGCGTCCTGGAGGAAGGTGCATGGCCGAGCCCCGCCGACGCCGGGCGGCGACCGCGGAGAAGGTCACCCGCCTCCTCGACGCGACCGAGGAGATCATGCTGGCCGAGGGCTACGCGGCGGTCAGCTCCCGCAGCGTGGCCGCCCGCGCCGAGATCACCGCGCCACTGCTGCACTACTACTTCCCCACGATCGACGATCTGTTCGTGGCGGTCCTGCGGCGGCGCGCGGAGGAGACCCTGGCGCGGACGGCGGTGGCGCTGGCCTCCCCGCGGCCGCTCGCCGCCTGGTGGGAGCTCGTTTCCGACCCGCGGGGCACCGGGCTGACCGTCGAGTTCGTCGCGGCGGCGAACCACCGGCCGGCGCTGCGCGCGGAGGTCGGCAGGGTCGCCCGCGAACTGCGGCGGATCCAGATCGACGCCCTGACATCGATCCTCGGCGAGTACGGCCTCGACGAGCAGGACTTTCCGGCCAGCCTCGTCGCCGCCGCCGTCCAGGGCCTCGCGTTCGCGGTGGTCAGCGACCGGGCCGCCGGCCACGACACCGAACCCGAGGAGGCCACCGCGGCGATGACCCGGCTGGTGGCCCGCCTGGAGGACCGCCGCGCCCACCGCATCCCGGGCTGACCGGGCCTTGGGGGCCGTCGTCAGGTTGTCGGCGGCGCGGCGCGGCTGCAGGGTGGCAGCGAGGACGCGAACGTGGTGATCCATCCCGGTGGCGGTGCCGTGTAGGGGCGGAACTTCTCCACCCGACCATGATCCTGGACGACCAGCAGGGCCTGGTTGCGCCGCAGACTCGAGGCGACCCTCGCGTTGTGCAGTATGTGGTGGCCGTCCTCCTCGTCCAAGCGGCGGACGACGAGGTTCTCGAAGTCCTTCAACAGGCGTCGGTCGAGGCGGCGGCGGACAGCCGTGGGCGAGTCGGCGGTGACGAAGACGTGGACACCGAATGCCGGCCCGTTGGCCAGAATCCCGCCCAGCTGGCGGCCGACGCTCTCCCTGCCGTCGGTGGACCGCAGCAGGTCGGCGTCGAGGGCTCGCACGGCTTGCAGACCGTGCACGATGAGGATCTGTGGACTGGCGTCGTGGCTGTCGAACGCCTGACGGTCGTCGACGACGGCGGCGAACTCGCTGACGACATCCGGGAACCGCCGGAGCTCGGCGAATTCGATCGCCGGCATGAGCCCGGTGAGCTCGGCGGTGTAGTCACCGAACACCCCGCGGTCGCCGACGCAGTCGACGATGACCAGCCGCCCGTGCGGACGCGCGACACCCTGGGCCGCCAGGGACGCGGTGACGGCGACGACGTGGCCGACCGCGGCTCGGTCGCTGCCGATGAACAGGAGATGGGCACCGTCGGTGCGGCGTAGATCGAGCGTGGTCGAGGCTCCCAGCCCCATCGGCTCGCCTAGGACGAGACGTAGCTCGAGGGGCCAGGGCGTGGCTTCGGCCCCCTGCCTGACCGGAGTGGTGGCCGGGGCGGACGCGGCGGTCAGCGCGGGCCGAAGCCCCTCGTCCTGGTCGAGTCGTCCGGGAGCATCGCCTTCGTACACCCTTGGCTGGCGCTCGAAGCCGTTCGCCCGCGCGGTCGCGGCCAGCCGGTGGAGCAGGTCGCGTCGTTGGTCACTGTCGCAGTACGCGGTCTGGAAGGTCTGGTTGTGCCGAGGCAGTCCTCGCTGTGTGTTGTAGATGGCCTCGCCGGGGCGGCCCAACATGCGTGCGCCGGGGTTGTCGTCCGCCAGGATCAGCCGGCTGTCGGCATCGGTGCACTGAAGTGCGACGCGGACCTGCATCTGCCCGAAGGTCGAGCGGTGGGCTGCCCGGGCGCTGGCCAGGCTCTGGGAGCTGAGAAGGATGTGGATGCCGAAGGCCCGGCCCTGCGCTGTGAGGTTCTCCAGCAGCGTGGCCGCCCGTTGGGTGATGGCGTCGGTCTCGGTGAGCAGTTCGTGGAACTCGTCGATGACCAGCAGGATGCGGGGCAGCCGCGGTGCGTCGGGACCTTTGGGCTTCGTCCGGTACTGGGCGAGCGTGTCGACGTTGTGTTCTCTGAACACCTCACCGCGCCGCCGGAGCTCGGCGACAATGATGTCGAGGACCTCGACGCCGAACTCCCGATCGCTGTTGGTGGCCACCAGACGCGCATGCGGCAGGCCGTTCAGCGCGTATTCGTGGAATTCCACTCCCTGCTTCAGGTCGACCAGGTAGAGCTCCAGCTCCTCCGGGTGGTAGAGCAGTGCACTCGTCATGATCACAATGTGGAGCAGGTTCGATTTTCCGGAGCCGGTCTGCCCCGCCACCAGCGAGTGCTGTGACGTGCCCGCACCCAGCTCGAACAGCAGTGCGTCCCCCACCCCGAAGGCGCCGATCGGCAGCGCGATTCCGTTTGTGGTGTCGCCCTGCCACCAGGTTCTCTCGTCCGCGAGGTCGACACGGCCGAGGCTTGCCGATGGCGTGCCGATGACGATGTCCTGGCGGGCCTGCATGTCGAGGACTTCCTGCAGGCCGATCTCGATGTCGAGCACTGACGTCGCCTTCCGGCCGATTTCCTGGAGTACTCGGGTGAACGCGTCCGCTGGGTTCGCCGGGTCGAACCGGACAGTCGGCGCCGCGTCGAGTTCGACGTTCTGCCAGGCTGCCCATCCGCCGTTGTCGTCGGTGAGCGTGAGTGTCGAGCTGACGGAACCGGAGCGCTGGTCGTCGCCGAAGGCCAGAACATGCGCGTCGGCCAGCGACAGCCCGGCATCGGCGATGGCCGCCGGCGTACTGACCAGAATGGTGTAGACGCCACAGCGCGGCCCGTTGTTGACGACAGCTGCGAGTTTGCGGTGCATCTCGGCGGACGTGAATCCGTTCGGGAAGTCGTAGACGACCAGAACGCGGTACGGCTCACCCCTCGACCCGACTCGCTCGTTGTATTCGACGACCGAATTGTACTCACCACGGAGGTTTCTCTGCGTGATCTCCTCGATGCGGCTCAGCAGTATGCCGAGCTGCTCCTCGATCTCGCGCGGGTCGGTCCAGACGTTCGTTCCGACAAGCCGTTCCTCATAGTCCTGCAGCCGCATCATCGGTGCGATGGTGTCGCCGTAGAGGAAGGCGTCGACAAACGTGAAGCGCAGTGCCCCGGCTGGGACGGACGACAACATCCGCAGCAGAACGCCGAGAACGAAGGCGCGCTGCTGGAGAGCGCCAGGCCTGGCGTGCACGACCAGGTTGCAGCGGGACAGGAACGGCAGGAGYGCCGGCAGCCGGACGTCCTCGAACTGGCCCTTGAACGTCCGCTGCCCGAGCCGCACGAAACGCAGTGCCTGCCGTGGTGCCTGCCAGCGGTGCCAGTCAGCCTGCCACCCGGGCGCCAGGCTGTTGACCTCCGCCTCGACCTGGCGCGCCCTCGGGTACAGCTTCGTGTAGGCCGCCACCCACTCCTGCTCGACCTGCCTGCGTGCCGCCTGGTAGCGATCGTGGTCGGGTTGCTGGACCAGCGTGAACCGGTGGGTCTCGTAGCCTTCCGCCCGGCTCTGAAGCTCCTTGGCGTGAGCAAGCGCTGTCTTGGCCTCCCGGGCGGCCTTCCGGCGCCTGGGGAACAGCCGCCGGCGGACACGCCGCACGGCGCTGTCGAGCTGGCGCATGACCTGGTCGTGATCGACGGCTGGTGTGTTGTAGAGGCGAGCCCGGTTCCAGATGTTCCCGTACGCCAGCATGTTCTCCACCGAAGCAGCGAGATTGAAGGCCTCGCGATAGGTGGCCGCGATCTCCTCCATTGTGCTCTCGTGCTGTTTCTGGAGATGCTCCAGGCGGCCGCGGTAATCGGTTTCCGCAGCCGATAGCTGCCGCCGCGCCTCGGCGTCGGCCTTTTCCACCGCACCCTTCACCCACAACACTCGGCGCAGTGTCTCCGCACCGTCATCAGTCACTGACAGGCCCCCCGTCCGTCAGATCAAAACCAATCCTCGCCACAGCCTCACCTAAAGCCGCCAGCTCCCGGGAGAATCTTGTCAGGCAGTCCGCCAGCTCTGTCGAGTAAGCCTGTCGGAAGGTGATGCCGACAAGGTCGGGCCATTTCTCCACGAGATGATCGATGTCCGTGCCGAGCTGCATCCGCAGCCTGTCGACCTCGTCGGCGATGCGGCCGATCTCCAGGTCATCGAGCGACATCGGCGGGGAAGTTTTCGAGCCCGGCCTGCCGGGCGTCGGAAATCCGCTGGTCCCACTCGACCACGGCGAACCTGCCGGCCGGCCGCTCACGGAGCTGTACCGGGTACTTGCCGTAGCATTTGTCGAATGCCGGTATCGCCGTCGCCGGCAGGTGCAGCACGCTGCCGGCAGCGCGGCCGGTGATCAGCGGCAGCACCTGGTCGGCGAACTGCCGGAGCAACGTGAGCGTCGGTTCGTCGGCAGCGCGCGGCCGACCGCCGTGTACGCCGGGAAGGTCGACGGCGGCGAGCGGAACCACCCGGAACGACGCGCTGAGCGTCCGGACGAACGCGCCGACACCGCCGCCCGCGCCGCTGCCCGCCGCGGCGCCGAGGTCGTCGTTCTCCTGGTACGCGTCAAGCGCCGGGCTCAGCTCGTTCCGGATCAGGTCGATGCCGAGCCCGACGTGCTCGGTGGTCTCCTCGACGTGTGCCGCTGCCTTCAGGAGCGGGCCCAACGCCACCTCGAACTCCCTGAGCGCCAGCTGCGCCAGGGCCAGCTGGGCCTCCGCCAAGGCGATGCCGGTGGGATCCCCCGCGGCGAAGGCGGTGCTGACCTCGACCACCCGTTGCGCTACCACCGCGCCCAGGTGGAGGCGGATGCGCTCCACCTCCCGCCGGATCTCTGCCGCGAGATGGTCGGCCTCCTTGCACACCTGGCTGAGCACTCGGCCATGGTGCGCGATCGCCGCTGGATCGGCCCGGACCGGGTCGAAGAACATCTCCCCGCGGCCCGTCAGCGGCCCTGATAGCGCTCGAGATGGGAGGCTTTGCCGTCCAGAACGGGTGCGAGCCTGTCGACTTCCGCGATGAGGTTGCGCAGGTGGGTGATCGTCTCCGTGAGTTCCTCGCCGAACCGCCGCTGCTGGTCGTCGTCCCAGTCAAGACGGTTGAAACGGCCTCGGAGCGCGACGCAGTCATCTTCCGCGTTCTCGGCGAACGAGCGGACATCCGATGCGAAAAGCCGCAAATCATCCGGATTTGCATGAACTTCAGACATCTGCGCAACCCCCGTTCGCGCCGTGCGTCATGCGGTCAAGATGACGCAGGATCAGCATACCTGCGCATGTCATAAAGGCTGCCGAAAACACCAGGTAGAGCCGCATTCGCGTCGACGACGGCCGTCACGGCCACTGCCGGTGCGCGACCAGCCGCTCCAACTGCCGGATCGGCCGCCGGGCCGACAGCGGCTGGACGGCGCCGGCCACCCCCGAGACGGTCTCGATCGACATGCGGTGCAGCTTCATCACCCACCACATCGGCAGCGGGCCGTCACCGGCGTGGCAGAAGCCGCCCTCCTCGTCGAACACCGCCCGGTCGCCGTCGCCCGCGAGGACGACCGTCGCCGCGAGAGCGCCGCTGCGGGTCAGCCACAACCGGATGTTGCCGTCGGCATGGGCCGTCGCGAGCAGTTCGCCTCCGTCACCGAACGCCGCGGAGCGCACGTCGCCGGCGAACGGCGCGGCGACGCGGCAGTGCACCGGCTGCGGGCGGTCTCTGCCGGCAGAGGGGTAGGCCGTCTGCCGGCCCAGCTCCGTGACGTGTACGGTCGCGACACTCCCGACCGCTGTCGCTGTCAGCAGCCGCGTGTCCTGGTAGCAGAGCGCGAGTGTGCCCCGATGACCTGGCCGGTGCTGCGGCCGGGTGGTCGCGTGCGGGAATGGTGCGATCCGGAGCCCTCCATGCTCGTCAGAGGTGACGATCTGGCGTTGCCGGCGGCCGTGGGCGACCGCCACAACGCCGGCGGGATGCCACGACGGCTCGTTCCGCGTCCCGCCGGCCGCGACGCCGTGCCGGTCCAGAACGGTCACCCGGCCGTCGTCGAAGCACACCACCAGCGAGCCGTCCGGGCTCCAGGCCAGGCAACGGACGGTTCCCGGGCCGGCATGCCAACGGGGCGCGGGGCGTGGCGTGGCGCCCGACCGGTGCGCGTCGACGGCCACCAGATGGACGTCCCCGCCCGCGTCACACACAGCCAGGCGGCCGCCGTCCTCGTCGAGAGCGATCGCCGTGGGCATCAGATCCGGATCGAAACGCCGCAGCTCGGCTCCGGTCGCGGTCTCCCACACGACGACGGCGCGCCCGGTGGAGGAGGCCGTCCGGGTGCCGTTGCCGGAGATCGACACAACCGTCTCCCGAGGTACCGCGAACGGCAGCGCGCTCCGCCCGCGGGTGCTGGTGTCCCACAGCGTCAGGCGTCTGTCTACGACCATCGCGACGTGGGAGCCACTCGCCGCCAGCTGCGGTGGGCCGAGGCGGTGGCCGCGGCCGGGCAGGTGCGGATCGGGCAGGCGAAGATCAGGCAGTGGCCCGCCGGAATCGACGTTCCACCTGCTCAGCCGAGGGACGGACGTCGCTCCGGCACGGGGAGCCGCCGTGTGGAGGACCGCCAGCGTCCGCCCAGCCTGATCCGCCGCCACGGCGTTCACGTCACCGAAGCCCCCGGTGTGCTCGCGGCCTCCGAACCCGGTGGGACCGGCTGACCGGGCACCCGTCGCCGGGTCCCAGAGCCGGATCGCCGGGTCGCCGCTGCATGTCACGAACAGCCCGGACCCGCCGAAGCACAGAGAGGACACGATCGCCTCGTTGTCGATCGTCATCGTCTGCTCGCCGGTCGACGTGTCCCAGAGGACCACGTGCCGGCCACGTGAGGTGGCGGCCAACGTCCCATCGGAGTTGAGAGCCGGCGGGCACCTCGACGGGGCGATCCGGCTGATCCGGCGCCCGGTCAGAGTGTCGCGGATCTCGACCTCGTGGTCGTCTCCGGCACTCCAGGCGTTCTTCTCGCCGTCCGCGCTGACGACGACCCGACCGCCGCCGGGCCGCGCGCCTTGCGGTCCGCCGGCCGCCGGGGACAGGCCGCTGCGGCCGCTGCCACCGCCGGTGCCGCCGTCGATGGTGACCGGTTCGATCCTGGGGCCGGAGGTGTTCCACACGACCGAGGTCCCGTCGGCGCGGAAAGCGGCGACAGTCGTCCCCCCGCCGGCGAACGCCACCGCGACGGCGTCGCCTGATCGAGGCAGGGGAAGCAGCCGGAGGAAGCGCTGTCGTGCCACATCAAGGACACCCACACCGTCGTCCAGCAGGACGGCGAGCATCGACCCGTCCGGCGAGAACCCGATCGCGTGAACATCAGCGATGGCGGGTGGGGTCTGCACGACGATCTGATCGCGGCCGGCCACCGCTGCCTGGCTCAGTTGCGGCGCGACCGGAAGCCTGTCGGGATGCCGCGTGAACACGGCCGCCCGGCGCCAGTCACCGCCGTCAAGTCGAGCCCGAGCCAGCTCGGGCTCGAACAGTTCCGCACCTCGCAGGGACGCGCCTGTCAGGTTCGCCTCGGTCAGGTCCACGTCATATAGCCGGCTGCCGGCAAGGTCCGCTTCACTGAGGTCCGCTTGGCGCAGGCGCGTCATGTCGATCTGGGCGTCGCGCAGCCTCGCGCCGGACAGATCAGCGCCCTGCAGGTTCATCCGACTGAGGTGAACCCTGGTGAGGTCCGCTCCCGCCAGGTTGGTGAAGCTCCAGTCCCACCCGGAGACCGTCTGCCCGGCCAGCGAGACGCCACCGAGTCGAACCGCCGGAACGTGGATACCGAAGCATTCCGCTATGCGCAGGGCATTCCTGTGCAGGACCGGTTCGGCCTGCCCGGCGCCCAGCTCGGCGGCGGCCCACTCGACGAGTCGGGAGGTCGCCGGCGCACCGTGGAAGAAGTCGACCATGGCGTCGGAGATCTCGCGGTGCTGGAAGAAGTATCGAAGGGAAGCCAGGTCCGTGAGCCGGGCGATCGCTGAGGTCACCAGGAACTCCAGCACGGTGCGGTGGCCGAAGGAGAAGATCGCGAACTCGTCCGGCCCGTCCCGCACGAGCAGGCTGCCGGAGCCGATGACGAAGGCCGCCTGCGGCGGGTCGAGCCGCCCCCGGTACAGGTGTTCCAGCGACCGGCTCACCGTCAGGAGCCCGGGGCGGTCGATCGTGTCCCTGCCGGATTCCCACATGGTCAGTGCCAGCTGTTCCACGGCTTCCCGCAGCGTGGTGGCGTCGAGGCCGCTGTCGACCATCGACGTCTCGCGTCGTCGCTGCGCCTCGTACTCCAACCAGTGCGTCACCACGGCCTCGTAAAGGGCCGTCGGAGTCGTCAGTCCGTCGTGCCGCGCCGCCACCGCCAGCGCGGTGTCGTCGAGCATCGCGACGAACGAGAGCATCCGCGGGTTGTGTGACAGCGCTCGCAGGTTGTTGCTGTCGATGAACTGCTGCCGGGTGTGTGCCCTCGCGGCTGCCTCGGCCCGGAGCGCCTCGTCGTGCCCGACCCCGCCGGCAGGCTCCTCGGAGTCGGGTGCCTGAAGCAGGAAGTGTCGGGTCAGATAGTCGGTGACCTGCTCCTCGTCGAAGCCCGCGATCTTCACCTTGTGGCAGTTCGGTGCTGATATCCGCCACCGCAGGATGTCGTCCATCTGCCGGTCGTCGTAGAAATGCTGCGTACGACTCGTGAGAACGACCTTCGCATGCCCGTCGGCCACGTCGAGAAGCAGGTTCAGGTACTCGTTCGCGGTTTCGTAGGTCAGTTTCGAGGCGAGTTCATCGAAGCCGTCGAAGAGAATTACGGCGCGGCCGCGCTCGACCATTCGCCGCAGGGCCCGAACGCTCACGCCGTCCTCGCCGTGCGCGGTCAGGTGTGACGACAGCAGGGTGTCGATGCCATGTTTGCGGTCGACGTCCCGCAGCTCTATCAGGATGGGTACGACACCAGGTAGGTCGGTGTCCCCGAGCCGGCGCGCGAGCTCGTGCAGCAGGAACGTCTTCCCATGGCCGAAGTCGCCGATCACCAGGACGAACTGCAGGGCGTCGCGGTTCAGCCAGTCGATGACCTGCTCACAGAGGCTTCCGGCGATTCCGCCCGTGCCGGCCGGGATGTCGGCAGGGTCGCCCAGTACCTTGAAGCGCTGCGGAACATAGAGCTCCGGCTGGTACAGCAGATCGGCGGCGAGCCGCTCGCGCTGGCGATCGCGGTAGTCCCTGAAATCCCACTGCCCGTCGTACTGCGCGAGGCTGAGCGCCCGAACTCCCCGCTGGTCGGCCTCGTAGACCAGCTCCTCGTCGGCCAGCCGGCCGCCGTACACCAGCTCGGCCCGGACCCGCCTGTTGCGTGTCCGGAACCCACTGAGCTCGTGGAAGAAGGCTGCGAGAACGGAGCTGTCGAGGCCCTCCGGTGACAGTCCGACAAGCCATCGCTCTTCCCTGTCGCTCTTTTTCTGCACAGCCTCGAAAAACGGTGTGGTAATACCGTCGGCAGCGACCCGTACGATGTCGGCGTCGGCGTTCCGGGCCAGAAAGGCGTCGCGGACCCAGTCGAAGAAGCTCGTTGGCGTGTAGCTGGGGAAAAACGGCTCCGGGTGACTCGCAACCCCTCCGGGAAAAGGAGGTGGAAGTTCTGGTAGACCTGATCCACGGCGCGCATTGTCAATTCCCCGCAGGAGGTCACGGTGAGCCTCCTCGCTATTGAGGCCGGCCAGGTTGATCGGGGCGAGTTGACTTAGTCCCGCCGGCGGATCGCACGGCTCCACCCGTACCGGTATCGTTCGCTTGTCCTGGTGCAGCGCAGCCAGCCACTCCACCTGGCTCGCGACCGAGGTGGTCAACCTCGACGAAACAACGATCAGCACAAGGTCGGCGTGCTTCAGCGCATTCTCGCGGAATACCCCCAGGTTCGTGCCCGGCACCGCCCAGGCGGCGATCTCGACGCGATAGCCGGACTCCTGCAGGCTCCATGCGATCCACGCGGCCCAGCCGGAGTCGACGTCGGTGTCCGTGTGAATCACGAAGACCGTCGTCTGCCCCGGCTGACGTTCCTCGGCCACATCCAGATCGTCGCATGCGATCGTCGGGTTCTGGGCGGGTTACCAGAAGCGACCGGCCGAGGCCCGCCGCGGCCGAGGGCCGGATCATCGCCGCGGCGGGCGTGCCGACCGAGGCGGTTCGAACACGCGCGCGCAGTCGAGCAGGTCGGTGAGGGCGCCGTGGACGTCCCCCGTGGCGGCGCGGACGCGCGCGCGGTCAAACAACGCGGCGATGTGCTGGTCAGCTATCTCGCGCTGTCCGGTGACGTCGACGGCGCCGTCGAGCAGCATGCGCGCGGTGGCGGGATGGCCGTGGTGGGCGCACAGGCCGCCGCAGGCGCGGGCCAGCCGGACGGCGAGCTCGGGCAGGTCGCCCTCGGACCTGCTGGCCTGTGTGAACAACGCGCTGATCGTGTGGTGTTCGGCCTCGATCCAGCGGGTCACGTCCGCCGGCCGCACCGCCCACGCCGGGTTGGCGTGGAGGCCGGTGCCGGCATTGGTGTCGGCTGCGCTATCGGTGTTGGCCGCGATGTCGGTGTCGGCGGTGGTGCCGGCGTCATCCAGCGTCACGGCGTGATCGGCGACGGTGAGGTAGGAGAGCGTGAGGCGTCGCAGGGCTTCGTCCCGCGCGGCGCGGCTCTCCTCGTCGCGGGCGCGTTCGTGCGCGTACGCCCGCGGCAACTCCGGGAGCGTGTACCGGCCGTCCTGATGCGGCTCCAGCAGGCGGTGATCGGCGAGGGTGTCGAGCAGCAGGCGGGTCCGGTCCGCGGGCCGGTCGACGAGCGCGGCCGCCGCCTGGAGCGTCACCGTCGGGGCGGGCGCGACCCCGAGCAGGCGGAAGGCCCGGGCGCATTCCCGCTCGTGCTCGGTGCCGGCAGACAGAGCCAGGTAGGCGGGCTGTAGCGCGTCGCGGACCCGCAGGTCGTCGTAGCACAGCTCGTCGAGCCGCCGGGCCGGGTCGGCAAGCCGGTCGGCGAACGCGGACAGCGACCACTGCGGCCGGCTGGCCAGCCGGGCCCCGGCGGTGCGCAGTGCCAGCGGCAGCTGCCCGCACAGGTCAGCCACCCGGCCGGCGGCGTCCGGGTCGTCCGTCGCCCGCTGCCCCGCCCCGGCGGCGGCGAGCAGAGCGATGGCATCGTCCCGGGTGAGCGGGTCGACCGCGAGATGCCGGCCGCGGGGCAGGGTGGCGAGACGCCGCCGGCTGGTCACCAGGACCCCGCAGGTCGGGTCGGCGGGCAGCAGCGGTGCGACCTGCGCCGCGCTGTCCGCGTTGTCGAGCACGACCAGCACCCCGCGGCCGGCGAGCTCGCGGCGGTAGGCGGCACCGGCCTCACCCGTCTCGGTGGGGACGGCGTCACCGGGGACGCCCAGCGCCCGCAGCAGGCGGCCGAGCGCCTCGACGGGTCGCACGGGGCCGCCGTTCCCGGCGGCGCCGCTGCCGAGGGCGCCGCCCCCGGGGCCGACGTTCGCCGGGTCGGTGCATCGCAGGTCCGCGTACAGGACGCCGCCGGGGAACACCGCGGCGAGCGCGTGCGCGGCGGACACGGCCAGGGACGACTTCCCCACGCCGCCCGGGCCGTGCAGGGCGATCACCGGGCCGTCGTCGCCGCGCGCCCACGACAGCATGGTGGCGAGATCGGCGTCCCGGCCGACCAGCGGCTCGACGGTCGGTGGCAGCTCGTGGCAGCCGGGACGCGGAGCCGGGCCCGGCGCGCGGGACGGCCGGGCGTCGTAGCGCTCGGCCAGGACGGCGCGGTTGTGCAGGATGTCGTCGTGCAGCCGGGAAAGCCCCGGAGCCGGGTCGAGGCCCGCCTGCTCGGCGAGAGCCGCCCGTGCCGCCCGGAACGCGTCGAGCGCGCCGGCCACGTCACCCAGGCGGTACAGCCCCACCATCAGCTGCCCCCACGCCCGCTGCCGCAGCGGATGCTGTTCCAGCAGCGGCCGCAGCCGCTGTACCGCCTCACTCTCACCACCCAGGGCCAGCAGGGCGGCGGCGTGGTCCTCCTCGACGAGCAGCCGCCGTTCCTGGAGCCGGTCGGCCCAGGCGGCGAGCGCTCGCGGCAGCGGAAGGCCGTCGAGCGGCGCGCCGCGCCACAGCGTCACCGCACGGGTCAGCGCCGTCTTCGCCCGGGAGGCGTCACCGGCGTCGAGGGCGCTGCGGCCGCGTTCGGCGGCGGTGTCGAACCGGTCCACGTCACGTTCGTCGACCTCCACCCGCAGCAGATAGCCGCCGGATGTGGCCGACAGCCGCGGTGCCCCGGCTGCGGGCTCCACCGCGCGCCGGAGCCCGAGAACGTACGTGCGCAGGTTCGCGGCCGCGGACGGCGGCGGCTCGCCCGTCCACAGCACCCGGGTCAGCTCCCCGGTGCGGACGGCCTGGTTCGGCCGGCTGAGCAGGGCCGCGAGGAGCAGTCGCTGTTTGACCGAGCCGAGCCGCACGGGATGGTCGTCGAGGTGCACCGCCAGCGGCCCGAGGAGATCGAAACGCAGGCTTGGCGCGGATGCGTCACGGCCTGTACCTGGCATGTACGCCGGGTGTATGCGGAGCATTCTAGTGTTGTACCGTCGCCCGCGACCTCGGCAAAGGTGAATCCCGCAATTTCGCCGCCTATTGCGGTTATGGCGGCCGGGTAATCCCTGATTTCAGCGGTGGACCGTCGAGCGTAACCAGGTATTTCCTGGCGGCCACTTGTGGGTGCGGGTGCGACGAGCTAGCGGGATTTCCGGCGGCAGTGGACGAACGGGGTGACAGATGGCGATTGACGCTGTAACATCGCCCGCCTGGCGCGCGGAGACCGAGGTCGCCGAATCGGGGATTGCCGAGTCCGGGATCGCCCGTTCGGAGATCGCCCGTTCCGAGATCGCCGAGCCCATTTCCGTCGCACCCTACGCGGTCGTGCGGGTGTCCGCGCTCGCGCCGCGAGCCGAACCCGATCTCGTCCGGGCCTTCCGGCGGGACGGCACCCGGCTGGTCGAGCTGCATCGCTGGTGTACCGAGCAGGCCGAGCCGCTCACCGAGCTGCTGCACGCCCAGGCCGGCGCCGGTGGGGCGGCGGACGGGCCGCGCCGGGCGCTCGTCTCGCTGCGCCGCGACGTCCACAACGGCCGGTCACCGCGGCCCGCGCTGCGGGCCGCTCTCACCGCGGTGCCCGACCTGCCGGTCCTGGCACACCGCTGGCTTCAGGTCCGCGCCGAGATGGACGAGCTGATCGCGGCGCGTACCGACCAGGCGCCCCTGGTGCTCGCCGCCGAACGGGTGGCGCTCGCCGAGCTGTGCCAGGCCGAGCCGCTGCGGCAGGCGGTGGCCACCATCAGCGACAACCTGCTGCGTGCCGTGAGCCGCACGGCGCAGCGACGCGGCGCCCCCGACGATCGAGTGCGCAGATCGGAGCCGACGGTGCTGCGCTACGTCCTGCGGGCTACGACCAGGACGACCCCGCTCTCCTGGTTCACCGAGGTGGGCTGGGGGCGCTGGGCCGCCGGGGACGGGGCGCCGGCCGGCCTCGGCAACCGGTGGCCGGCGTCGGCCGGCACCGCGCGGGTGCTCGCCGCCGCCACACCGGACCGCCACCTCGTCGACCGGCTGGTCGCGTTGCTCACCGCCCATCCGGCCCTGACCGCTGCGCTCGACCACCGGGTCGCGCCGGGCCTGCGGGTGGACGGCGCCCAGGTGCGGTTCCGCCGCACCGCGCACACGGACAACCCGAAGATCATCGTTCCCGAGCAGGATGTGGCCGTGCCGCTGACCGGGCCGCTGCGCCTGGTCCTCGACCACGTGACGGGACGTCCCGCCGGTGCCGGTGTGCCTGTCGCGCGCCTCACGGCGGCGCTCGCCGCGCGCATGGCGGGCCCGTCGGCGGCGGCGTCCACCGTGGCCGCGCGGTACGTCGACAGCCTGGTGCGGGCGGGTCTGCTGCGTCCATGCTCGCCGGTCGACCCACAGCATCCGGACGTTCTCGCGGCGCTCATGGCCTGGCTGACCGCCGCCTGCGACTCCTCCGTCGACCCGGCGGCGCCCTCCGCCGCCGCTGCTGGGCTGCCGGTCGCCGCCGCTGGGGTGCCGGCCGTCGCGGAGCTGGCCGAGCTCCTCACCGACATCGACCGCCGCACCCGCGGCTACGCCTCGACCCCGGCGTCGCGGCGGCCGGCGGCGCTTGCCGCGCTGCGTGCGCAGTGGGGAGCCGTGCTGGCGGCGGCGGCCTCGTCCGGCTCGTCCGGGCCGTCCGGGCCGTCCGGGCCAGCTCGCCTGGACGGCCGGTTGGCGGCGGTGGGCGGATCGGAGCCGGCCCAGACCGCGCCGCTCACCGAGGACGTCACCATCGACGGCGTGCTGACCCTGGGGGAGCGCCACGGTCTGCACGCCCGCGCCGATCTCGCCCGGCTCGCGCCCCTGTTCGAGATCTTCGACCGCTACTCGCTGCTGCGCCGGGCCGCGCGCGACCTGTTCGTAGACCGCTATGGCGTGGGCGGGACGTGCGAGAACGTGGTCGCGTTCGGCGCGGAGTACGCGCACCTGTGGGAACGGGCGACGAATGCCGAACTGGAGGGTCTGCGCGCCGACCTGGGACAGCTCGCCCGCGCCGGCGCTGACGCGGGCGCGGGCGCCGGGTCGGAGATGGAACTGTCGGAGGTGGAGCTGTCGGACCAACTGCTGGACGAGGCGGCCCGCCGGCTGCCGGTCTGGCTGCGGCGCCGGCCGGCGTCGTACGCGGTGTTCGCCCAGCCGCTCACCACCGGGCGGGGCACCGGCCTGTGTGTGAACTCCGTCCACGGCGGCTGGGGCCGTTTCACCAGCCGATTCCTTGGCGCGTTCGGTGCCCGGGCCCGCGACGCGGTGGCCGAGCAGGTCCGCTGGGCCCTCGGCCCGGACGCGTCCGCCGCCCAGCTGCGTCCGGTGTGCGGGTTCAACGCGAACCTGCATCCGATGCTCGGCGACCGGCCTGCGGACCGTCATCTCGTTGACCCTGTTGACCCTGGCGACCCCGGAGACCGGCCCGGCGCGAGCCGTCCCCTGGTCGTCGCGGAGGTGTCCGACGATCCGGCGTGGGGCGACGTCCACACAGATCAGCTCTGCCTCGTCCACGATCCGCGGCGTGACCAGATCCGGGTGCGTCACCGTGCCACCGGGACGGACCTCGACCTGCTCTACCTGGGTTTCCTGCAGCCACTGGCGCTGGCGGACCGGCTGCTGCCGCTGGTGACCGACCTCGGCTGCGGGCAGGTGGAGCTCGCGGACGTCCTCAGCCCGGCCGTGCGGGTCGAGACGGCGCTGGGCGCGTTCACCCACCAGCGCCGGCTGCGCTACCGCGACGTCGTGCTCAGCCGCGCCAGGTGGAACGTTCCCGCGGCGATGTCGCGGGCCTGGGCCGACGAGCTCGCTGCCGAGCCCGGCCACGGGATCTGGACCGTGCCGCGGTGGCGAAGCGTGCTGAACCTGCCGGAGCAGGTCGTGCTGATCGCCGCGGGGGACACCGATGTCGCAGGTGGTGACCTGCCGAAACCCCAGTTCGTGGACCTTGGGTCCGTCCTGCACGCCCGCACGCTGGGACGGCTGCTGGCCCGGCACCCCGGCGGAGTCGTCATCGAGGAGGCACTGCCGGCACCTGCCGCCGGTGAACGGGCCGTCGAGATCGTCGCCGAGACCTACCGGCGCGCGCTGTGAGCCGGCCGGTGGTGCTGTGCCGGCCGGTGATGCTGCGCCGGCCGGTGGTGCTGTGAGCTGGCCGGTGGCACTGTGCCGGCCGGTGATGCTGTGAGCTGGCACAGCCTGCACTGCCATCTGGGTGCCGGACCGCGGCGGGAGGCCGCCGATCCACTCGCCCTGACCGGACGGACCGACCGCTTCCTCGTCGACGCGCTCGGGCCGCGGATGGCCGAGCTGTCGCGACGGGGAGCGGTCGACGAGTGGTTCTTCGTCCGTCACACCGACGGCGGACCGCACGTGCGGGTGCGGTTCCGCGGAGCCGGCGAGCCCGCGGTACGCGCCGATCTCGCGCGGTGCGAGCCGCTGCGGGACGGTGGCCGGGTCGAGATCCGCGCCGTGCCCTACGAGCCGGAGGTGAGCCGGTACGGAGGCCGGGGCGCTATCACGGTGGCGGAGCGTGTCTTCTGCCGTTCGAGCCAGCTGGCCCTGGACGTCCTCGCCGAGCTGGCGGGCCGCGACCGCGGTAGCGCGGGTGGCAGCGATGGTGCGGGCGGCAGCGATGGTGCGGGCGGCAGCGAAGGCGCAGGCGGCGCGGGCGACGGCAACGGCGACGGCGACGGCGGTGGCGGTGGCGGCGACGGCGGTGGCGGTGGCGGTGAATCGGCCAGGCTGCGGGTCTCGGCCGGGCTCGACCTGCTGCTCGCCACCGCGATCGGGTGCGGCCTGGATTCCTGGGGGACGGTGGCCTGGCTGCGTCGCCGTGCGGTGTCGGTGCGACGTGAGCCGGACGGGGCCGTGCTGGCCCCGCTGGCCGCGCTGCGGGTCGAGGCCCAGGGCCCGGCCATCGCCAGGCGGTGGCGCTCCGCCGAGGTCGCGGCCGCGATCGGGCACGGCCCCGCCGGTCGCTGGGCGGCCGACGTCCGCACCGCCGAGGCCGAGCTGGCCGGGCTGGTCACCGACCCGGATCGCCGGGCCGGGATCTGGGCCGCCCAGCTGCACATGCTGCACAACCGGCTGGGCCTGTGGCCACAGCAGGAATACGCGCTCAACGCCCTGGTCACCCTCGCGCTGCGCGCCCCGGACGGCCTCGACGCTCCCGGCGGCCCGGCGGACTACTTCGCCGCCGGCCCGGACGCCGCCGACCGGCGCTATCTGAACGCCAGCCGCTACCTTCCGTCGAGGGCCGCGCTTCAACTGCCGGCGCACCCGTCCGTCCCGCCGGTGCCAGGCTCGCCGGTTCCGGCTTCGGCGGTGCCAGGCCCGCCGGTGTCGGCGGTGTCACCGGTGTCACCGGTGTCGCAGGTGCCGGCGGTGTCGCAGGTGCCGGCGGCGTCGGCGGTGTCAGCGGCGTCGGCGGCGTCGGCCGTGCCGGTTGCGCGGGCGCCGGCTGGTGAGGTCCGCGCCGAGTTGCTGGTCGAGCTCCTGGCCGCCGCGAATCTGTGGGCCGCATCCCCGCCGGCGGGCCCGAGATCGGTGGGCCCGAGATCGGTGGGCCCGGGGCCGGTGGGCCCGGGGCCGGTGGGCTCGGCGCCGGCGGGCTCGGGGGCGGTGACAGCGGCGGCGCGCGTACGGCTGCTGGTGAACGCCGACGTGGCGGGTCTGGAACCAGGCCTGTACGAGGCCGCGGCCCCCGGAGACGGAACGGCCCGCACGGAAGCCGCGCTGATCGGGCCTCCGGTGCCAAAGGTGGACCTCGGGGCCTGCCTGCCCCGGGAGACGACCGCTGCTGGCGCCGCGGCCGTCCTCGGTGTGCACGTGCGGCTGGGACCGCTGCGGGCACGCCTGGGGCTGCGTGCGCTGCGCCACGGCCTGCTGGAGGCCGGCCGGCTGGCCCAGGCACTGGCCACACGGGCCGAGGAGCTGGGGCTCGACGTGGCGGTGGTGGGGGAGTTCTTCGACGACCTCGCGCAGGAGGTCTTCCTGCTCGACGGCCTCGACGAGGTGCTCGCCTGCCTGCTTGTCGTGCGCGTGCCGCGGCGCAGCACCAGCAGCTCACCCCAAGAGGGGTAAAAGGGGCGGTCGAGCGCTTGATGGCCCGCAAGAGTGAAGGATCTCGGTCGTTGGAACGACAAAAATCCTTCACTCTTGCGACTTGCCAAGTAGGGCCGTGCCGCCCGGCTACCCGGCTACCCGGCCGCCGGGCCGGTGGGCTCTCGGAGGGTCCGCAGCCTCCCGCCCGTGCCCGGCATTCGATTCCGTCCGCCGGTGCGCTGTTTCCACCGCCGGTGCCATGAATCGATGTCACGGTTCACGTCGCCGTGACATCCGTCGAAGCCTTTCAGAAGAATGCATGGCGTGGCCCGGGAGTTTGCGGAGAATGACATCGAGCGATGTAAGGGAGAACGTCATCCCGGCCATTCGGGAGTCATTCCGGAGGAATGTCTTCCGTCGCCCCGCCGGTGCCGGCTAACTTCGAATCACACCGAGCGCGACCGGCGCCGGGGCCACCGAAGAAACGAACAGTCGAAGAAAGGGGCCGTCATGGCCGGCATCGAGGACACCAAGCAGTTCGCTGACACCTACCTGCTCATGTTCAACAAGCTGTGGGCCAACGAGTCCGAGATCTCCCGGCTGCGCTCGAACCCGCGCCAGTACGCCGTCGACGCGGGCCTGCCCGTCGAGGCCGGCCGTGAGGTCCGCATCGACGAGACCCCGATGGACGGGCTCTACACCACCGAGCGTCTCGTCCAGGACTGGGTCGGCACCGAGGGCGTTCACGTCCTGCACGCCCCGGCGGCGCCCACGTTCGACCCGGCCGAGCTGACCGACGTCGAGCTCGACACCGTCGCCGCCGGCGCGGCCGCGGTCGTCGTCATCGCCTGCTACGTCAAGACCGCTTAGTTCCAACCGGAAACCGGGTCCGCGACCTGCTCCCCGGTGAGGGGAGCAGGTCGCAATGGTCGGGAGGCAGCATGACGAGCACGGTGCCGACAGCGGGCGTCCGGACGTACCGCAGTGTGACGGCCGAACAGACCTGGGAACGAATCGCGCACCTGCTGCCGGCCGTCGGGATCACCCGGGTGGCGGACGTGACCGGGCTGGACGAGCTGGGCATTCCCGTGTACCTGGCGGTTCGGCCGACGTCGAGGACGCTGGCGGTCTCCCAGGGCAAGGGCCTGACGCCCATCGATTCCAAGGTCAGCGCGGTCATGGAGTCCATTGAGACGTGGCACGCGGAGAACGTGCATCTGGCACCCGAGCGGGTGGGCCCGGCGCGCGAGGTGTGCGAGGCCTATGACCTGCCCTCCTACGACCTGCGCAGCCTGTCGGTCGCCCCGCGCCCGCTGCTGACCGACTCCCTCGTGCTGGACTGGGTCACCGGCCCCGGGCTGCTCACCGGGACGCCGCATCCCGTGCCGCTGCCGGCCCTCAGCCTGGACGCCCGCCTGGGCATCGCCTGGGACTACATCCAGTTCCTGCCCAGCAGCAACGGTCTGGCCAGCGGCAACACCGCCACCGAGGCGAAGCTGCACGGCCTGCTCGAGATCGTGGAGCGTGACTGCACCGCCCAGCTCGCGTCGACGCCGTTGTCGCAACGGCGCTACACCGACCCGCGAACGGCGTCCGCCGGCCCCGTCCACACGGTGCTCGACGGCTTCGAGGCCGCGCGGTGCTGGCTGGAGGTCTGCGACGCCACCAACGAGCTGGGTGTGCCCTGCTACGTGGTCTACACCTGGGCCGCCGACCTGCCGGTGCTGTTCGCCGGCGCCGGCTGCCATCCCGACCCCACGGTCGCGTTGCTGCGCGCGCTCACCGAGGCCGCGCAGTCACGCCTGACGTTCATCTCCGGCACCCGCGACGACTTCGCGAACGCGATGTACCACGGCAGCCGGAACTTCGACGCCCGGCCGCCGGTGACCCATCCCGCGACCGAGAGCGTGCCGGACGCCCCGGACCTGCTCTCCTCGCTGGAGGGCATCCTCGGCCAGATCGCCCGCCGGGTGGCCGCCCGGACCGGCACGGAGCCGTTCTCCGTCGATCTCACCAGGCCCGAGTTCGCGGTGCCGGTGTGGCGGACGTTCGCGCCCGGCCTGCACTTCTCTGGAAGGCATGAGGTGAGCCGTGGCTGAGCCGCGCATCATCGCCTACGTCGGTCCCTCGCTCGCCCGCGAGCAGGTGCACCGCCTGCTGCCCGAGGCGCGGATCGAGCCGCCGGTGCGCCACGGGGACCTCGCCCGCCTCGCCGCCCGGCCCGGCGACGTCGTCCTGCTGATCGACGGCCTGTTCCTGCACAGCGCGGCCGTGCGGCACAAGGAGATCCTCGGCCTGCTCGCGGACGGGGTGACCGTCGCCGGTTCCAGCAGCATGGGCGCGTTGCGCGCCGCGGAGCTGTGGCCGTACGGGATGCGCGGCGTCGGGGAGGTGTTCGAGCTCTACCGGGACGGCGTCATCGACGGCGACGACGAGGTCGCGATCGTGCACGGCGACGAGGAGGACGGGCTGCGTGCCATGTCCGAGCCGATGGTCAACATCCGGCTCGATCTCGGGCGTGCCACGGCCGCCGGGGTGCTCGACCGCGGCCAGCGTGACACGCTCGTCGCGGCGGTCAAGGCGCAGCCGTTCCGGGGGCGCAGCCTGCGCGGGCTCAACCGGCTCGCGCGGACCCTGCTGCCGGCCCGGACGGCACAGGCACTCGACGACTGGCTCGCCGCCCACCACGTCGACGCCAAGGCGGCCGACGCCCGTGCGCTGCTCACCCTCGTCGCGAACCGGTCACCGTTCATCCACCCGCACGGCGGCGAGGATCTCGCGATATCCGGCCACGACACGATGTACGCCGCGAGCTGGACGCAGGCCTTCGGCGGGCGGGATGTGGCCGGGAGCTGGGTGACGCATGACGCGGTCGCGGGCGCCGTCGCGCTTGCCGACCCCGACTTCCCGCGCCGGTATCGCGCGGCGGTGCTGGCCGCGCTCCTCGGCACGCCGGCCGACGCCGGGTTCGGCGGGTTCGGCGGGTTCAGCGGGGCCACCGGGATCAGCGGTGTCAGCGGTGTCAGCGGGGCCACCGTGGCCGCGCCGCCACCTGGGCAGGTGGAGCGGCTGTGCGTCAGCCTCGCCATCGACCGCGGCCTGCTGGACGCCGCCGGTGCCGTCGCCGACGTCTGCCTGGACTGGCTGACGCCGGCCGAGCGGGAGCTGCCCGGATCCGAGGCCGTCCTGCGGGCGCTCGCCCGCAGCCACGGCATCACCCCGGCGGCCCGGCTGGCCGTTCTCCCGACGGTGCTCCCCGCCAGCCTCGGCGAGTGGTACCAGCGGGTCGCCACCGTACGGACTTTCGCCGACCTCGCGCTGCGGCGCGGCACGCAGGGCACTGCGGGTGCGGGGGGTGCGGCGGGTCCGGCGGGTTCCGGTGGCCAGCGGCTGCGGCCCGAGCTGGTCGACCTGTTCTGCGCCGGCCTGTGGGGCTGCCCGGTCGAGGACCTCGACGCGGCGGGGTGGGACCGCGGCTTCCCCGACCGGGAGCACCTGCGCCGGTACGCCGGTGACCTCGCGGCGCACGCCCGCTGGTTTCCCACCGCCGCAACGGCTGGTGCCGCCACCGCCGCCCGCCCGTCGGAGCCGGCCGGCGCGACAGGTCCGACGCCGTGAGAACCGTGCTGGTGCACATGCCCTGGGCGGCGGTCCATGTTCCGTCCCTCGCGCTGGGGATTCTGCGGACGGCGGCGCAGCGGCGCGGGCACGAGGTGACGGTGCGGTACGCGAACCTCGACTTCGCCGACTGGGTCGTCGGCGAGATCGAGTTCGGCCGCTCCGAGCTGCAGTTCTACACCGAGTCGTCCTATTTTCTGGGTGCCGGTGACTGGGTGTTCGCCGGTGCCCTGCACGGCATGCCCGCCGACGGCGAGAGCTTCGCCCGCCTGCTGGCCGACGCCGGCGCGAGCCCCGCCCGGATCGAGCTGACCCGCGCCCTGCACCGCATCGCCCCCCGGTTCGTGGACCGGGTCGTGGCGGACCTCCTCGACCTGGACCCGGACGTGGTCGGCTTCACCACGACCTTCCAGCAGAACACCGCCAGTCTCGCGGTCGCCCGGCTACTGAAGGAACGCCTGCCCGGGGTGCGGATCGTCTTCGGCGGCGCGAACTGCGAAGGCCCGCAGGGGGTGGCGCTGCACCGCGCCTTCGGGTTCGTCGACTTCGTCGTGCGCGGCGAGGGCGAGCGGACGTTCCCGGCCCTGCTCGACGCGATCGACCAGGGCACCGTCGGATCCGACAGAACCGAGGGGCTGTCGGACCTGCCCGGGCTGTGCTGGCGGGCGGCGGACGGCACTCCTGTCGCCAACCCGGCCACCGAGATCCCGCTGCCGCCCGAGGAGATCCTGCCGCCGACCTATGACGGATTCTTCGAGCGCATGGGCGCCAGCGTGGCGGCCTCCTGGCACGCGCCGACGCTGCTCGTCGAAGGCGCCCGCGGATGCTGGTGGGGCGAGAAGCACCACTGCACGTTCTGCGGGCTCAACGGATCCCTCATGCAGTTCCGCAGCAAGAGCCCGGACGCGTTCCTGGCCGAGCTGCTCGACCTCGCCCGCCGCCACCGGGTGCTGGACTTCGTCGTCGTCGACAACATCATCGACATGCGCTACTTCGACACGGTGCTGCGTGCGCTCGCCGAGTCCGACCACGACCTGCGCCTGCACTTCGAGGTCAAGTCGAACCTGCGCCGCCACCATTTCCAGGCCCTCGGCGACGCCGGGGCGGCGCAGGTCCAGCCCGGTATCGAGAACCTCAGCTCGCACGTGCTGCGGCTGATGGACAAGGGCGTCAGCGGCTGCCAGAACGTCCGGTCCCTGCGCGACGCGCAGAGCAGTGGGGTCAGCGTCTCGTGGAACTACCTGTTCGGCTTCCCCGGGGAGCTCGACGGTGACTACACCTCCGTGCTCGGCCAGCTCCCGGCCCTGCACCATCTGGATCCGCCGGCGGGCAGCATGCGCATCTGCATCGAGCGGTTCAGCCCCTACTTCGACCGCCCGGAGCTCGGCTTCCCCGACCGGCGGCCGGCGGCGCAGTACCGGGAGATCTACCGCCTGCCAGACGACGACCTGGCGGACCTGGCCTATCTGTTCACTGCGCCGCCGCGGGGGATCGGCGCCGACCTGGCCGCCACGCTGGGGGCCGCGGTCGAACGATGGCGGGCCGAGCACCCGCACAGCCGGCTGACATACCACGACTTCGGCGACCGCATCATGCTGATCAACAGCCGGCCGGCCTACGACTGGACGGTGCTGGACCTCACCACCCCCGCCGAGCTGGGCCTGTTCCGTGCGCTGGACCAGCCGCGCGGGGCCGCCGCGCTCGCCCGCCGGCTGCGGATCGGGCCGGCGGCCGTCGCCGCGCTGCTCGAACGCTGGACGGACGCGGGCCTCGTCTTCCACGACGAGGGCAAGTACGTCCAACTCGCCGTCGAGGCGGAGAACCAGGTGCTGATGCGGGTCCGGCCCGGCGTCGTCGACGAGACGTCGGCGGCGGCCCGGCCCGCCGAACCCCCGGGGGCCGAACGCCGGGACACCGCACGCTGGGAGGAGGACCGTCGTGGCGCTGCGGCCGGCTGACCTCGCTCGCGCCGAGCCGCCGGCCGAGCCGCCGACCCAGGCGTGGCACGGGATCGGCGTCTCCGTGGAGCTGTGGCGCGACTACGCACGCGCGGCGCTGCCCCGGCCGCAGATGGCCCTCGGGACGCATCAGATCACCGGTGACCTGTGCGAACAGGCGGCCGACCTGTACGCACGGGGAGCCCGGTATGCGCGCGTCGCCGAGCCGGTGCCGCTGTGCGGCGACATCGCGGCGCCGGCGGTGCGGGCCCTCACGCTGATCCGTGAGCTGACCGCTCGCGGCTTCGCGGTGCACTGGATCGCGCGGTGTGACGCCGGCTGTGCGGACCACCGCCAGGTCGAGCACCTGTTCCCGCCGTCGTGGATCTTCGGCGCCTCGAAGGCGGCGGTCGCGCGCTGGCGGCACGGGTACTTCCCGGGCCGGTGCGTCTTCCGTAACGGGCCCGGTTTCGTCGAGGTACGTGACCGGCGCTTCGGGCCGTTGGAGCGTCACGTCCTCGACGACCCGAACACTCTCGCGGCCATCGACGCCCTGGCCGGCGGAGCCGCGGTGGATCAGGTGCCGGCCCGGCGACGGCGCGAGCTCGTGGCGGCGCGCCTCGTCCTCGAACAGGGCGGATACGCATGGTGGCTGCCGACGCGAATCCACCGCTGGCCATTTCCGGCGCTGGTGGTCTGAGAACGGACTCGGTGGTCTCCAGAACGACGCTGTACGCCCGCTGTATGCGGCTTGTATGCGCTCCGCCGTACCATCGTCGCGTTCGCCAGACCACCAGCCCGCCGATGACGTCGAATGCGGGCCGGTGTTGCGTCCGGGTGATTGGCGCGTCAAGTCAAGGGGGAAGGTTGACAAAGACCGCGGCACCGGACGGAACCGTCGGCCCGTCGTCCGAAGGCTCGGTGAACGGTGTCACCGTGGAGGAACTGAGCCGGCTGGTCGGAATGTCACCGAGAAACATCCGGGCCCATCAGGCGCGAAAACTTCTCCCCCCGCCGGTGCGCCGGGGTCGTATCGCGTTCTACGACGACAGCCACGTCCGCCGGCTGCGCACGATCGTGGCGCTGCAGCGCCAGGGCTTCAACCTCGTCGCCATCGAGGCCATGCTCGGCGCCCGCGGCAGCGACCCTGGGGTCGCCGCGCTGACCGCGGCCCTGGGCCGGCTCGCGCTCCGAAGCCCATCGCTCGTCTATGCGCTGAGCAGGCACAACGTCGTCGCGCGGACGGAGGACGGCGACGTGCGGATCGCCCGCCCGCAGGTTCTGCGGGCGGCCCTGCGCCTGGGCGGGACCGGCGTCGGAGAGGCTGGCGCGCTGCAGGTTCTCGCGGAACTGCTCGGCCAGCTCGCGCCGGTCGCGGAGCAGCTCGCCGGCGAGTTCGCCGACCGGGTCCAGGCCGACCGGACCGAGCCGGACAGTGCCGATGCGCGGCCCCGCGACGGCGTCGACCACGTCGACCACGTCGATCACATCGGCCAGGACTCCGGTGAGCTGGTCCAGGCGATCATCGAGCTGGCCTCCGCCTCGTTCCGGGTGGCGATGGAGAACTGCAGCGAGTCGCTGGTCTCGGCGCTGGTGAACCGGCGCTTCGGGCTGGACCTGCACACCGACGTCGACCCGTCGGCGGCGTTCGACATCGGCTGACCCCGCCCCGCCGTCCCTGTATGAACGCGGCTGGGCCCCCGCACCCCCGGGCCCCCGCACCCCCGGGCCCCCGCACCCCCGGGCCCCCGCACCCCCGGGCCCTGAGCGCCCAACCGCCCGGCAGCCCGGCAGCCCGGCAGCCCGGCAGCCCGGTTTGGCGAGTCGCAAGAGTGAACGATTCTGGTTGTTCCGACGACCGGAATCCTTCTTTCTTGCGGGTCGCCAAGGCGATCTTGTGCCCCTTTTATGCCTCTTGAGGCGAATTGCCGGTGCTGGGGGTTCGGGATCTTCGGCAGGCGGCCGTGGGAGTGGGGTTCGCATTCCGTCGGCACGGTTCCGCCAAACCCGGGCTGCTGACGCGGATCTGCCGCGTCCCAGGATTCTGCTGCGGGCTTCGGGAACGACCGGAATCCTCGGATCTTCGAGCCGCGGCGCGCGGGGCATGTATTCGGTGAACAGTGCGTTATTTCATGGTGGACAACCGTATTCGCGCGCGCTCCGTGTGCACTGGAACCTATGACGGTCGCGTTTCGTGCATTGCACGGATCGCTGTCACGTTCGTGAGCTTAAGGCAGGTTTCTCGGCCATTGCTGGCGCGGCCGGTGGTTTCGCGGTGAAAGTTGTGAACAACGCAGTAGGGGGAGGTCGAGAATGCAGCATCCGCGTCTGCGTGCCGACTACGAGCCGGTCGTGGCGGCCGAGGGCGGCCAGCGCCGGCTGTTCCTGCTCGGCGAGTCACGCCGGCTCGTCGTGGACGATCCGGTGGCGGTGGACCTCGTCGGGCTGCTCGACGGCACCCGCACGGTCGGTTCGCTCGCCGTGGAGATGGACGGTCGCCATCCGCTCACCTCCGTGCTGCGCGCGCTGCGGCGTTTCGAGGCCCTCGACGTCCTCGCCGACGGCCCGGCCGCGGTGTCGCCGGAGCAACGGGCCGGCTGGGACGCACTGGGGGTCGATCCCGGGCCGGCGAGCGCCTGGCCCGGCTCGCGACCCGTGGTGGTCGTGCACACCTCCCCGGTCGTCGGGATCTCGATCGACCGGGTCCTCGCAGGCCTGGGCCTGCCCGTGCGCACCGTCAACCTCGCGGAGCCCGCCGCGGGAGCGGCCACCTACAACGCGGGAGCGGCCACCTACAACGTGGCAGCGGCCAGCACGGCAGCCGTCGAAACAGTTGCCGAAGCAGCCGTCCAAGCAGCCGTCCAAGCAGCCGTCGAAACAGCTGCCGATGCGGCCGCCGCGGGCGGGGACGCGGTCGTCGTGGTGACGGACTCCGCCCTGAACCCGCGGCTGCGCGCGGTGAACGACGCGATGCTGGCCMGCGGCGGGCAGTGGGTGCTGGTCCGCCCGCGCGGGGCCGTGGCGATGCTCGGCCCGCACCTCGTCCCCGGCGAGACCGGCTGCTGGGAATGCCTGCGTTCCCGCTGGCAGGAGAACGAGCAGGTCGAGAACTACCTGGCCAGGATCTGCCCGGACCGGCCCCGCCCGTCGGCGGCCCGGGGGGAGCTCCCCGGCACCACGGTCGCCCTGGCCGGGCTGCTGCTGACCGAGCTGGCGGTCATCGCCCAGTCCGGCGGCTCGCCCCGGCTCACCGGCCGGATGCTGGCCCTCGACACCCGCGACCATGCCATCTCGCACCACACCCTGGTCCGCCAGCCTCAGTGCCCCGCCTGCGGGGACCCGGGCCTGCTGCGCAAGGCCGACCCGAAGGTGACCGTCACCGCCCGCCCGGCCGGCGCGGACTCGCGCGCGGTCGCCGCCACCGACCTGGTCGCCCGGCTGGGCCACCAGGTGAGCCCCTATCTGGGGGTCGTCACCCGACTGACACCGATCGACGACCGCAGCGACGGCGTGACGTTCGGCTACGCCGCCGGCCACAACTTCGCCCTCGGCCGTGACCTCGACATGCTGCGCAGGAACCTGCGCGGGCAGAGCGGCGGGAAGGGCCGCACCGACGTCCAGGCCAGGGCCAGCGCGCTCGGTGAGGCGATCGAGCGTTACTGCGGCCTGTGGCGGGACGACCGGGCGACGCACCGGGCGAGCTTCGCCGCGCTCGGCCCCGAGCGGGCGGTGCCGCTGCGCGACCTGCTGCTGTTCTCCGACGCGCAGTACGCCGACCGGGACCGCCGCAACGCCGAGTCCGGTCCGTTCCACTGGATCCCGCGCCGGGTCGCGGACGACGTCGAGATGGAGTGGACACCGGCCTGGTCGCTGACCGCCCAGCGCACCCGCGACCTGCCCGCCGCCCACTGCTGGTACGGGCATCCCGACCGGGACGTCCTGGCCGGCGCCGCGGCGGACTCCAACGGCTGCGCCGCCGGCTCCACCCTGGAGGAGGCGATCGTCCAGGGGTTCTGCGAGGTCGTCGAACGCGACGCCGTCGCCCTGTGGTGGTATCACCGCTCCCGGGTGCCGGGCGTCGACCTCGACAGCTTCGACGACCCCTGGGTCGACGACGTCCGCCGCTTCCACGCCGACCGCCTCGACCGCCGCCTGTGGGTTCTCGACCTCACCACGGACCTGGGGATCCCGACCTACGCCGGGGTGTCGAGCCGCGTCGGCGCCGCCACCGAGGACGTCGTCGTCGGTTTCGGCGCCGCGCTCGACCCGCACGTGGCGCTGGTGCGGGCACTGACGGAGGTCAGCCAGTTCCTGCCGTCCGTCGCCCACCGCAACCCGGACGGCACCACCCGGTACGGGCTGAACGACCCGGCGAGCCTGCGCTGGTTCACCACCGTGCGCACCGGCGACCCCGAACAGGCCTGGCTGCTCCCCGACCCGGGGCGCCCGCCCCGGCCGGCTGCCGCCCACCCGCGCCGCGCCGCCTCTGGCGACCTCGCCGCCGACGTCGCGACCTGCGTCGACGCCGCCGCGCGGGCCGGCCTGGAGGTGATCGTCGTCGACCAGAGCCGGCCCGACATCGACCTCGCGGTCGCGAAGGTCGTGGTGCCCGGCGCCCGGCACTTCTGGCGCCGGCTGGGCCCGGGCCGGCTGTGGGACGTCCCGGCCCGGCTGGGCCGCCACCCGGTCGCCCGCGACGAGACGGACGCCAACCCGCACAGCGTCTTCTTCTGACCCGCACGCCGACCGCGAGAAAGCTGGTGATCTGCCATGGGCCTGGGCGGCCACGACGCGTACCGCCTCCGACACGACGCGACGGTGACCCTGCGCGAGGACGGTGCCCTTGTCCTGCGGGTCTCGCGGTTCCGACTCGTCCTGGACGACCTCGGTGTCGGCCGGCGCTCGACCCTGCTGCGGATGGCCGAGACCTGGACGACGGACACCGAGATCGGTGAGCTCGTCGCCGCGGTCGAGGGCGAGACCCGGATCCTGCAGGTCCAGGTGCTCGTCCGCGGCCTGCTCGCGCACTCCTGGCTGGGCCGGCGCCGGCAGTTCGACGGCCGGACCCTGCTCGAGCTGATTCCCCGCGGGCTGGGGTCGAACAGCCTGCCCCCGGCGGTGGGCCACGACCCGCGGACCCGCTACCGGCTGTCCAGGTTCGCGCAGCTGCGCAGCGCGGGCGGACGTCTCGTCGCCGAGACCCCGCTGAGCACGCTCGCGGTGGCCGTGCCCGATCCCGCGGTGGTCGGCGCGCTGACCCGGGCGGCCGCGGCGGAGGGCATCGACCTCGGTGGCTTCGCGGGCGGGCTGGGCGCGGACGAGGAGCTGGCCGGCCGGGTCCTCGACGACCTGCTCACCGCCCGGGTGCTGATCAGCGCGACGGCCGCCGAGCAGGAGCACGAGGCGGCGCCGCTGGCCCCCTGGTCACCGGCGGAGCTGGCACTGCACGAACGGTCCCGCCCGGGCCGGCACATCCTGCCGGTCGGCGGCACCTACCCGCTGCGCGGGCGGGTCGAGCCGGAGCCGCTGGCGCGCACCTTCGAGGGCGCCGAGTCCGTGCCGCTGCCGGAGCCCGACCTCGCGCTGGTCGCGAAGACGGACCCGAGCCTCACCGAGGCCATCGCGGCCCGCCGCACGATCCGCCGGCACGACGCCGAGGCGCCGATCACCGTCGCGCAGCTCGCCGAGTTCCTGCACCGGGTGCAGCGCACGACCGTGTCCGGCGAGGAGGGCGGCGCCGAGGTCGGCCAGCGGCCGTACCCGATGGGTGGCGCCCTGTGCGAGCTGGAGGTGTACGCCCTGGTCCACCGCTGCGAGGGGCTGGAGCGGGGCGTCTACCACTACGAGGCGGCCGGGCACCGGCTGGAGCGGCTCGGGCCGCTGGAGGGCGCCGCGACCCGTGCCCTGGAGTACGTCACGGCCTCGGCGCGGTTCACCGAGCCGCCCCAGGTCTACCTGGTGATCACGGCCCGGGTCGGCCGGGTCATGTGGAAGTACGAGGGTTTCGGCTACGCGCTGATCCTCAAGCACGCCGGGGTGCTCACCGAGCTGATGTACCTGGTCGCCACGGCCATGGGGCTGGCGCCCTGCGCCGTCGGTGCCGGCGACGCGACGGCCTTCGCCCGGGCGGCCGGTGTCGACCCGCTCGCCGAGCCCGCCATCGCGGACTTCGTTCTCGGCTCGTGCCCGCAGGAACTCGGACTGTGCCCGCAGGAAAAGGTGGAAGAGAAGTGATGTTCCGACGCCGCGCGCTGCGGCAACTGGACGYCCCTGAGCAGCTGGACGAGGCGATTCGGCTCGCGACCGTGCCGGGCTGGCTGGTCACCGCCGTGCTGGTGGTCGCGGTCGGCGGCGCGGCGGTGTGGGCCACCGTGACGTCGGTGCCGCGCACCGTCGAGGCCCGCGGGGTGATCACCCATTCGGCCGGCGTGTCGAGCCTGGAGGCGACCGCGGCCGGGCTGGTCACCGACGTGTGGGCGGGTGCCGCCACGAACGTGAAGAAGGGCGACCGGCTGTACCGGCTGACCGGCGCCGACGGCTCCGCGCAGGACGTGACGGCTCCCTGGGACGCCTACGTCACGAACTGGCAGGTCCGCCAGGGCCAGCTGCTGCAGCCCGGCATGGCGGTGGCCGAGCTCGTCCGGCTCGACACCCCCGGCGACGGCCTGCTGGCGCGGGTCTACCTGCGTTCCGGCTACGCGCCGATGGTCAGCGTCGGCATGCCGGTCGACGTCGAGGTGGACGCGGCCCCGGCCRCCGTCTTCGGCACGCTGCGCGGCACCATCACCGCGGTCGGCGCCCAGCAGGAGAGCACCGAGACCATCCGGGCGTTCACCGGGAGCTCGGCCGACGTCCCGAGCCTGCTCGACGGCGGCAACGTCATCGCGGTCACCGTCGCGCTCGAGGCCGACGCGGGCAGCGGGCTGCGCTTCTCGAAGGCCCAGCCTCCGTTCGCGCTGACGGCGCTGAGCATGACGACCGCCGAGTTCACCGTCGCCAAGGAACGCCCCGTCGACTGGCTGGTGAGTCGATGAGGCCGCCGTGGCGTGCGGTGCGGCTGCCGTGGCGCGGCGCGAGGGGCGTGCGGCTGCCGTGGCGCGGCGCCGCCGACGCCGAGCGCCGCGACCGGCCGCGCCGCCGCCGGGTCCACACCCCGACGGTGATCCAGATGGAGGCGGTGGAGTGCGGGGCCGCCTCGCTGGGGATCATCCTCGGCTACTTCGGACGGTTCATCCCGCTGGAGCGCCTGCGTGAGACGTGCGGGGTCAGCCGGGACGGCTCGACCGCGTCGAGTGTGCTCAAGGCGGGCCGCCAGCACGGCCTGATCGCGAAGGGCTTCCGGATGGACCTGCCGCAGCTGGCCACCGCCCGGCTGCCCGCCATCCTGTTCTGGAAGTTCGAGCACTTCGTCGTGCTCGAGGGCATGAGCCGGCGCAAGGTGTACATCAACGACCCGGCGACCGGGCCGCGCGCGCTGGGCTGGGACGAGTTCGACGCCTCCTTCACCGGTGTGATCCTCACCTTCGAGCCGGGGCCGGACTTCGCCCGGACGAGCCGGCCCGAGAGCACGCTGCACAAGCTGCTGGCCCGCTGGCGCGGCCTGGGGTCGGTGACCCCGCAGATCCTGCTGCTCGGCCTGCTGGTGGCGCTCGTCGGCCTCACCACCTCGATGTTCACCCGGATGTTCGTCGACCGGGTGCTGCTGGCCGGCGACTCCGGCGCGGTCGTCGGCCTGGTCGCGGCGATGGGCGCCGCGGTCGGCCTCACCCTCGTCGCGAGCACGCTGCAGCAGCGCCTGCTGCTGCGCGCCGACAGCGTGCTCGCGCTCAGCAGCGCCGCCCGGTTCTTCCGGCGGCTGCTGCGGCTGCCGGTGGCCTTCTTCAGCCAGCGCCAGGCCGCCGACCTCGGCCAGCGGGTGCGGGTCAACAACGTCGTCGCCGACATGCTGACCCGCCACGTCGCGGTGAGCGTCGTCGACACCGTCCTCGTGCTCACCTACGGGGCGCTGCTGTGCTGGTACGACCTGCTGCTCGGGGCGATAGCGCTGGGCTTCTCCGGGCTCAACGTCGTCGTCCTGCGCTGGACGGCGCGCCGCCGCACGAGCGCCGTCGCCGGCCTGCAGGCCGAGCGCGGAAAGCTGATCACCGCCGCCTACACGTCGATCCTGATGATCGAGTCGGTGAAGGCGGCGGGGGAGGAGGAGCACGCGTTCCGCCGCTTCGCCGCCCGCCAGGCGGCGGTGCTCTCCGGCCAGCAGAAGCTCGGCGTGCCGACGGCGGTCATCTCCGTCGTGCCCGCGCTGCTCGCCGCGCTGAACACCGCGCTGCTGCTCGGGCTCGGCAGCTCCCGGGTCTCCGCCGGCACGATCACCATCGGCCTGCTCGTCGCGATGCAGGGCCTGATCGCGGCGATGAACCGGCCGATCAGCGAGCTCGCCGGGCTCGCGACCCGGCTGGAGAACATGAGCGCCGACCTCAACCGGGTGCACGACGTCGAGCGCTACCCGGACCCGGCGGGGCGCGCGCACACCGGCCCGTGGGGGCGGATGTCGGGCCATCTGCGGCTGGAGAACCTGACCTTCGGCTACAACCCGCTCGCCGAGCCGCTGCTGCGCGACTTCAGCCTCGACATCGCCCCCGGCCGGCGGGTGGCGCTGGTGGGCGCGTCCGGCAGCGGGAAGTCGACGGTCGGCCGGATCGTGGCGGGGCTGTTCGCCCCCTGGTCGGGCAGCGTCACGATCGACGGCCGCACGGTGAACGACACCGACGCCCAGCTGTGGGCCTCCTCCGTCGCCCTCGTCGACCAGGACCAGGTCTTCTTCGACGACAGCATCCGCAACAACCTCACCCTCTGGGACGGCACCATCACCGACGAAGAGCTCGCGGAGGCGCTGCGGGACGCGTGCGTGTACGACACGGTCACCGCCCGGCCCGGCGGCCTCGCCGCACCGGTCCGGGAAGGCGGCAAGAACTTCTCCGGCGGGCAGCGCCAGCGCCTGGAGATCGCCCGGGCGCTCGTCCGACGCCCGTCCCTGCTCGTGCTCGACGAGGCGACCAGCGCGCTGGACCCGGCCACCGAGCTGGTCGTCGACCACAACCTGCGGCGCCGCGGCTCCACCTGTCTCATCGTCGCCCACCGGCTGTCGACCATCCGCGACAGCGACCTGATCGTGGTCCTCGACCGCGGCCGGGAGATCGAGCGCGGCACCCACAGCGACCTCATGGCCCGGGGCGGGCACTACGCCGGCCTCGTCCGTCAGCAGTGAGAGGGACGGACATGACGGACATCCAGACCACGCCCACCGAGCCCACGCCTGCGCGGACCCCGGCGCGGACGGTGCCGTCCGCGGTGGGCTCGGCCGCGTCGGAGGCGTCCAGGTTCCTGGACGGGAAGCGGGCCGCCTACCTCGTCGACAGCGGAGCGGCGGACCTGTTCGCGGTGCGCCAGACCGACGACGGTTCCGCGGCGCTGCGCAACCCGGTCGCCCGGCTGCCCGCCGGCAGTGTCCTGCACACCTGCGCGGCCACCGGGACCTGGCGGCTGCTGCTCGTCCCGCTCCCGGGCACCCGGCTGCGCGAGATCTCCCACGAGCGGCTGCGGCGGCTGCGGCAGATGGTGCGCGACGCCGACCAGCCCTCCGGTGCCGACTCGCCGGGGGCGACGGTGCGGTCGGCCGCGCTCGGCTTCACCGTCGGTGTGGACCGGGGCCTGCTGGCGATCGCGACGGCGCTCGGCCGGGGGTCGCCGCCGCGCGGCACCACGATCATCCAGCCGGGTTCACAGCCCACCCTCGCCGCCGGCGACGCCCTCGCCGCGAACGGCTCCGTCACCTGGCTGACCCCGCTGGACGGCCAGCTGCTCCCGGACGACGACACCCCCGCGGCCGACACCCCCGCGGCCGACACGGCCGGGACCGACACGGCCGGGACCGACACCGCGCCGGTCGCCCTCGTCGGCCGGGACTGGGTGGTCGCGCGGACCGCCTGCACCCTGCGCAGCGAGACCACCCTCGATCTGCTGCGCTCCGGCCAGCTGTGGGAGGTGCTCGAGAACCACGGTGCCCGGGTGCTCGCCGCCGCCGAACGCCGGATCCGGGAGGCGGAGGCGGAGCACCTGCGCCGGCTCGACGACCGCCACCGGGTGAACGCCGCCGTCGTCCGCAACGCGGCCCGCCAGTCGCTGCGCGTGCTGGGGATCGGCGCGCACCGGGTGCGGCTCGGGGACGCCCCGGTCACCGAGGTGGACCGCCTCGCCCGCGGCGCCGCGGTGCTGCGCGTCGTCACCGGCGACCCGGAGCTCGTCCGGGAACCGGTCGACCGCGGGCAGGAGCCACGCGACGAACGGGAGGCCCTGCTCGCCGTCGCCCGCAGCTCGGCGCTCTACACCCGGGAGCTCGCGCTGCCGGCGGGCTGGTGGCGGCGTGACTTCGGCCCGCTGGTGATCTGGCGTCCGATCGGGGAGCAACCCGAGCTCGACCCCGTCGACGAACGGCCGGTGCTGGCGCTGCCGGCGGTGTTCCGCCGCGGCCGCTACCACACCGTCGACCCGGACACCCTCGCGCGCACCCCGGTAGGACGTGCCGAGGCGGCCGGCTTCGCCGAGCACGCGCTGACCGTCCAGCTGCCGATGCCACCGGGCGGGGGCCTGCGCGGCCTGCTCGGCGCCGGGGTGCGCGGCGCCCGCCGGGACGCCGCCGGGGTGCTGCTCACCGGGCTGCTCGTCGCGGCGCTGGGCCTGGCCACCCCGCTGGTCACCGGCGACGTCCTCGGCCGGCTCGCCGCCGGCGGCGGCTCCGACCGGCTGCTGGAGGTCTCCGCGCTGTTCGTGGTGACCGCGCTGGTCGCGGCCATGGTCGGCGTCATCAACAACCTGATGTTCCTGCGCCTGGAGGGCCGGCTGGAACGCGACACCCAGATCGCCGCCTGGGACCGGTTGATGCGGCTGCCGCTGCGCTTCTTCGGCAGCACCAGCAGCGGCGAGCTGACCAGCATGGTCATGGGGATCACCTTCGTCCGGGAGGCGCTCGGCGGGCTGCTCGCCCAGGCGCTGTCCGCCGGACTGGTGATCGTCATGGTCGTCGTGCTGCTGTTCGCGGTCGACGCCGCCGTCGCCGGGCTCGCGCTCGCCGTGGTGGCCGCGGTGGCGCTGATGACCGTGGTGCTCGGCGCGGTCGTGGTGCGCAGGCAGCGGCGCGCGCTGCCCGCCGAGCACCGGATCGCCGCGCTGACCAACCAGATCATCGACGGCATCACCAAGGTCAAGCTGGCCGCGGCCGAGGACCGCGCCTACGCGCAGTGGGCCGGGGTCAACACGACCGCCGAATGGGGCATGCGCCGGGTGCGCGGCGTGCAGGCGATGCTGCTGGCGATGACGGCGGCGATCCCCACCGCCGGCCAGCTGCTCCTGCTGGCGGTGCTCGCCGGGCCGCTGGCCGGACGGATCGGCACGGCGCAGTTCTTCGTGGTGAACGCGGCGTTCCTGATGCTCATGGGCATGCTGATGGTGCTCGTCAACGCCGGCGTCGAGGCGCTGGCGCTGCTGCCGCGGATCGAGGATCTCGCGCTGGTCGCCGACACCGAGGTCGAACGGCGTGCCGACCGGGTCGACCCGGGTGAGCTGCGCGGCGGGATCGAGCTCGCCGACGTCAGCTTCGCCTACTCCGACGACGGGCCGATGGTGCTCGACCGGCTCTCACTGCAGATCCAGCCGGGCCAGTTCGTCGCGATCGTCGGGCCCAGCGGCTGCGGCAAGTCCACCCTGCTGCGCCTGCTGCTCGGCTTCGACCAGCCGCTGGCGGGCTCGGTGCTCTACGACCGCCAGGACCTCAGCGAGCTCGACGTCACCGCGGTGCGCCGCCAGTGCGGTGTCGTCCTGCAGAACGGGCAGCTGTTCGCCGGCTCCATCCGGGAGAACATCGCCGGGGCGGCCGACTACCCGCTCGACCGGCTGTGGGACGCGGCGCGGATGGCCGGCATCGACACCGACATCGCGGATCTGCCGATGGGGATGGCCACCGTGCTCCCGTTCGGCGGCGGCACCCTGTCGGTCGGGCAGCGCCAGCGGCTGCTGATCGCCCGGGCGCTGGTCGGCCGGCCCCGCATCCTCTTCTTCGACGAGGCGACGAGCGCACTGGACAACCGCACCCAGGAGATCGTCACCACCAGCACCCGGGCGCTGGCCGCCACCCGGGTGGTCATCGCGCACCGGCTGTCCACCATCGCGGACGCCGATCTGATCATCGTGCTCGACCGGGGCAGGGTCGTGCAGCAGGGCCGGTACGCGGACCTGATCGCCGACTCCGGCGGCATGTTCGCCGAACTCGCCCGCCGGCAGCTCCTCGACGACGCCGACACCGATGCCGACACCGACGTCGCCGCCGGGGGCCAGCCACAACCGTGACACCCGAGGGCCGGTCCGGTCCGTCCACTCCGGACGGACCGGACCACCCACCGATCCGAAGGAGGATTCAGGTGACACCACGGGAGCGGGCGGTCTTCGTCGCCGCCTACACCAACCTCGTCGTCGACGTGTGGTCCAACCCGCACAGCGAGCGCCAGCTCGCCGACGACCCGCGCGGGCTGCTCGCCCGTCACGGCGTGCCGCTGCCGGCCGGGACACGTGTCGTCGCGGTCCGGGACGTCGCCGGCAGCGAGCCGGACCTCGACGTCCAGGTGCGGTACTGGCAGGAGGCGACGTCCACCGGGGAACTGCGCCTCGTCGTGCCGGCGCTCACCGAGCTGGCCACGGCCGAGCTCGACGAGGCCGAGCTGGACAGCGTGGTGGCCGGCGTGCAGTCGACCTGCGCCTGCTGCTGCCCCTGCTGCTGCAGCTGAACGCCACTGCGGCTGCCTCTGACCCTTGGCCGGCCGAGCTCTCGGCCGCTCCTGCCGAGCAAGAGCTGAGGATTGTGGTTGTCGGAACGACCGCGATCCTCAGCTCTTCGAACCGCCGCTTTGAACCGCCGCCTCGAACCGCCGCCTCGAACCGCCGGGTTCAGCCGGCAGCCGGTGACCGCCGGGCGCCGGAATCATCGGGAACGCACAGCGGCAGGCCGAAGCTCGCGCAGATCGTGATCGGGTTCGTGTATTCCTCCACCTGGGTGATCAGGTCTTCTCGCCAGTCGAGGCGGAAGACATACGTGTTCCGGTACGGTTTTCCGGCGGCGGTGACGAAGTCGCCGTCGGCCTGCATGAACGATGTCGCCCCGTCGCCGGTGACGCTCACCCGGGTGTCGGTGAAACGGACCGTGCTCACCATGGTGGAGATCTGCCGGAGGTTGGCCAGTGCCGCCGCCCGGTCGCCGAAGTACGACTGGTCGGCCCGATCACCCGAGAAGCTCATCGCGACCCGCCAGGTGGCGTCGGGCGCCAGCATCGCCTCCATGGTCGCCGTGTCGCGCCGTTCCATCGCGAGAAAGAAGTCCATCGTCCGCTGCCGTGCGGCCTCGGGCTGATCCTTCGGGGCCCCGGTCGCCCGAGCTGACGTCGTGTACGGGCTGGATTCCTCCTCGGCTGGGCCGGAAGTGCCGGCGCAGCTGGACAGAGTGGCAATCACAAGGGTTCCCAGCAGGGTGGCGAGAAGCGTGGGTGATCGGAACATCCATTTCGCCGGCACGGCAGGCAGCGCCTTTCGGGGAAGTAGTGAAGAGAACCTCGGGTGCGGTATTTCCCGGCATCCCGGTTGACGCTGTCAACCATAGGCGATCGTGGTTGACAGCGTCAACCTGCTGGTCGTCCTATGCTTGCCGCATGGCTGCGGGTGAGCATGGCTGCGGGTGAAACGGGGGAGGCGCTGGTCGCCGCCGCTGTCGCGCTGCTCGACGAGGGCGGCCCAGGTGCGGTGACCCTGCGCGAGGTCGGGCGCCGGGCCGGGGTCTCGCACAACGCGCCCTACAAGCACTTCGCCGACAAGGAGGCGCTGCTGGCCGCCGTGGCGGCCCGGGAGCTCGCCGGCCAGGGCCGGGCCGTCCGCGATCGGCTGGCCGGGCCGCAGCCGCCGGGCGGCGTGGTCCGGTCGATCATGCATGCCTACGTCGCCTGGGCGCTGGCGTATCCGGCCCGGTTCAAGCTCGTCTACGGCGCGTGGACCAGAGGCTCGGCGGAGCTGGGCGAGGCGGCCGCCGCGACCCGATCGGCGTTCGTGTCGGCGGTCGCCGAGGCCCAACAGGCCGGCCAGCTCCCGGCAGGGGATCCCGAACGGCTGACCGCGCTACTGCTCGCGCTCGCCCACGGCGCTGTCGACCTCGCGCTCGCCGGTCACCTCGCCGCTGCCGGCAAGGGCCGCGCGAATCCGTCCGACCTGGTGGACGATCTGCTTACCTACCTCGGGCCGCCCACCTCGGCCTGATCGCCAGGCCAGCCGGCCCGAGGGCAGTCGAAAGGGGAGTCGGTGCGGCGTCTGGAGTTTCTGGATCATCCGGGCCCCATCCCGTTCGCGCACCGCGGGGGCAGGGGGAACTGGCCGGAGAACTCCTGGCCCGCCTTCGAGAACGCGGTCGGGCTCGGCTACCGGTACCTCGAGACCGACGTCCGGGCGACGAGCGACGGGGTCGTGCTGCTCCTGCACGACGAGACCCTCGACAGGGTGACGGACTCGACCGGGCCGATCAGTTCGCTGACCTGTCGGGAGGCGGCCGGGATCAGGCTCCGCTCGCCCGGGAACGCCCACCAGCCCGGYGCGGAGGCGGACCAGGAGATCCCGCGGCTGGACCAGCTGCTCGACCGGTGGCCCGACATCCGCGTGAACATCGACATCAAGGAGCCGGGCGCCGTGGCTCCCACCGTTGACGTCATCCGGCGGGCGAACGCCGTGAGCAGGGTCTGCGTCACCTCCTTCCGGGACGCCACGATCCGCCAGGCGCGCGGCCTGCTCGGCGAGAGCCTCTGCGTCGGCGGCGGGACCAGGGTCGTCGGGTCCCTACGCCTGCAGAGCCTGTTGCCTGCGGCCGCCCAACGTGGGCGACTGCGCGCGAGGGCCGATGTCGTGCAGGTCCCGACGGCCTTCCGTGGTGTGCCCGTATGTGACGCGCGCTTCGTGCGCTGCGCGACACGGCTCGGCGTACCGGTGCATGCCTGGACGATCAACGACACCGACGAGATGGAGAGGCTGCTGGCTCTGGGCGTCCAGGGACTGATCACCGACCATCCGGAAGCGCTGAAAGCCCATCTCGTCAGCCGCGGCCAGTGGTGGGGGGCCTAGCGCTGGAATCCGGGAACGGCCGCCCGCCCAAGCCGGCCTATCCGGACCCGCCCCACAGCCTGAAAGCGCTGGTCCTGGCCGCGGGACGGAGCAAGGCACGGTGGGCCACCCGGCGGTCTGCCACCCACCACGGTCCGGACAAGCCAGCGCCGCGGTCCGGCACTCACGATTCCTCGCCCCGCGGTCCGCCTCGCCGCCCGGGGTGTCTCCCGGGACATCGACTGACCGGAACAGCGGCCGTTCGGCGAATGGTGCCCCGGCCAGCCCGAATCCACCGACTACCGGCTGTTCACCCTGCCCCCGAAGTGCCGCTGCGTTGCCTCGTCCGGATCGCGAAACCATGCCAGCGGATCGAGCACGACTGTCTGACCGGCGCCTGCCACACCTGCCACCAACCGCACGAACCGTGATCCACAGCGCGCATCACGGCAACCGGAGCCACCTAACCAAAGTCCCACTAGATCATCGATCTCACGTGCGCCAACGCGCGGACTCTGCTTTGGCCCCGACGCCGACCTGCCGGAAGAAACCGGCCACATGGGACAAGCCCTTAGTCGGACGGCCTACCGGTCTCACCTTGTTGGGCGAGCGGATCACGCCCCGTCGCGTGGATGCTCTTGCTACCCTCGACCGATATCGCTAAGATATCGGATACCGCCCTAGATGCGCCGGAACGGGGGAGAGCGCATGGGGATCGACCGTGCTGATTTCGTTAAAGACAGTTCAGGCCTGGCTGGCCGCAGCATCGACGAACCGATTTTCGGTCGGCCTGACCGGGACGCACCGGGCAGGCCACCGAATGCCAAAACGGGCCCATGCGGAACCTGACCGAGCGGGAGGCGGCGGTTCTCGCGGCGGCGGACAACCTCGCCGACGGCCACGCCTACAGAACACCTTCGCCAACCGAGGCCGCCATACTCCGGTCAGCCGGCGAGATGCTTCTTTCGGTCGATCGGCGCGATCTGGCGACGCTCGAAGGGGAATATCTCCAGGCCTTCTTCGCTCTCGGCCACCAGAGCCTCGATCCAAGCGCCTTCAGTGTGTTCCAGTGCCTGTCGGCGTCCATGGCGCTGGAAATCATCGGTAATTATTGCCGGCTGGCTCGGATATCCGTCTCGCTGGTCGAGCCCTGCTTCGACAACCTCAGTGATATCCTCAAGAGGCACGGCGTTCCTCTGCGTCCGATCCCGGACGCGCTGTTCGCTGATCCGGCCGCGCTGATCCGCAGGCTGGAGGAGGACCAGTGCGACGCCGTCCTCCTCGTCAGTCCCAACAATCCGTCTGGTCGCCACCTCAGCGAGGCCGCGTTCCGCGCGGTAGTCGACCACTGCGCACACCACCGCAAGATATTCGCCCTCGATGCGTGCTTTCGCTTCTACCTGCCAGAGGAGCATGTCTACGACCAGTATGCTCTGCTCGCCGCCTCCGGTGCCGACTGGGTGGTGGTGGAGGACACGGGCAAGACTTGGCCCACTCAGGAGGTCAAGGCGCCCTTCTTTGCCGCATCGCGCTCCCTCGCAAGCAGCCTTGGGGCGATCTACAGCGACTTCCTGCTGCTCGGATCGCCTTTCGCGATGAGGCTGCTCACCGAACTTGTTCGCGCGTCGTCGGACGACGGACTGGACTCTGTTCGTCGGATCGTCAGGAGTAATCGTGAAGTCCTCGACGCCTGCCTCGCAGGCACGGCCCTGCGGTCCGTCGGCGAATCCTTCATGAGCGTCTCCTGGCTGGCGGTCGAACCGCCGGCGACTGCGGAGGAGTTCTGCGCGCTCCTGGCACGCAGGGGGGTGCATGTTCTACCTGGGGGACCCTTCTTCTGGTCGGACCCGACGCAGGGCGCGCGCTTCCTGCGTGTATCGCTGGTCCGGGATCCGGAAAGTTTCCGTAGATCCGCCGAGGTGATCGCACAGACCTGCCGGGCCCGAGCCGAGGTCTGAGGTGGCGGACATCCGCGCTGCCGATCTGGTTCACGACTGGAATGGCGAAGCCCCGGTAGCGCTCACCGCGATCACCTTTGAAGAGGACTTCCGGGACACCCTGCAGAGCGTTCGTGTCGCCCGCCCTTCGACGCGGGAGCGTTGCCGTCTTGTCGATCTCAGCGCGCAGACCGGAGTGCGGCTGCTGTTCATCGGATTTCCCGCGGTGTCAGCCCAGGAACGAGACCAGTGCGTCGGCGTGGTCAGGCATCTGGCAGCCACGGGCAGTCCCGCTGAGCCGATACTCATGGCACGCGTGCTGCAGGCCGACCTCGATGCGGTGAAGGCCGTCGAGCAGGACGCCGGCAGCGCGGTTACTGTCGATCTTTACATCAGTACCAGCAAACTCCGGGCAGTCGTCGAGGGCCGTCCGATCGACGACCAGCGAGCCCGTCTCCGCCACGTCGCCCGGCAGGCGACCAGGAATGGCATGACCTTCCGCATCGCGTTCGAGGACTCGTCGCGCACATCACCCGCAGTCCTGCGCGACGCCGTGGCCGAGGCGGCGCATCTGGGCGCGTGTGCGGTGGTTCTCAATGACACGGTCGGGGCCGCCCTGCCGCATGGAGCGGCCACGCAGGTCGCCTTCGTACGTGCCATCTTCCAGGACGCGGGCGTGGACCTTCCGATAGCGTGGCACGGCCACAACGACACAGGGCTGGCACTCGCCAATGCCCTGGCCGCGGTTTCCGCCGGGGCGAGTCAGGTGAGCGGAACCTTTCTCGGTATCGGCGAACGTACCGGAAACATTCCGCTCGAGCAGCTCATGTGGCTGGCGCATGAGGCCGGTCATCCGTACGTGCGCCCCGAACTCCTCCCAGGAATGTGCGCTGCCGTCGGTGCCGCGCTGCGGATCGAGGTGCCACCGCAACAGCCGCTGGTCGGCTCCGATGCTTTCAGCACCTCGACGGGCACACACGCGGCCGCGGTAACCAAGGCGAGTGGACTCGGCGCAGACTTCGAGGATCTCGTGTATTCTGCCGTAAAAGCGCGATCACTCGGCCGCACCCAGGAAATACTCCTCGGACCCAACAGCGGTCGCGCCGCGGTCGAACACGTACTCCGTGCGCAGGGTCACGAATCATCGCCGGAGACCATTGCGCATGTTCTGCTGCACTGCAAAAGAACAATGACCGTCCTGCGGTCACGTGAACACTTGTTGTCTGTCATTCACCGTAAATCGTCAGACCCGGACACCGCGCGACGGGGCCAGGGGGCGACGACCAGCGAGCCCGCGGCCGACATGCGCAGAATATCTGACACGGATCGGAGCCCCGATGCGTCTCGTGAACTACCGGATACCAGGCCAGGGCCAGCGGCATCCGTCATCCGTCGGCGTTCTGCTCGACGGCCGGGTGGGTGACGTCAACACCATCCTGAACAGGTCATCGGTGGGGGGCTGTGACGGCCGGCGAGAACGTTACCAGTCGCTGGACGAAGTGTTGCGAGCTGGGATTCTCGGGGAGATCTCGGGCGCCTTGGAAAATCACGAGGACGACAGCAGGCCGCGGCGCGAGAACTGGATCGAGCTGTCCTCGTTGCGGCTGCTGCCAACGGTACTTCACCCCACCAAGGTGATCGGGGTCGGCATGAATTACCACAGCTTCACCGCCCAGCTCGGAATGGCCGCCCCTTCGCATCCCGTTCTCTTCCACAAAACCTCGTCGGCGTTGTGCGGCCACGGGCAGGAAGTAGTCATCCCGGGAAACACCCGACAGCCTGTTCCGGAAGGTGAGCTCGCAGTTGTCATCGGTCGGCGCGCGGATCGCATCGCCCCGTCGGAGGCGGACCGCCACATCGCCGGCTATACGTGCGCAAACGACATCAGCGCGCGAGACCTGGAGTTTCAGACATCGCAGTGGACCAATGGCAAGATGCTGCCGACGTTCGGACCGCTGGGGCCGGCGCTGGTGACCCCGGACGAGATCGACGACATCGGCAATCTCGAGCTCCGAACGGTACTCAACGGCATCACAGTTCAACACGGAAACACCGGGAACATGGTGTTCCCGGTGCGGGAGCTCATCAGCCTGATCTCCATGCTGGTAACCCTCGAGCCCGGGGATGTCGTCCTCACCGGAACGCCTTCCGATCTTGGTGCGAACACACCTCCGACATTTCTCTCTCCGGGGGACATGGTAGAGGTTCGGATTGCAGGTCTAGGTCACTTGAAAAACCCGGTCGTCGCAGCAGGGGTACCGCAGAGGGATCCGTACTCCAAGGGGTACCGTCATTCTTTCCCGAAGGTAGATCATGGAATATTCTGACGATCCTCCAGTAATTCGATCCTATCTCGCGGAACGAGACTCGCTCATTATAGAATGGAACACCGGGCAGGCGTCGAGATTTCACAACCTTTGGCTGCGCGACAACTGCGCCTGCGCGAGATGCGGGCCGCATGACCGCGGCAGTCGACATCAGCTCCTCCTTGACATTCCAGAGGACATTGCTCCTTCGTCGGTTTCTGTCAGGCATGGGAAACTGAAAGTGGTCTGGTCCCACGGCGGTCACCGGTCCGAGTATGATCCGCTCTGGTTGCATGCGCATTCCTACGGCTCCTCGGTTGTCCGGGGCCGAAACGGCCTCCGCAAAACGCTGTGGGACTCCGCGCTGGGTGAGTGGCCGTCGGTGCGTTGGGACAGGATCTCGAATGATCGCGCCGAACGTCACCGTCTGCATGCATGTGTGGTCGAATTCGGGTTCGTCCTCGTCCGCGGGCTCGGCACCGAGAACGACGCGATCGAGCGTCTCGGGGAGGAGATCGGATATATCCGGGAGACGCACTACGGCCGGGTATTCGACCTCGTCACCCGGGTGAGGCCCACTATCCTGGCCGACCTGGCAGGCTCGTTACCACCACACACAGACGAAGTCTATCGATCGGTGCCGACCGGCATCAACATCTTCCACTGCATCACATCGAGCCCGGACGGCGGAGGCATATCCCAGCTGGTGGACGGTCATCGCGTCGCCGCGCATCTCGAAGAGCACCATCCGGATGATTTCGAACTGCTGACCCGGGTTCCGGTGCGCCACGAGCGGCGCATACAGGGGCAGGTGATTATCGCCGAGAACCCGCCTATCACTCTGGACTTCCGCGGCGAGGTGGCAGAGGTCAGACTGAACGAGCGGACCATGACCGCGCTCCGCGCCGACCAGGACCTCATGCTTCCGACCTACCTCGCGCTGCGTATGTTCCTCCGGATCGCCTACGACCCGATTCACCGCATCGAGTACCTCCTGAAACCCGGCGAGGCACTTGTCCTCGACAACCTGAGGGTCCTGCATGGGCGGTCCGCGTACAAGGGAGCGCGACATCTTCGGCAGGCCCAGGTTATGAGGGATGAGTTCTTCGCCAAGTTCACCGCGCTGACAGAGGAGATGGCCGCAGGAGGTGACGGTGGCCACTATGAGGATGCGAGCACCTCGTAGCTGGTCCCGGCGCGGTTGCTGTGTCGTACCCACTTCTCCGCGCGGCACAGCGCGTTGCCGCGAGCATGAACTCCCGACGGGCCGACCAGAAGGTGTAGGTTCACAGCCGATGAACGGGATCAGTAGACGCGCGGACATCACGCGCTCGCCCACGACGCCCGGCCAGCGGCGTGACTGGAACGTTCATCATGAAGGTCGGGCCACCTCATTCCTTAATCTCTCCGTCGTATTCCTTATACAAGGCGGCCTCGAAGAGGAGGTGTTGCGGCGCGCAGTCGGATCACTGGTCGCCCGCCACGAGCAGCTTCGCTCCCGGTTCGAAGACGCGAACGGYGCTCTTGTCCAGGTGATCGAGCCCGCGAAACGGTCCAGCTCACCCCGACTCTCGGTCGAGAACGGCAGTGGCAGCGGGCCGGACAGTCACCGAGAATGGGCTAGGACGTTCGTTGAACGCTCCTTTTCTCTCCACTCTGAGGCGCCGTTCCGAATCGGTATCCACAATGCCGACGGCGACGGGCAGGCTCTGGCGATCGTCATGCACCACATCATCTCGGACCGTCTGAGCCTGGGTGTAGCCGTTCGAGATCTCAACGAGTTCATCCTGGCGGAGATCGAGTGTCGGAGCCCGCGGCTCCCTGACATACCCCTCCGGTTCGCGGATTACGCCTCATGGTGGGAGGAACAGCGCTCATCCGGAGGATTCACCCGGAACTTTGATTTCTGGCGTGGCCAGCTCGACGATGCGCCGATTGATCTGGGGCTGCCGATCCGCGCGGCTCCTCGGTCGGCGGCACGATACGTTCAGCACATCCCGGAAACGTTGGCGGAGGGCCTGCAGCGGGGGGCGGCGGCGCTGCGAACCACCCCCTACGTCGTCCTGCTGACGGCCTTTTCGGGTGCTTTGTTCGAGGCGACCTCCAAGGCTGATCAGGTTCTCCAGTGCGGATACGCAAACAGGCAGCCTGCTGCACTACGACATGCTGTCGGCCGCTTTTCGAGCAACATGGCTCTGCGTATACGGGCAACCTCGGAAGACCCGGCGTGCCAGCTGCGGTCCATCCACGCGGTCGCGATGCGGGCATACACCAACGCGGTGGTGTCGCTGGACGCAGTCGACGAGAGCGGCGTGCTACCCCGCAGGCACGCTCCCGATGCCATGACTACCGTGGCATTCCAACTGGTCGAAGGTGTCGACCATTATATGAGCGTCCCGGGTCTCGACATCGCGGCCGTCCCCATCTCACCTGGGTCAACCCAGGACCTGCTCGATGTCGTGGTCGAACGAATAGGAGAACGGCTCACACTCCACGTTGTCTTCTGCCCCGAGGCACTGGACCCGTCCTGGATCGTCTCGCTTGCCTCAACGTTCATCAGCCACCTCGACCGCCTCCTCGCGAGTGGGGCGCCCTGATCCCCCGCCGGCCCCCGGGACGGCGCCGGGGCACCGGCCGCAGGATGTAACGGATGTTCATCCGTTGGTGTCGTCCGCGCGCCGAATGCGCCGCTTCGGCCATGACAGACTGGACCCGCTCGTGAGTGAGTGCACAGAGAATCCGGTCAGCTCCGACTCGATCGATGAACCGGTTTGCGTCCGGCTGGATCATCTCGTCGACTCGACGTCTCGACGCCACCCGGACGCCGTCGCACTGGAAACTGCCGACGGACATACGCTGACCTACCGCTCACTGGTCGTTGCGGCGGAACGTGTCTGCCACGCTGTTGCCGGGAGCGGTGTGAGGATTCCGAATCGAATCGGTCTGGTCGCGTCGAAGTCGGTGGAAGCCTATGTTGCTTATCTCGCGATCCTGAAGCTCGGCGCAACTATCGTGCCGATCAGCAGTCGAGCCCCGCTTGCGCGGCAGCGGACAATGGTTCAATGCGCGGGACTTTCCCTGATCCTCGCCGACCAAAAATCGTGGGCGGGTGCCCGAGAGCTGGAGAATCTCGCCGCCGTCTCCGTGGTTCCCAGCCCCACGGCCGATCCGGCTCCAGATCCGGTCCCTTTCGCACGGGAGGAACCCCAGGCCGCCGGCGAGGCGACCGCGTATGTTCTGTTCACCTCCGGGAGCACCGGTCGCCCCAAAGGGGTCCCGATCTCACATGCAAACGCGCTGAGTTTCGTCAGGTACATCGTCGATAGGCATCGACCGGGTCCCGGCGACCGGATGACCCAGATCTTCGACTTCTCGTTCGACCCGTCGATATACGATCTCTTCGTAGCCTGGGGATCGGGTGCGACGCTCGTCATCCCCGGCCCCACGGACGTGATTCACCCAGTCAGATGGGTGAGTTCCCGGCGCATATCACACTGGATGTCGGTGCCGTCGATCATATCCATGGCGGCCGCGCTTCGGGGACTTCCGGCCGATTCCATGCCGTCGCTCCGGCTCAGCCTCTTCTGCGGCGAGCAACTGACTGTCGAGCAGGCGGAGGCCTGGATGAGAGCGTCTCCTGCGGGCACGATCGAGAACGCCTACGGCCCCACCGAGCTCACGGTCACCGTCACTGCGCACAGGCTCGCTGCCGACATGCACACGTGGCCCCGCACGTCGAACGGCACAATACCGATCGGCCAGCCCTATCCCGGCCACGACGCGATTGTCGTGAACGACGGCAGGGAAACAGACGAAGGCGAGCTGTGCATTCGTGGGGCGCAACGTTTCGCGGGATATCTCGATCCACAGGAGAACGCCGGCCGCTTCCTCAGGGCCGTCGGCGGCCACCTCGAGCCCTTGCGCGAGAACTGCCCTCCGAAGCCCGATGACTGGTACCGTACCGGCGATCTCGTCCGTCGCGACGGCGACGGTACGCTCACCCATCTCGGGCGCCTCGACTCTCAGGTCAAGATCCACGGCTTCCGGGTGGAACTGCACGAGATCGAGGGAGCCCTACGTCTTCATCCGGAGGTCATCGATGCAGTTGTGGTGGCTATCTCGGCGCGCCTCGGCGGTGCCGAGCTCGCCGCCTACATCCTGGGCGGCGAGGTCGATCCACGCGAACTGCGCGCTATGTTGGTCGAGATACTCCCAGAATACATGGTTCCACCCCGCATCCGGCGACTTGAGATGTTCCCGCTGACCAGCAACGGGAAGGTCGATCGACCGAGGCTCGCCTCGATGGCGACAGAGATCGGTGCGAGGCGCGCCGAGGGGAGATCATAGGTGTCCACGTCATCGACCCCCGGAGAGTCGGCGCGTGCTGTTGCCCTGCGCCACTGGTCGGAGGTGACCGGTGTACCGGTTGCAGCGGTCGCCGATTCCTCGCATTTCTTTTCCGACGGTGGAAACTCGATGCTGGCCGTCGAGCTCGTCACGGCAACCGGTGAAGAACTTGGCATTTCGGTGGAAATTGACACGATTCTGCTGGATGRCACCTTCGGTTCTTTTCTGCAGACGGTGGAATATGCGATGAAGCAGTCCAGGGGAAACCCGGAGGTCTCCTTGGCGTGTGATTCCGCCCAGGCCGAATCCGACGGCCCCGGGCGCTCCGGTTTCCGTTGATCGGAGCTGTGGGTTGCGTTTCGTGGGGCTGGTGGCCGGCGGCTGGGTCTATCGACCGCGAGCCCAGGCTGAGGTGGCGAACTGCCGCATCTGGGCCAGTCGTTCCCGGTCCTCCGGGGCGGTTCCGAGGAAGCCGCCGTGCCCCGCGGCCTCGAAGACATGCAGCTCGGCGTCGAGGCCTGCCCGCAGCAGCGCCCGATGGAAGCGCACCGTGTCCGACAGCAGGAGATCGCGGGTCCCGCTGAGCAGGATGGTCGGCGGGAAGCCCTTGGCCAGATCGCCGTGAAGCGGCGAGAGGTAGGGATCGCGCAGGTCGTGGCCGCCGGCGTAGAGCAGGAGCGACTGTGCGAGGTCCCGGTCCAGGATGGAGTCGATCCCGTGGTTGGTGTGGAACGTGTCGCCCCAGGTGCCGAGGTCGACGACCGGCGTGTTCATCACCGCGGCGGCCGGTAGCGGCAGGCCCTCGTCGCGGGCTCGCAGAATCGTGCTCGCGACGAGCGAGGCGCCGGCGGAGGATCCGCCGAGGACCACGTCCTGCGGCCGGTACTGATCAAGCAGCGCCCGGTAGGCGGCGACGCAGTCGGTGACCGCGGCGGGGTACGGGTGATCGGGCGGCATGCGGTAGTCGACGGACCACACTCGGGCACCGATCCACTGCGACGTGTTGTACGTCCGTGCCCGGCAGACCGCGCCACCGCCCTGCACGAAGCCACCACCGTGGAAGTCGAGGTAGACCCGCCGGTCGTCGCCCGCCGTCCCGACCGGGGCGATCTCGTAGACCGGAAAGTCACCGAGGTCGATGTCGCGGACCTCGGTACCTGCCGGGAGCGGGGAGGCCGCGGCGAGCGCGGCCTGGTCGCGTTCGGCGATCACCCGGCGCCAGCCTTCGACGTCGTCGAGCGCGGGCCACCGCGTCGCGGGGGTCAGTACCCCCAATCCCAGCGTCGCCTGCGCCTCGGGGCTCACGCTCGCCGGTACCGGCACGACTCGCTCGGGGACGCGCAACGCCGGCGGCAGTTCGTCAGGTCCGACCGCCCGAGTGCTCATGGCGCCACACTGCCAGCAATTCGGCGCTCGTGTGTCCTCCAGGGCTCCGGCCGGTCCCGGCCACCCGCGACGCGGTACCGCGGAACCGCCGCGATGTGACCCCGGCACCGCGGAGCCGCCGCGACGCGGCACCGCGGAACCGTCGCGTCGGGGTGCCGCGGAACCGTTGCGTCGGGTGCCGCGGTACCGGCAGGGCGACCTCTCGCTGACTCCCGGTGTCGCATTTCTGTTCCGGGGCCGGAATCCGTGCTCGAATTAGACCATGAGATGTTGCATGAATCGCGCGATGCTGCGTCCTGGACGAGGCTCGGGCACGGCGACGGCCGGTCGGCGGCGGGCCCTGGGGTGGCATCCTGGCGCGGTGGGCCCGCGATCGTGCGCAGCCGCCGGGAACGCAGCGGCCGGGCACCCGGCGGCTGGGAACGCAGCAGCCGGGAACGCAGCAGCCAGAGATGAGAAGGGCCAGGCCATGTCGCAACCGTTGACAGTTCCCGTCGACTGGGACGAGGTGACCCCGCAGTGGATGACGGCCGCGCTCGCGCGTCATCACCCCGACGCGCGGGTCGGCGACGTCCGGCTCGTCCTGCGTGACGACGGCACCAACCGGCGGGCGCGGTTCGAGCTGGACTTCGCCGCCGGGTCGGGCCCTCGCCGGGTGTTCCTGAAGGCCGAGGGCGCGCACCGGCTGGTGCACAGCCGCAACGGGAATCTCTTCAACGAGGTGGACCTGTTCGCCGCGGAGGTTCCCTTACCCGTCGACCACCCCCTCGTCTACCAGGCGTTGGTCGACCGCCCCGGCCTCGACTGGCTCCTCGTGATGGAGGACGTCACGCTGCGCGGCGCCGACCCGCGGGACGCGACCCGGCCCCTGACGGTCGACCAGGCCGCGGCCGGGCTGCGCGGGCTGGCCAGGCTGCACAGCCACTACTGGGACTTCGACGCGGCGACCCAGCCCGCTCTCGCCTGGGTGCGGACCTGGGAGCCGACCGACGGTTTCGCCGGCGGCCTGCGATCACGCATCCCGACCGGCCTCGACCGGGCCGACGGCCAGCTCCCCGCCGAGGTGGCGCGGTACGGCGCCGACGGCATCGTCGACCTGTGGGCGCGCTACGTGGCCGCGGTCGGGCAGGAGACGCCGACCCTGCTGCACGCCGACGCCCACATCGGCAACACCTACGTCCTGCCCGGTGACGACGTGGGCTTCCTCGACTGGCAGGTCGTCCGGCGCGGTGGCTGGTCCCAGGACGTCGGCTACTTCCTGATGGGCGCGCTGACGACGCCGGACCGGCGGGACCACGAGACCGACCTGCTGCGGCACTACCTCGACGCGCTCGACCTGCCGGCGGACGCCCGTCCGTCCTGGGAGTCGGCCTGGCGCCGCTACCGGGCCAGCGCCGCCTACGGCCTCGCGATCTGGCTGTCGACGCTGGGCACCGACGGCTGGCAGCGCCACGACGTCTCCCTCGCACTGGTGGGGCGCTACGCGACGGCGTTCCGCGACCTCGACGCGGAGGCAGCCGGCCAGCCGTGATCTCACCGGCACGGGATGCGCGCGCACCGCGGCCGATCCGGCATCATCTCCTCCGATGGCAGGGAGCCGCGTACGGGTTCGACCGGCATCGGCCGGTGACGTGACGCCGCGGAAGGATCTGGTGGTCGTTGACCGTGGATGGGCCTGAGGCAGAACGGCCGTCGGAACAGCCGGCAGAGCAGCCGTCGGAACAGCCGGCAGAGCAGTCGGCAGAGCAGCCGGCGGAGCAGTCGGCAGAGCAGCGGGCGGAGGGGGCCCGGGGCGCGGGCGGTCGCCGTCACTACGAGAGCCCGCTGCGCCGCCAGCAGGCCGCCGTGACGCGGGATCGCATCCTGGCCGCGGCGACCGAGATGGTCCACGGTTTTCCGACCTGGGACTGGGGAGCCCTCACCATCCGGGCGGTGGCGCGCCGCGCCCAGGTGAACGAGAGCACGGTGTACCGCTACTTCTCCAACGAGCGCCGCCTGCGCGACGCGGTGATGCGTCGCCTGGAGCAGGAGGCCGGGGTTGACCTCGAAGGGCTCCGGCTGGAGGAGTTCGGCGACGTCGTCGGGCGGATGTTCGCCTACCTGTCCTCCTTCCCGGTGGCCCAGCCGCCGCCGGAGGATCCGACCTTCGCCGACATCGACGAACGCCGGCGCCGCGCGCTCATCGCCGCCGTCTCCGACGCCGCCGTGGACTGGCCGGACGAGGAGGCCGAGCTGGCCGCCGCGATGCTGGACGTCTTCTGGAACGTCCCGTCCTACGAGCGGCTGACGGTGACCTGGAAGCTGGATCCCGAACGTGCCACCCGCGCCGTGAACTGGGTGATCGCGACGCTGGGCGCGGCGGTCCGAGCCGGCGACGGTCCTGGCGGCGAGCCTGACGGCGGGCCGGGCGAGGCGAGTTCCGCGGGCAGCGGATGAGGACAGCCCGGCGCGCGGACGGGCGGCGGCCGAGGGCGCAGCGGTGACGACTCCGGCCGGCTGTGGCGGACGGGCCGGGGGTGACGCAGGACGCGCCGGCCTGACGGCTTCCGATAGGAACTCGTCATGGAACTTGCCGGAAAGACCGCCCTGATCACAGGCTCCACCGGAGGCATCGGGCGGGAGACAGCCAGGCTGATGGCGGCGGCCGGGGCTCGGGTCGTCGTCACTGGCCGTGACGCTGCCCGTGGAGCCGACCTCGTCGCGGAGATCGCGGCGGCGGGTGGGTCGGCCCGGTTCGTCGCGGCCGACCTGGCCGACCCGGCCGGGCCGCACCGCCTCGCGTCGCTCGCGGGCCCCGTCGAGATCCTGGTCAACAACGCGGCCGCGATTCCCAGCGCGCCGACGGTGTCGCAGGACGTCGAGTCGTTGGACGCGGCGCTCGCCATCAACGTCCGCGCGCCCTACCTCCTGACCGCCGCGCTGGTGCCCGCGATGGTCGAGAAGGGCACGGGCAGCGTCGTCAACATCAGCACTCTGGCGGCGCGGGTCGGCATGCCCGGCTTCTCCGCCTACGGGGCGACCAAGGCCGCACTGGAGTCGCTGAGCCGTGCCTGGGCAACCGAGTTCGGCCCGGCGGGCGTCCGCGTGAACACCGTCGTGCCCGGACCGACCGGCACCGACGCACTGGTCGCGGCCACCAGCGCGGACGGCCTCGACCGGCTCGCGCGCAACACCCTGCTCGGCCGGCTCGCCACACCTCGCGAGATCGCCGAGACGGTCGTGTTCCTTGCCTCCGACCGTGCCCGGTTCATCACGGGCGCGACGATCGCGGCCGGAGCGGGCCGGCCCGCGATCTGAGCCCTTCGACCTGCCAGGCAGGTCCCCCCGGGTCGCTGTTCCTCTTCCCGCCCCGCCGGGATCCGAATTGGTGCGAGACTTCATGCATCGATCTCGCTATGCTCGTTTCGTGGCGCGGCGATGCGGATCCGGCCCCGCCCGGCCGCCCAGCCGCGGTGAGAGGGCGAGACGGCGCACGCGGCAGATCCCGTCGCAGAGAGGACGAACCTTGAGCACCGACAGCGCGGTCCACTGGGATCCCTACGACCCGTCACTGGTCTCCGACCCGTACCCGGTCTACCGCCGGCTGCGGGAGGAGGCACCGCTCTACTACAACGCGGAATACGACTTCTACGCGGTCAGCCGGTACGTCGACTGCGAGCGCGGGCTGCCCGACTGGCAGACGTTCTCGTCGGCGCGCGGCGGCATCCTGGAACTGATCAAGTCGGGCATCGAGATCCCGCCGGGCACGCTCATCTTCGAGGACCCGCCCGCCCACGACATCCACCGCAAGCTGCTCGCCCGGGTCTTCACCCCGCGCCGGATCAGCGAGCTCGAGGCGAAGGTCCGGGCCTACTGCGAGCGCACGCTCGACCCGCTGGTCGGCGCCGGCAGCTTCGACCTGATGGCAGCGGTGGGCACCGAGCTGCCGATGCGCGTCATCGGCATGCTGCTCGGCATCCCCGAGACCGATCAGGAAGCGCTGCGCGACACCGCCGACGAGAGCCTGCGTACGGAGGCCGGCGGCCAGATGGACTTCAAGGGCGGCGCGATCCTCAGCAACGAGGCGTTCGCCGAGTACATCGACTGGCGGCGCGACAACCCGTCGACCGACCTGATGACCGACCTGCTGTACACCGAGTTCGAGGACGAGAACGGCACGGTGCGCACCCTCACCCGGGACGAGGTGATCACCTACACCACCGTCGTCGCCGGCGCGGGCAACGAGACGACCGGTCGCCTGGTCGGCTGGATCGGCGCCACTCTGGCCAGGAACCCCGAGCAGCGCCGGGAGATCGTCGCCGATCCGTCGCTGGTCCCGGCCGCGATCGAGGAGATCCTGCGCCTCGAGCCGCCGGGCCCCTTCATCGGCCGGTACGTCACCCGGGACGTCGAGTTCCACGGCCGGACGGTTCCCGCCGGCAGCGCCATCCTGTTCATCGTCGGCTCCGCGAACCGGGACGAGTCCCGGTACCCCGACGCGGACCGCCTCGACCTGCACCGCCGGATGGGCAACCAGCTCACCTTCGGGCTCGGCGCGCACTACTGCCTGGGCGCGGCGCTCGCCCGGCTCGAGGGCCGGGTGGCGATGGAGGAGATCCTGCGCCGCTTCCCGTCCTGGGACGTCGACTGGGAGACCGCGAAGCTCGCCCAGACCTCGACCGTCCGCGGCTGGGAGTCGCTCCCGATCACGATCGGCTAGCGCGGATGCCGCGCCCTGCACCGGGGTTCGCCGAGTTGACGGGGGCGCGGGTCTGATGCGTGATTGAGGTCTGCCCGGTTGCTGTGCCGGCGGCGCGACGGAGAGCCGGCACGGCGGCGGGCGGTCGGGTCGCCGGGCGGTCGGGTGGCCGGGCAGTCTGGGGCCGGGTGGGCCTGCGGCGGGACGAGTCGAATGGTGGTGCGGGATGAAGGCGGCCGGGGGCAGTCGCACGGCGGTGCTCGTCTGCCAGGGGAGGGCGGTCGCGGACGGGCTGACCGCCACCGGCCGCTTCGCCGACCCGCTCGCGGCGCAGCTGCTGCGCGGCGAGGAGCGGCGAACGGTCGAGCAGGTGCGTGCCGGCAGACCGCCCGCCAGCCTGCCCGACCGCATCGACTACGAGTCGGTACGGGCCTGCGCCACGATCATCGTGCCGCGGGTGATCGCAATCGACGACGCGCTGCGCGACCATCCGTCCCCGCAGGTCGTGCTGCTCGGCGCGGGCCTGGACGATCGAGCCTGGCGGATGCCGGAGCTCGCGGGCAGCGTCGTGTTCGAGGTCGACCATCCGGCGTCCCAGCGGGACAAGCGGGAGCGGCTCGCCGGCCTGGGCCAGCCGTGGGTGACGGGCCCGGGAGAGATCACGCGGCCCGCCGGGCCCGCCGGACCCGCGGAGCCGGTCCGGTTCGTCCCCGTCGACTTCGCCCGGGACCGGCTCGGCAGCGCCCTGGCCGCCGCCGGTCACCGCGCGGACGCGCCGACCACCTGGATCTGGGAGGGCGTCGTCCCGTACCTCACCCGGGCCGAGGTCGAGCGGACCATGGCCGTCGTCGCGGGCCTGTCCGCCCCCGACAGCCGCCTGATCATCAACTATCAGGCCCGCCAGGTCCGGATCGCGATCGGGCAGTGGATCGCCCGGATGATGCACACCCTGGCCCGGCGGCGCAGCATGTGGGTGAACGAACCGTGGCGCTCCTACTGGACGGCGGCCACGATGTGCGAACTCCTCGGCCGGCACGGGTTCACCGTCCGGCGCGACGAGGACCTTCTGGCCATCGCCGAGCGCCTGGACACCCCGACCTCCCGCCGCAACTCACTGCGCAGTGGCCGGGTCGTCGTCGCCGACCGCCCGCAGTGACAGTGAACCCGGGTGCCCCGGGGTACCCGGGAGTGCGGCTCGATCAGGAGCGCTGCAGGGCGAGCACCGGGATCGTCCGGATGCCCGCGGCCTTCGTCTCGTACTCCGCGAACCCCGGGTAGCGGCGCGCCTGCTCGGCATAAACCTGGTCGCGTTCGGTGCCGGTGAGCTCCCGGATGCCGACCTGGTACGTCTCGGCGCCGCGCTCGACGGTCGTCGCACCGGCGGACGTCAGGTTGTAGTACCAGTCCGGATTCGACGGTGCGCCGGCCTTGGAGGCGAACACGTAGATCGTGTTGGTATCGGCGTCGTCCGCCAGGTACATCATCGGATTGACGTATTCGCGACCGCTCCTGCGGCCCCGGTGGTGCACCAGCACCATCGGGGCGCCCGCGAAGTTCCCCCCGACCTGCCCCGCGTTCGCCCGGAACTCGGCGATGATCTGCGCGTTCCAGTCGTTTGCCTCGGCCATCCCGACATCCCCTCCGGTGCCCCTGCGTCTTTGGTGTGCCTGCGTCAGCATGCCGCCGCGCCAGCCTGCCACTGTGTGAGCTTCCCGCTGCCGGGCGGCGCAAGACAGTCGCGCCACCGGCGGGGCCGGGCGCAGGGCGGTTCCGCGGAACCGCGGAACCTGCCCAGGCCCAGAACAGTCCGTCCTAGGCCGCGCTGCGCCAGGCCTCGGCGAGGGCGGTGAAGCTGGCCTGGCGCCGGGCCCGGTCCAGGCTCGGGGTGACGACGACGATCTCGTCGGCCTGGGCCTGCTGCTTCATCTCCAACAGGCGGGCGGCGACGGCCTTCGGCTCCCCGGTGACCATCCGCCCGTCGTCGCGCCGCGCCGCCCGGAACCGCTCGGAGCGGGCGAAGCCGTGGACGTCCTCGGGCCGCAGCGGTTCCCGGACGCCGCGGCTGATGTTCTGGATGGTGAGGGTCCAGGCCGCCTCGAAGTCGAGCGTGGCCTCCTCGTCCTCGCTGGCGAAGGCGAGTACGGACATCGCCGAGTACGGCCTGTCGCTGCCGCCGCGGGCGGTGAACTCACGCCGGTAGGCGCGTAGCGCGTCGAACGCCAGCTCGGGGCTCATGTGATGGGCGAACACCGCGCTCAGGCCGTTGACGGCCGCGAAGCGCGGGCCGTACGGGCTGGAGCCCAGCACGAACAGCTCGGGCCGCTCGTCGACCACCGGCGCGGCGACCAGCCGCGCGTACGGATGATCGGACGGGAAGCCGTCGCCGAGGAACGCCAGCAGTTCACCGACCTGGTGGGGGAACTCCGCGCCGGCGTCGGCGCCGCCACCTCGGCGCAGTACGTGCGCGGTCAGCGGGTCGGTGCCCGGCGCCCGGCCGAGCGCCAGATCGATGCGCCCGGGATACATCGCCACCAGCGTCCGGAACAGCTCCGCGACCTTGAACGACGTGTGGTTCGGCAGCATGATCCCGGCGGCGCCGACCCTGATCCGGGAGGTGAGCGCCCCGACATGCGCGGTCAGCAGCTCAGGGGCGCTGCAGGCCAGGCTGTGCATGTTGTGGTGCTCGGAGACCCAGTACCGCCGGTATCCGGCGGCCTCGACGGTCTGCGCGATGCTCACCGCGCCCGCGATCGCGGCCGCCGGGCTCTCGCCGTGCTCGATCCCCACGAAGTCGAGCACGGCCAGCGGAAGGGATTCGTCGACGTCGCTCACTCGTAGTGTCAATCCCGCCCCGCCTGGAGGCATTCCCCACGAGAGCGCGGCATCTCGGCTCAGGAGCGCTCACAGGTGCTCCGGTGTGCAGGAGCTCAGGTGCTCAGGAGCGCAGGATCTCGGCGAGCTCGGGCCGGACGAGGCCGTCGAGGCTGCTCCACGGGACGAGGACGCTCTGCGGCCCGAGCACGTGCGGCAGCTCCGTCACGATCACCACCAGGCCCTTCGGGTTCACCACGAACTGCTGGTAGTTGGCCGGCAGCGGATCGGTGACCCCGCCCGTCGGGCCGTCCGGGAACCGCCGCTCCAGCTCGGCCCGGACGACCGGCTCCAGCCGGCGCAGGCCCGCGTCGGTGGAGGTGAAGACGTCCTCGATGGTGACGCGGTCACCGGTGCGCAGGTCGAAGACCAGGCCGCTGGCAAGCTCACTGGGATGCGCCGCGCCGGGCGGGTACCGGTCGCCGCCGAAGGACAGCGCCAGCACCCGCGCGCCCACATGCGGATCGCCGGCCGTGAGGGTGAGGGTCTCGTGGGCGGTGCGGGTCTTCTCCTGGCTGACGTACTCCGCGATGGCCGCGTTCACCCGGCGAACCACTGCCGCGTCGGGGCCGGCCAGCACCGGCACCTGCGCGGTGTAGCTGGCGCTCGGCTCGATCGCCCCCCGCTCGTTCCTGATGGTGATCCGGTAGGCCGACGACCCGCCCGGAGTCCGGGTGGTGGGGGAGTTCGGCTGTCCCACCGGCACGGCTGGTGGTTTGTCCCGCGGTGTCGTGCGCGTGCTGGCGTGAGCGTGGGTGCCGGTGCCGGTGCTCTTCCCGCTGCCGCTGCTCGGCTGGCAGCCGGTGACCAGCGTCAGCGGAGCCCCCAACAGCAGGACGCAGGCGACGGCCGCCGTCACTGGACCGCGGGGCCGCGACCGGACCAGGCGGAGAGCGCGGCGGGGCAGGCCGGGGCCGGTACCGGTGCTGTCGTCCTGCTGCTGACCTCTGGGCCCTGAAATCCTGATCACGGGCCCATGGTGGCTCGACACCGTCATTCGCGCTGAAGCCAACGCGACAGGGTGCCGGTCGGCTTTCCGACGGTTGCCGCAGGAGCGGTCCCCGGCCTCAGCCGGCGGAAGGGTGCCGGGCCTCGGCGACGTCGAAGCGCAGCCCGGAGACCGGTGGGCCGATCAGCGGCAGCTGCTGGCGCTGCATCCACAGCACGGGGCGGCCGTCGGTCCGCCGAGCCAGCTTCCACTGCCGCTGCAGCCGCACGCCGGTCGTCGGGAGCGCGGCCGGCTCGATCTGGTGCACGGGCCCGGCGGCCGGCGCGTGCGGGTCCTGGAGCAGCGGGCTGACCGGCGCGGGCATCGGCACTGGCGGGCGTGCCTCCAGGTCGCGCAGCTGCCCCTGGACGAAGCGCCGCCGCCCGTCGACCTCGCGCACCGGATATGGATGCCAGAACCTGGGCAGCGTCGTGCTCGGCCGGTAGGAGTAGGTGACCGGCTCGCTGCCGAGCACCTCGCCCGACGTGGCGGGCGCCTGCGGCGGGAGCCCCGGCGGTGACGTGGGGCCGGTGGCCGCGGACGAGGGAGCGAGGTCGCGGCCGGCGGCCCGGTGCTCGACGGCCCACAGCAGGTTCGCGTCCTCGTCGAGGCCGACGGCGACGTCGTCGACGGGCCGGTCGCTCAGCGGCGTCACCGCCGTCGGCCAGATGGCGAGGGTGGACGGTTCGAGGCCGGTGATGCGGAACAGGCTCCAGTCCGCCGGCGCCGTCAGCACGACCTCCTCGTCGAACGAGTTCACGACGACGACTTCCCGCAGCGTGACCAGGGTCCCGGCGCTCGCCTCCACCGGGAAGCTGAACCAGTCGTCGGCGTGGGACATCACCAGGTCGATCAGCAGCATGGTCGCCAGGTGGCTGCGGTCCGGCGGGAAGCCGCCGATGTCGACGTGCGCGTTCTCGATCTGCCACCAGCGGGGATGCGGCGCGCCCGGGTACTTCAGCCGGCTGGGCAGCACCTCCCGCAGCACCTCCGGGCCGCTGCCCGGGGCTGGCGGCTCCTTGGCCTGGACCGAGTACCAGTCGACGTCCCCGCCCCGATGGCGAGGTACCTGAAGGGCCACACCACCACTGGTGAACTCCGCGGTGTGCACGAACTCGGCGGGATCCCACAGGTCGGCGGCGGGGACGGTCGGCACGCCGGGGAAGTCGGCCGCCGTCAGGCCGAGCTCGGCGCGTCGCCGGTAGGCCGTGAGGCCGTCGACGCCGGTGCCGTCGAGTGTGTCGTAGGGCGGTGGGAGCCCGTCGAGCCGCAGGCTGGTGTCAGCCAGCAGCGCCGGCCTGGACGTCGCGAGGTCACGGCCGACGCGGATCCGGCGGCCCGGTGTCCACCATTCGTCGGACTCCGCCTCGATGATCGCCTCGGCGGGCACGACCGCGGGATCCGTCGCCTGGTCGGGGTCGGTCGCCGGCGGCAGCAGCGGGTCGACCGGGTGATGCGCGGCCACGTGGCGCACGAGGGCGGGGGAGGCGGCGTCCTCGCCCTGGTGCTCGCCGAGGTGCCACTGCCGGGCCAGGAACCACGCCGGGTCCGCGATCTCGGCGCGGAACCCACGGTCGAGGTCCGTCACGGGGCGGATCGGCTCCAGCCGACGTCCCAGATCGAATCGCGTCATGAGGCGCTCCGCACCGTCCGCTGCAGCACTGTCCGCTCCCTTACTTCGTGAGGCTGATGCCGGTGGGCTGGTGCGCTGGCAGCAGCACGGACGGGGTGCCGGCGGCCAGCGCGTCCAGGTCCGGCGGGGCGGCCGCGCGGGCCCGGACCAGCCGGCGGGTGTCGGCGAGGACGTCGACGAGCGCCTCGGTGTCGAGAGGAACGTCGACATCCGGCGGGACGGCGATCAGCACGGCCTGCGGTGCCCGCGACGCCGGCGCATCCACGTGGAAGGCGACCGTCGTCGTGTGGTCGGTGGCCGGGATGACCTCGCTGAACGAGTCCACCAGGCCGAGCGCGACGGGCCGGGCCGGGCCGGCGGCCGGGTCCAGCGCCCCGGCCGGGCCGAACGCCGCGAGCAGGTGGGTGTCCACCGGGGGTGCGTCGGCGTCGGCGTCGGGCCGGGGCTCGCGCTGCCATGGGTCGCCCGGCCGGTTCGTCCACGCGGCGAGCGGGCTGAGCCCCCGGACGTGCCTGCTGAGCTGGTACGCCTCGAACCGGGCCAGGTGCGCGCGGACGGGCGAGACGACCTCGAGCCAGTACGGGTCGAGTGCGGCCGGCCCGGCGACGTCGGGGACCAGAGCGGTCGGTAGCTGGTCCAGCGGCAGCCGGGACAGGACGGGCAGGCGTCCTTCCGGCGAGACCAGTTCCGCCAGCGCGCTGGCCAGCGTCGCTGGCGCGAGCGCGGCCGCGGCGGCCGGCGAAGGTGCCTTCGCCAGTCGTTCGGACAGCGCCGCCGCTGCGCGGGCCACGAGTGTCGCGGTCGGCGCGCCGTCCGCGCGCAGCGGGGTGATACCCCAGCGGGCCGCGCCGACCAGTGCCGCCGTGTGGTCGGCGGGGTCGGCGGCGGCCGCCACCAGCCACGTCCGCAGGTCGTCGGCGAGCGCGTGCACGGCGCTGTACCTGCCGTGCAGCTCGGCCTGGACGCCTGCCTGCAGCGAAGCGAGCGCCGCCTCCGTGCCGGGCGCCGCCGGCCCACCGGTGACGAGGTCCTCCGGCAGCACCGGGCGGCTGCCGAGGATGTCGGCCAGCCGCTGGGCCGCGGCCTGGGCGGGCAGGGCGGCCGGTTCGAGGCGGGCCGCTCCCTCGACGGCGGCGAGCGCGAGCTCGTACAGGTTCACAGCCGACAGCGACAGCGTGTCGACGGGCGTCAGACCGAGGTCGGCAAGGGTGACCGGGCCGAGTGGCTGGTCGGCGGTGTCGAGTGCCTCCCAGCGCCACGGGTCCGTGCCCGGCGCGCCGGTCTGGGCTTCGAGGAAGGCCGCGACGGCCGGCTCGGCCAGCACCCCGGGGCTGGTGAAGGCGTCCGGTGCCGGCGGGCCCGCGGCGGCGGGCAGCGCGGCCACGACGGTGGTGCGCGCGATGCGCCCGCCCCGCCGGGTGCGCAGCACCTCCAGCGTGGGGGGTGCGGCGAGCCCCGCGGCGGCCTCCATCGCTGTCGCCGCCGTCGCGCCGCGGCCGGAGACGACGTGGTGGACGGCCTCGGCGACCAGCAGGTCGCCATAGGTGTCCACGGCGTGCGCGAGCGGTGCCAGCGTGTCGAGCTGGGCCCCGGTGAGGCCCAGATCGGCCGGGTTCGTGACGTACCGGTCGAGGACCGCCTGGCCGTCGCAGACCCGGCGGCCGGTGTGTTCGACCCGGATCGGGAACTGCGCCCGGAGCCGTTCGACGTCGGCCTGGGCCGCCACCGCGCGCTCCACCGCGCGGCCGAGGACCTCGGTGAGGTGGCTGCCGAGCCGGACCTGCTCCGCCAGCTCCTCGACGAGCCGTACCCGGTCGCTGTCGACGTCCATCTGCCAGCGGGCGGGTTCCGCGTCGGACAGTGCGCGGTCGCGAAGCACCGCGGCGGTCAGTGCCTGCTCCATGGACGGCGCGTGCAGGTATTCGGCGGGTGGCGGGGGAGCCGCCGGGTCACGGGGGCGGGGCGCGTCCACCCACCCGTAGGCGCCGAGCTGGAACCGCGCCGGCTCCGCCGCGGCCGTCAGCTCCCGCAGCCGCCGGGTCACCACCCCGGTGAGCCAGGGGTCGATCCGGTGCGAGGCCGTGTCGAGCGTCGCCCGCAGGACCCGTTCGACGACCGCCGGGTCCAGGCCCGGCAGCGCGCCGAGTGCCTCCCGCCCGATCCGGAACAGCAGGCTCGCCGGGTCGGAGCCCACCATCGCGTCGCTGAACTGGGAGGCCCACCTGGCCAGCCGGGTCGGCTCGGAGTCGGGGGCCTCGATCGGCTCCAGCGCGGGTCCGCTGGCCTCGACCGTGAACCGGACGACCTCGGCGGTGTCCACCAGGCGCGCGTGCAGCAACAGCCGGAACAGCAGGCTGTCGGGCATCGGCCGGAACACCTCGTCGAGGATCCGGGGGGAGGCGAGCTCCTTCGGTGGCACTTCGAGCAGGATCTCGAGCAGCTTGTCCAGTGTCCTGCCGTCGGTGAGGTTGGTCGGCACGACGAGTGGCAGCGTGAGGTCCTGCGGCTCGCCGAGCGTGGCGTAGCGCCGGGACGGTGACCGGTCCGCGATTTTCGTCGCGCGGACGGCGGTCTCGTCCCACCATTTCTGCAGCCGCGCCCAGGGCACGCCGTCCCCGTAGGCCCATTCGAGCAGGTAGAGCAGTTCCAGTGGCAGCGCCCACCGCCAGGCGTAGCCGCGGGAGGCCGGAACCCGGCCGATCAGGTCGAGCAGCCGCGCGGTGTCGGCGCCGACGATCGTGCCGGCCGCCTCGGCCGCCGTCGCGGCGACGTCGCGGGCGCCGAGCCCGACCCGCAGCACATGCTTCTCCACGGCCGGGTCGCCGGGCGCGGTGACCCAGCGGGAGGGCGCCGAGACCGGCAGCACGCCGTACGGCTGGTCCCCGATCCGGATCGGCGGTAACGGGCCCTCCGGGGCGAGGTGGTCGTAGGCCCATGCCCCGAGCTCGAGGCCCTTGCCGTCCAGCCACACGTCCTTGACCCAGTGGCCCCACAGGACCGACCAGAGGCTGCCGACCAGTGCCTGGTTGACCGGCCGGTGGTCGGTCTCGCCGCCGGGCAGTGGCCCGAGGGCGGAGTCCTTCCCGGTGAGCGCCGCGCTGACCGCCTCCGCGCCCGGCTGCGGCGGCGGCGCGGTGAGCAGGGTGCGCCACACCTCGGGGTCGCGGGCGAGATCCGCCGCCCGCGCGCCGTCCACACTGTTGGTGGCGGTTCCCAGCGCGGCGACGCCGAGGATGCCGGCGTCGCGGTGTGCGGCGAACAGGTCAGCGGGAGAGTCCTCGCCGAGGCCGACCACGTAGAGGACGTCGATGTCGTCGGGCCGGTCCGGCCCGAGGTCGACCGTGGTGCCGAGCTGGACCTGCTCGGCCTCCTTGAAGGACGTCCACCAGCGGGCCTGGCCGGTCTCCGGGTCGGGCGGGTCGAGCGCGAGCCGGTCACGGTCGACGGTGAGCTCGGCGATCCGGACCGGCGCGCCGCCGCCGCGGCCGAGCCACAGCTGCAGGGTCTTCGGCAGGCCGGCGACCCGGGCGAAGGTCAGCGGCTCGCTGGTCGCCGCGGGCCGGGTGATCCGCCAGCCACCGCCGGGGGCGGGCTCGGCGGGGAACGAGCGGGCCAGCCAGGCGCCGCGGGCGGCGCCGACCTGCGCGGCGAACGCCTGCCACTGTGCCCGGCCGTGCTCGGTGGCCAGGGCGTCGACACCGCCGTCCACCGCCTGCCACAGCGCCTCGACCGCGTCGAGCTCGCTGTCCAGCGGCAGCGGGTTGTGCCGGTCGAGGCTGGCCGCGTCGGGCACAACCCGGACCTTGAGCCGCCAGCCGGCTCCCGGGGCGTCGGGTTCGGCGAACCGTGTCTCCAGCCGCAGTGGCAGCAGAACCCCGATGATCGGCGTGCTCACAGTGCTCCCGGAATCAGTGACGATCCGCGGACCATCACACGGTAGGGGTCGGCGTAGGCGGCGTCGGCGAACTCGGCGCCGTCGAGGTGAAGCAACGGGTCGGTGTACACGTGGCGCCGCGCTGGGGAGAGGCCCTCGTGGGGGCCGCTGAAGAACTGGACGCCGTGCGGCGGCTCCTCGAACACCACCCAGTGCTGCCCGCCGAGCGCCGGGTCGAGGTCGAACCCGAAGAAGACGATCTCGGGGGTGATCGAGCCCTGGAAGCTGGGGATGATGCGCTGGGCCAGGTCGGGCGCGGCGTCCCAGTCGGGCTCGCCGCCGGCGAGCGGCGCCGGGGTGAGGTAGACGACCGTGTGCGGGTAGCGGCGGAACAGCGGGGTCCGGGCGACGATGACGAGGTCGGCGCCGGCGGCGGCCGGCGGCTGGTGGGTGCCGCTGCCCAGCGCCGAGCCGGTCGGCCACAGGTGGACGCCGTGGATGTCGTCCAGGAAGCTCTCGCCGTCCGGCGCCGCCCGGGACCAGAACTGGCGCAGGGGGGTGCTGCCCGCCCGTACCGCGATGTTGCGGAACCGCAGCTCGCCGAGGATCTGGGTGTTCAGCCCCAGCAGGTAGGAGTCGACGAACACCGGGTTCGTCGTCACGGCGACGACACGGTCGACCGGCATGGTGCCGGCACCGGGCAGCAGCCAGTCGGGATCGTGGTCGCGCAGCAGCTGCCAGGCGGGGATGTCGAGATCCGGGGACAGCTCCGGCGGGGTGAGCGGCTGGTCGTCGAGGCCGTCGATGGTGTCCAGCACACGGTCGACGACGACCGGGTGGTGCGCCGTCGGATCGACGGCGTCGGCGACGGCGTCCGCGAGCCGGTCGAGGTCGACGGGGTCGCAGGGGCGGTCGGGGCGCTCGGTCAGCACCTCGATGACGAGGTCGTCCAGCACCGGGGTGTCGTACTCGTCGTCGGGCCGTTCGGACAGCAGGGCACGCAGGGCGATCAGCAGGTCCTGCTCCGGGAGCGGACGGCCGTCGCGCGGTTCGAGGACGGTCAGCACATCGAACAGCGGGATCGGCCGGCCCGCCTCGACCCGGTCGAGGATCTGCCGCATGACCTGCTCGAAGAACCCGACGGTGGAAGCGCTGTAGGGGCTGCGGTCGAAGGCGCCGACAAGGTCGCGCAGCCGTCTGACCGGCACCCGGCCCGTCCCGGCGGCAGCTCGCAGCACCTTGTCGAGGTTGCGGACCCCGACGACGTCGCTGAGGTGGTCGCTGTGCGGCAGGCCGTCCGGCGCGCGGGGCGGCGGCTCGGCGCACCGGTTGGCCACCTCCAGCACGGCCCGCGGGTCGGTCGCGCCGTCGGCGGCGTGCCGGGTGCGCGCCGGGCCGGGGCGCAGGACCCGCCGCGCGGCCGCGGAGAAGATCGCGGGCGGCAGCGGGCGCGCCCCACCCGTCGCCCGGTCGAGCACGGTGCCGGTCTGCGTCTGCATGCCGCGCAGGGCCGGCCCGAAGACGACCAGGCGGCGGACCCGGTCCTGCGGCAGCCGGCGGTTCCACAACGCCGAGGCCGCGGCCAGCCCCGCCGTCAGCGCCCTGATCCGCTCGGACGCCGCGGCGAGCGCCCCGGCCTGGGCCACCGCGGCGTCCACGATCTTGTCCTGCTCGTCGATGCCCGCCTTCGCGCCGAGGCCGGCGACGGCCCGGTGCCTCGGGTCGCGGCGGAACTGCGCCGACCACAGCGCAAGCGTCGGGTCGGCCACCCAGGCGTCGCCGTACACCGGCAGCGAGACGACGGGGCGCCGCGCGTCGGCGGCCGGGTCGAGCACCGGTGCGGCGATCGTCTCCAGGTCGTCGCCGATCTCCACCGGGATGTCGACGTCCACGCTGTCGAGCGGCGCCAGCGCGCCGCGCACGATCGGCGCCTCCGGCCCTGGGCCGGGGGAGGGCGGCAGTGGGTAGGCCAGGGCCACCCGGCCGAGCGTGGCGTCGCCGGAGTGCGGCCGCAGCCGGGCCGCGAGGGTGGGGAAGTCACCCGCCGGCGCCGTCGTGAACTCCCAGGAGTAGAGCAGCGTCACGGTCACCCCGGGGGAGCCGTCGGCCCAGGCGGGCGTGCCGTTCGGCGTGAACGCGGGGACGATGACCGCGCGGTGGGCGGTGTTCCCGGCGAGCGGGCGCGGGGAGAGCAGCCGCGACACCAGCCGCTGGCCGGGATGGTCGACGTCGTCCTGCACATGGGCCCACCGGGGGGACTCGACGAGCCGGTGCGCCGCCAGGGCGCTGGCGCTGATCGCGACCGTTCCGCCGGGCTGCGGCACGATCTCCTCCGGCGTCCCGACGACCAGGACGAGCCAGGGGGCGAGCTGACGTCCCGCGGCGAGGCGCGGGGTGTACCGCCAGGGCAGGTCCGGGGCGCTGAACTCGACGTAGGCGCACTTGGTGTTCTCCGCCTCCGTCGACCCGGGCGCCGGGACGGCGCGCCGCACGGCCGCCGGCTTCAGGCCGCCGACGTCGCCGGGGCCGAGCAGGTCGAACACGACGCTCTCGGTGGCCGTGTCGCCCGGCCGCTCGGTGTTGTGCAACGTCAGCGGGACGCGCCCGGTGAGCCGGCCGGCCGGGGTGAGCGCCGGGGCGGCCACCGTCTCGAAGACGGTGGACCGGCGCCAGGCGTAGAAGTCCAGCCGCACAGCCATCAGATCGCTCCCAGGTCGACGAGATCGCGCTTGGCCGCGGCGACGCCGCCGGCGCGCCGGGCCCGCTGGTGGGCCTCGCTGACGGACAGGTCCTCGGCCAGTACCGCGCCACCGCGGTCGCGGACGGCGAACCGCTCCTCGCGCACCCCGAACGCCGGCGCCGTCGTGCGCACCTGGGACGGCGCGGTGCGCTCCAGGGCGGCGCGAAGCGTGACGGCGGCGAACGCGATCGCGAGCGCACCGGTGCTGGGCGGCTTCGGCAGCCGGATCTCCACCACCGTCACGTCGCGCCGGATCGCCGTGGACGCCGCCGGGGCGCCGAGCCCGATCCTGATCCCCGCGTCGAGCCGGGAGAACGCGGGCCGGTTGAGCCGCTCCGCCTCGGTGAGGTTCGCGTACGAGCCGGGCGCGAACCAGTCCTGCACCGGGCCCGCGGCCCGCGGGGACTCCACGACGACCCGCTGCGGTGCCGCCAGCGGCACGCCGTCGAACCGGTCGAGGGTCAGGCCCAGCGGGGTGCGCTTCTGCGCCCAGCTCAGCCCCCCCAGCGGGGAGACCAGCGGATGGTCGCCGGCGGCCGCGGGCCGCCTGGCCTGGATGGCCTCGTTGTCGTCGCCGTCGAGCGCGGTCAGGTTGGCGGGCTCGGTGAGCTGCGGGCGCAGCGCCTGCACGACGCTGCTGACCGGCGGTGCGGCCGGCTGCCCGGAGCTGCCGAGCTGGATCCTGACGTCGGCGCAGATGTCGAACCAGAGGATCTCGAAGCAGGCCTTGCCGCTGACCGTGAACGGCCCGGGGCCGGACAGGGTGCCTTCGAGCCGGACCCCGGCGAGGTTCGTCGACTTCCAGCGCAGCCGCACCCCCGCGCTGATCGTGACCTCGAAGTGGAACGGGGTGAACTGGATGAGCGCGTCGAGGGCGAGGAAACCGATCAGGTTGAGCGGGCCGGCCTTGTAGCCGAGCTCCACCTGCCCGCCGAACTGCACCGTGTTCGAGGTGATGGCCAGGTAGGCCTCGGCGCGGAAGAACACCCCGCCCGGGAGCTTCCCCGGCTTGACGGTGAGCGCGAGCCGGGCGAGCTCCGGGAACTGCGCGGGCAGCGGGGTGAACCTCGGGTGGAAGCCACCGAAGCTCAGCAGCAGGTACGGATGGTCGCCCCAGGCGATCCGGAACGCCAGGTCGCCGGTGAGGTGGAAGATCTCCATCACCGAGGAGTTGATGAGGGTCGCGTCGACCTCGACGATCCGCTTCGGGAAGTCGACGAACCCGACGATGTCGAACCGGATGTCGATCAGGTGCGGGCCGCCGGCCAGCGGCGGCAGCTGGGCGCGGGCGGAGCCCAGCAGCACGATGCGCCGCGGCCCGGGGAACTCGAAGAAGAGCCCGACGTCGAACCGGAACACCTTGTGCCCGGCGATGTTCAGCCAGCTGATCTGGATCGTCGGGCCGAACACGTGGGTGCCCGCGTTGCGCGGGAAGAGGTGGTCGAGGTCGTCGAGCAGGCGCGGCGCGTTGCGGATCGGATCCTCGGCGAACAGCACGTTGCCCGCGGCGCCGCTGGTGAGCCGCTCCCGCAGGGCGTCGGTGTCGGCCCTTCGGTTGATGCCGATCAGGCCGCCGAAACCGGAGATCTCGAAACCGAACCCGAGCGGGATGCCGGGGGAGAAGCGCACGCCCAGCACGACGATGACCGAGGTGGGGCGGTTCGCCGCACCCGGTTCGCCGGTCAGCTCGTGCAGGCCGAAGGCCGTCACCTCGAACGTGCCGACCTTGACGTGGATGACGCCGCCGAACCGCTCGTTCGGGCCGCCGGTGAAGTCGAGGTAGCCGCCCCCGGTGAAGGGGCCCGCGGAGATCTCCAGCCCGGCGCCGGTCGGCGGGAGGAGACCGACGTACTTCCTGGTGTCGTCCTCCGACCAGTAGCCCACCCAGCCGCCGAGCCCGTCGGCGACCAGGCTCACCGGGCCGAGATGGGTCGAGATGTGGAAGCGCACCTCGGCGCGGACGTCGAAGCTGTCCTCGGTGGCCCGCACCGGGACGTGGATGCGGATGCTGTGCAGCTTGAAGCCGACGGGGGCGTTCTTCCCGAACTCCGCGTCGATCCCGAGGGTGACGTCGAGGCCGCTGGACAGGCCCAGCACGACACCGCGGCCCTCGACGTAGGCGAGGTCGAGATCCAGGTCGAGCCGGATCCCGTCCCGGAAGACGGTGTCGGTCACCCCGAACGTGCGGAACCAGCGGTTGGTGAGCACCGCCGACAGGCCGTGCAGGAACAGGCCCACCTCGACGACCGGGTGGTCCTCGCGCAGTCGCAGGAACAGCCCGAGGTCACGGATCACCAGGCGGGTGTCGTACGGCGGGCCGAAGGCGATGTCGGGCGCGCCGGCGTCGAGCTCCCGGCCGAACGTGACCTCGACCGGGTCACCGGGCCCGGGCAGCCGGGCCGGGTCGAGGGCGAACTGGCGGAACGCCCCGTGCCAGGAGCCGTCGTAGCCGAAACCGCCGGTCAGGCCGGGCTCGACCCGCAGGTACCAGCCGCTGCCGAAGTCGTACTGCCAGCGGTCCTCCTCAGCCGCCAGCGCGAGCCACATCTCGAAGACCGTGCGGCGCTTCCCGCCGCCGAGGTCGTGGCGCTGCGAACGGATCGCCAGCGTGCCCGACAGGTCGGGTGTCAGGTCGGCGGCCCAGTCGAACATGTCGCGGGGGTTGGGCTGCGGGTCGGCGGGGTCGCCGATCGGGACGGTGATGGAGATCCAGCCCTCGGTGGCCTCGCGGAACACCCGCCACGGGCCGGGCTGCGCCGTCGGCGGCGCGGACAGGCCCGCGACGCGCAGATCGCCCCGGGTGAGCGCGAGCACGGTCTGCGGCGCCAGCAGCAGGAGCCCGACGATCACCGCGGGAAGGCGGCCGGTGCCGGGCAGGCCGACATCGGCGAGCAGCGCGTCCCACAGGCCCTCGTTGACGAGCGTGCCCGGGTCGGTGACGAGCGCGCGCAGCTTCTGCCGGTCGACCCGGGCCAGGCCGTCCGGCGTATGGCTGATCACCCCGGTCAGCGCGAGGAAGGCAGCCGTGCGCGGCATCCGCTCGGTGAGGAAGCGGACGAACGCCTGCTCGGCCGGGTTGGGGCCGGCGAAGGCCCGGTCGGCCACGTCGGACGCGGTGTCCCGCCAGCTTTCCAGCGCCTGCAGCCAGGCAACCGGGTCCGCCGCGTCGGTGACACCGCCGGCGCGGTCGGCGAGCTGCTCGATGGCGGCCCGGGCGCCGGCCGCGTCCGGTGGGCTCAGCGGGGGCAGCGCCGGGTTCGTGCCGTCCAGCGCCGAGCGCATGGCATCCGCGAAAGCCGCGGAGATCACCTCGATGAGTGACTTCTCGGCCATCAGACGAGCCGCACCTTCGTGACCGTCTGCTGGCGGGCGGCGGGGGACGGATGGTTGCCGACCGGCGAGACGATCAGGTGCCGCACCTCCAACGGAGTGGCTTCGAACTCCAGTAGCGACAGCTGCGGCAGCCCGACGAACATGCGCCCGATCCGGTGCAGGTCACCGGCACGCAGTGCCTTGAGCATCAGGTACGACCTGGCCGGGTCCCACGATGTCCACCCGGCCGGGGAGGGCGCGGCCGTCATGTCGGTCAGCAGCGGACCGGGGCCGGGCATGGCCTCGTCGTCCACCGGTGTCACCTCGAAGCGCCAGTCCTCGGGCCCCGGCGTCAGCCCGTAGGCGTCGGCGATCTCCTCGGACAGGACGGTGGGAGTCTCCTGCGCGGCCCGGAACACCCGGCCGAGGAACACGTCGGTGAACTCGTCGTAGGGCAGGTCCGCCCCCGGCGGCGGGGTGGCGAGCTGCGCCCGCTGCGGCAGGCCGAGGTTGGCGTAGCCGTTGAACGCCCGATGCCGCTCCAGCCCCAGGCGCATGGCGAGGTCCCCGAACAGGTGCAGGACCATGGTCTTCACCTCCGCGTTTCGAGCCGCGCTGCTGGTGATCTGCGCCGCGCGCGTCGTCGTCCCGGCGCGGGTGTAGGTCAGTGCGGCGGTGCCGCTGAAATGGACGTCGCCGGACAGCATGACGAGCGGCCCCAGTGCGGTGAGCCGCCGCAGCAGCTCCTGGTGGTTGGCGGTCGCCGCGGACCAGGACTCGAAGTCGGCGAAGATCGACCCGCCGGGTATCAGGCTCGCCGCCGGCTGGATCAGGTGCTCGACCAGGTGGGTGCCGAGGATCGGCGCCGGTGCGACGACGAACGTGAGCGGGACCGGGGCGAGGCCACCGGGCTCCGGCACCATGAGCGCCAGGGCGTCGAGGCTGATCCGCGCGGCCGGATGGTCGACGCGGTGGAACTCGCGGGCGGTGCGCTCGTCGAGGGCGAGCAGCCGGACGGGCCAGCCGTCGTCCGGGCCGAGGGTGAAGTCGTAGCGCAGCGTGCCGGGAGCCGTCAGGTCGCGCAGGACCGACGGTGGCGGCGGTGGCGGCCCGGCCGGAACACCGAGGAGCTGCCGCAGGGCCGGGGTGTCAGGGGAGGCGCCGGTATGGACGGCGGCGGCGAGGACGGCGGCCTCGGGGCTGCCGGCGGCGGTGAACCGCTCCGGGGTGTTGCCCCAGTGCTGGCACAGGACGTATGCGAGCAGCCCGTTGGTCACGATGCGGCTGGCGGCCGGGTCGGCGTAGACCGCCTCCGCCCACGGGTGGTCGAGGTTCCAGTCGTCGGTCACCTCGTGGTCGTCGGCCACCATGAGGATCGGCACGGTCGCCAGCACCTTGCGGACGGCGGGCAGCCCGGCGCGGAACAGCTCCACGGCCGCGCGCAGTTCGGCCCACGACGCCTCGTCGAGGCCGCTGTCCGCGGCGACGTCACCGGGCGCGACGTCCGCCCAGGCCGGCACGGTCGCCGGCCAGAGCGTGTCGGACCAGTAGAGCAGGTAGGTCGCCAGGAACTCGCCGAACCGCCAGAGATGGTCGCTCGCCGCCGAGGAGGTGAGGTGATAGGCCTCCGAGCGGGCCTGCCGCCCCCCGATCGCCGGCAGCGGCAGGAACGGCGCCGCGTCGTCGACGGCGACGAGGTCGGTGGCGATGCGGCGGATCCGCGGTACCAGCGGGGCTGGGACCTCGTCGGCGTAGATCTGGTCACCGGACATGACGAGCAGGTGCGGGCGGGCGGACGGTGTGCCCGCGGCGAGCCGCCCGGTGATGAGCTCCTCGGCCCCGGCCAGGCCGTCCCGGCCGTTGCCGTGGACCTTGCGGCAGGAGGTGTGCAGGATCGTCAGGTCGTCGAGGGAAGCGGGCGGGGCGGGGAACGCCGGTCGCCCGGTGCCGATCGAGACCTCGCCCCAGTTCGGTTCGGGCCAGCCGGGTGAGCTGATCCGGTACTCGTAGAGGTCACCCGCGGTGAACTGCCCGCCCGGTGCGGTGCCGGTGACGACCACGATCCACAGGCTGCCGCCGACCCTGACCGGTGTCGCGCTCCCCGCGGCGATCTCCGAGGCGGGCACCCCGGCTCGGCGGACATGCAGCGTGACCGGATCCGGCCGGCTCAGCGCCAGCCACACGGACACCTTCGTCCGGGTCACCCGGCGCAGCACGGGGCCCGCGATGATGCCTGGGAGAGCCGCGACCTGCAGCGGCACGTCGTCCATTTCTGACCCCTGTCCGGCAGGTCGCCGCGGCCGCGCCTTCCTGCGCTGTCGTCGGTGACGGCAGCGGGCCCGGATCCGACCTACGCATCAGAAACTGAGCATTCATTGCGGGGAATGTCCGCACCGGACTGTCCGATGCGGACCATGTGTAGCAGAAACGCAGGGCGATACCGTCGGATATCAATCTTCCGCATTTAACTGTTCACCATCGCGCAACGCTGACCCGGAAGCCTCGTCGGGCTTGTCCGATTCGACTGCCTTGTCCGACCGGTTCTATCCGCGCGTAACGACGGATCTCCTTCGCTGAAAACGGAGCGGAATGTTGACTCCGCCTACACTCGCGATCGTTGCTCGGTGCCCGTCGCGGCCCCGATGGTGCTCGCGGCACCTACCCCCTGAATCCAGCGGCAACTTTACCGCGCCGAAAGGCCGGACCGCCGGGACTCCGGAATTTTTGTTCCTGAGCAGAGAACCCGGAAACCGGAATCAGGTTTCCGGGTGGGTGCGGTGTCAGGCACACGGCGGTTCAAAGCGCAGGCTCCCGAAGTGCTCACGCCATTCCCCCGTGGAGATCTGGTTCGCCGGGTCGGCGCAGGCGTTCCGGGCCAGCGCCGCGGGGTCGATGGTCCAGAGCCGGACCGATCCGTCCCCGCTGGCCGAGAGCACGGTCCGCCCGTCCGGCGTCAGCACGACCGCGTTCACCGCCTTCGTGTGCCCGCGCAGACCGGTCAGCGGGACGGGCCTGGCCGGCGACGAGACGTCGGTCAGCCGGACGATGTCGTCCTCGCCCGCGGTGGCGAGGATCCCGCCGTCCTGGTCGAAGCCGACGCTGGTCACCCCGCCCAGGCCGCCGGCGGTCGAGCCGAGGTCGACCGCCTCCGCCGAGCGGAGCCCCCACAGCTGCACCGAGCCGTCGATACCGCCGGCGGCGAGTGCCGAACCATCGGGGGAGAAGGCGACAGCCTGCAGCGTCCGCCCGCCACCGCCGCCGCCACTTTCACCGCCGCGCAGTGCGGGTCGCGCCGTGGGGCGCGCGGGATCCGTGGCGTCCCACAGCCGCACGGTGCCGTCGTTGCCGCCGAAGGCAAGCAACCGGCCGCGCGGCGAGAACGCGACCGCTCGGATCCCGGCGGTGGCGCCGTCAGCCGCCCAGGCCCGGGTGGGATTCGACGGATCAGCCACCGTCCACAACGCGATCTGCCCGTCGTCCCCGCCGGAGGCGAGGACCTGGCCATCCGGGGCGAAGGCGATCGAGCGAACCCTGTCCTGGTGGAACCTCATGGTGGCCAGCGCCTTCGGCCGTGCCGGGTTCGCCAGATCCCACAGGCGGACCTGACCGTTACCGACACCGGCCGCGAGCACGCTTCCGTTCGGATGGAACGCGACCGAATACACCCAGTCGCCGACGTTCGTGATGGTGCCGGCATGGGTGAGGCCGGCCGGGTCGGCACCGCCGCCGACAGCCCACAACTCGATCGTCCCGGCCTCCGTCCCGGCCGCTAGCAGTCGGCCGTCCGGGCGCAGCGCGGCGCTCAGCACCCGGCTGCCGAGCGGGACGGCCAGCGGATCGAGATCCGCGGCGAACAGGCCGATCATTGCGGATCGGGTGGCCGGCGAGTCCGGCGACGCCTGGTAGCTCGCCAGCGCGAGTCGGCGGGCAAGCGGGCGGTTCTCGACCTGCAGGCGCAGCGTTCTGGCCGCGACCTGCGCGGGGGTGTCCGCCGGTGGCGACTCGCCGCTCCTGGACAGCGCGACGAGCACAGCCGCGGCGACGACCACGGCGAGGATGGCCGCGAGCGCTCTCGCCCCGCGGGGCCCGATCCCGGCCCGCCCGGCCCGCCCGGCCCGCCCGGCCCGCCCGGTGGGTTTCCCGCCCGGCTTCGGCCGCTCGGACTTCCGCCGCTCCGGCTCTCGCCGCTCGGGGCCGGTGCCCACGGGCGGCGTCGACGGGATGACGGTCGGATGGGTCTCGACGATCTCAGCCACGGCGGGCTCAGCCGCGGCGGGACGAGCGGGGATCGCTGGCTCCGGGTCAGCGGAGTCCGGCGGGACCATCACTGTCGCCGCGGTCGACGTGGACGTGTGGGCCGGCGGGGACAGTGAGTGCGTCACTGCGTCCACGGGGGTCGCCGCCGTGCCGGGCGTCCGCGGGGTGACCGGCTCGATCAGCACCGTCACCTCCGCGAGCGGCGGCCCCACAGGTGGCTCGGACTCGGTGTGGCGCAGGTCGAGCAGGCGGGCGTAGAGCTGCTCGGCGGTGGGCCGCTCCTGCGGATTCTTGCGCATCGCGTCCTCGACGAGCGGGCGCAGGGAATCCTCGAATCCGTCCAGCGCCGGTTCGTCGTTGACCACCCGGCGGAGCAGCGTGGCGGCCGGGCCGGTGCCGAACGGATGATGGCCGGTCGCGGCGTAGACGAGCACCCCGCCCCAGGCGAACACGTCCGCCGCGGGGGTGATCAGGCCGCTGCGGGCCTGTTCGGGTGCCATGAACGCGGGTGTGCCCACCGCCTGGTCCCGGCTGGAGAAGACGGCCGTGTCGAGCGCGCGGGCGATGCCGAAGTCGATGACCTTCGGACCGAGCCTGGACAGCACGATGTTGCCCGGCTTGAGGTCCCGGTGCACGATTCCCGCCCGGTGGATCGCCATCAGCGCGGTGGCCATGCTCGCGGCGAGCAGATGCAGCTCCGAGTGGCTGAGTGGCCCGCGCGCACGTACCGACCCGGCCAGGGTCGGCCCGTCCACGAACTCCGTGACCAGGTACGGGACGTCCCCGGTGACGTCGACGTCCAGAACCGCGGCCGTGCAGAACCGGGCGACCCGCCGGGCACTGTCCGCCTCCTGCTTGAGCCGCTCCCGGAACTCCGGCCGGGAGGCCAGATCGGTGCGGATGAGCTTGACGGCCACCTGGCGGCCGGCGGGGTCCACACCCAGGTGGACGGTGCCCATTCCGCCCGCCCCGAGGCGCCGCACCAACCGGTACCGGCCGACCTCGGCCGGGTCGGCAGGCGGGTCCGGGGAGGCGGATGAGCTCATCGTCATCCGTCGCGGCCGGCCGTGCTCGGGGCGACGGCCGGCAGGCCGGGTATCCGCCAGCGCCGGGGCGCCGCCTGCTGGTGGACAGCCAGGCCTCCGGCGGCGAGGCAGAAAAGCAGCAGCAGGGACGAGACGGAGACGCTGCTGTCGGCCGAGACCAGCATCATGTCGACCCCGGCCTGAAGCCGAACGCCACAGTCGGCGACGACCTGCCGGTGGCCCGGCCGGAAGCTGGCGAAACGCACGACCGTCTCGAAGCGGCCGTCCTGGTCGGCGACGGTGCGCCCGACGAGCTCACCGCCCGCGGTCAGCATCGTCTCACCGCCTGGTGAGCAGCCGGCGCCCTGAGCGTAGAGAGGGTCACCAGCGGACAACACGTAGCGGTCGAAGCGCAGCTCGCCGGGTTCCGGTTCGCGTGCCACCGGCACACCACGCGCCGGCTGCGGAGCGCCCGCCCTCGCGATCGGGGTGCAGACACCCAGCACCCGCACGCTCCCCGCCCGGCAGGCCACCGTCTCGACCGGTTCGGCGCATCTCCCGCCGAGCGGCACGGTGACTCCGCCCGGGCAGAAGGTGCGCCCCGGCGGGCAGTCGGCGGTGCTCGGCGCGGACGAGCCGTCCCAGCAGGCGACGGACGTCCGCCTGGTCGCGGCAGGCCTGGGACACTGCTCCCCGACCGCCACGCTGACCGGGCTGTCGGGGCACTGGACACGCTGGACCGGGCAGGTGGCGGACGTCGGTGCCCAGGAACCGTCGGCGCAGCGCACCCACGGCGTGCCGTTCCCGGTACCGCTGCCATTCCCGGTGCCGGTGCCGGTGCCGGTGCCGCCCGCTGGGCCCGTGCCGCCGCCGGAACCGGAACCGGAACCCGAACTGGGACCGGAACTGGGACCGGGACCGGGACCGGATCCCGACCCGCTGGTGCCCGTGCTCCCGTCCGTCCCGCTCGTCCCGCTGGTGGCGGTGCCCGTCCCGCCCACACCGCCTCCCGTGCCGGGATCGGGGATGCCGTTCCCCGGCCCGTTGCCCGTGGTGGCRCCGCCGTCCGGCCCGCCGCCGGACGTGCTCCCGGTACCGCGGGTCGGGCTCCCGGCCGGCGGGCAGGACGCCGCGCGCTGCGCACCGTAGCCCCGGCCGGAACCCGGACATGCCGACGAGCGTGTCGGCGCGGGCCGCTGCGTCGGCGTCGGCATCCGTGTCGGCGTGGCCTTGGTCGTTCGTGTCGGTGTGGCCTTGGTCGTCCGTGTTGCGCGCGACGTCGGTGGTGGCGCCTGTGTCGCCCGTGCCGCCGGGGTTGTGGACGTGGCCCGGGTGGTCGTCGCCGGCTTTGTGGACGGTGCCCGGGTCGTTGTCGCCGGCTTCGTGGACGGTGCCCGGGCCGTTGTCGCGGGCTTCGTCGACGGTGCCCGGGTCGCCGGTCCTGCCGATGTCGCGGGTGCGGCCCGTGTCGACGGCGCGGTCGAGGCGGCCTGCGACCTCCGCGTGGCCGGGGACGTGCGCGTGGCCGGGGACGTGCGTGCGGGTGGAGACGTGTGTGCAGGTGGGGTTGTGCGCGCGGGCGGGGTGGCATCGCCGGACGTGTCGTGGCGAGCCTGCGTGTCCGCGGTGGCAGCGGTCGCCACCGGCGCAGGCGATGGTGGTGGCGGTGGTGGCGACGGCCGTGGGGTGGACGCGGCCACGGGCTCGGGCTCGGCGGTGGCGCCCGAGGACTCGGACCCGGCTGCCGGGCTCTCGGCGGCTGCCGCCACGGCTGTTGCCAGTGAGCCGCCTGCCAGGGCGGTGATCAGCAGCGCCGCGAGCGCGAGCAGCGGAAACCGCTGACGCCGCCGCCGTGCCGCCATACGCGCGACAACGGTCCTTCTCCAGCCCAACATCGGCCTGCCCCCAGATCGCCTGCCTGCCCGTGACGCGCGCCGACGGTGGCGTGGCGCCGGTCACCAACGAAATGCCCGCCATCGGCTTTCTCTGTCACCACCCGAGGGTGGAATTCAACGGTGACCTGCAGTGGAAAGGTGCGACGCTGCCAGCCATTGCACTGCCGGTTCATTGCGCCGCCACCTGCCGGCGTGCCTGCGTACCCTCCGGTCGTCGGCCGGAGCGCGTCACCTGTTTTCCAGCGTAACATCGGAGTTGGTGACCACCCGGTCCATGGGGGAGATGTGATTTCCGGATCGCGTGAACCGAAAGCAACATCAAAATGGCGTGTGCTGGCATTTGTTGTGGTGTTCGTGACAAGCCTCGGCGTGTTTCCTGCTGCTGCCGCCCGGGCGGGCGGAGACAATACCGCACGGCTGTCCGTCACCATCGATGGTCAGCCCCTCGATGGTGACGTCGTGCTGGACCTGTCGGCCGCCACGCAGCTCGTGGTGGGTGTCGAGAATCTCGGCGGCTCGGCCCTGGAGATCGATTCCGTGCGCCTGCGCGGAGCGGTCCTGGGGCTCACGTTCTTCGACTACGACACACGGGTCCGAACCACCGTGCCCGCCCGCGGCGAGGCCACCTGGACGGTGGACCTCGACCTGCGTGACCTCGCCGGCCGGGCGAGCGGCCTGATGCCGATCCGGGTGGAGATCCGCGACGGCGACCTGGCCGTGGCAGCCGTGCGGGACGGCCGCGCGCGGATCCATGGGTCGCTGTTGTCGACCTACGGCCTGTTCGGCCTGGGCCTGCTGATGCTGGCCGCGCTGCTCGCCGCCGCCGCGGTTCTCTCGCTGGGGCGGAACCCGTTGCCGGCGCCGTCGTCCCGACGCGGCCTGCGTTTCGTTCCCGCTGGCTGCGTCGGTGGGCTGTTCGGTGTCTTCGCGCTGTCGGCGCTGCGTCTGGTGACGCCTTCACCGCCGACCGACTTCGCGATCACCCTCGGCGCAACTCTGATCGTCTTCGGAATCGGCCGGCAGTTGCCCGCGGCCCGACCGCGCCGGGCCGACGAGAAAGCGGCGCCGACAGCGCCGACGGCGTCCTCGTGACCGCACCACCGCGCGCGGCCGTGTTCCGCGGCCGGCATCTTCAGCGTTTGTTGACGAATCCGGCGTCCACCGGGAGGGTCACGCCGGTGACATAGCGGGCGTGGTCGGAGGCGAGCCACAGGACGGCCTCGGAGATGTCCGAGCACTCCAGCATCGCCACTGGCAGGGCATGCGGATTCACCATGTTCGGGTCGCTTCGCAGAAACCCGAGCATCATGTCGTTCATCACCATCGGCGTGCCCACACCGCTCGGATGCACGGTGTTGACGCGGATTCGGTGCGGTGCCAGGGCGTTGGCCCAGGTCCTCATCAGGCCCACCAGCCCGTGTTTCGACGCCGTGTAGCCGAGGACCCCCGGCGTGTCGACGGACATCCCGGTGAGGCCGGCCGTCGAGCTGGTGATGACGATGGAACCGCCCGCACCCCGCTCGACCATGGCGGGCGCCGCGGCCCGGACGGTGTTGTAGGTGCCGGTGAGGTTGACGTCCAGCACGTCGCGCCATTCGTTCCCGCTGCCGGCGCCTGCGGCGGAGAACGGAGCGATACCGGCGTTGGCGACCACGATGTCGACCGGCCCCAGCGCCGCCACACCGGCGTCGAGGGCCGCCTGTAAGGCGACCGGATCACGGACGTCGGCCACCGCCGGGTGAATACCGCCGCCGAGGGCCTCGACCTGGCGCACCGTCTCCTTCAGGTCGTCCGGGGTGGCCAGTGGATAGCCGACCGAATCGATATCCGCGCAGATGTCGACGGCAATGATGTCGGCACCTTCCTGGGCGAGCCGCACCGCGTGCGAGCGGCCCTGCCCGCGGGCCGCGCCGGTGATGAAGGCGACCTTGCCGGCAAGAATCATGGGAGCCTCCTGGCCCTGGAACAGGTGACGGCGACGCGTAACGCGTAACGGTCGACGCGCGACTGTCAACGGGTGACGGCAACGTGGAACCAGAGAACGGCGCAACTCGACAGAACGCCGGACCGGGAACTTCGGGTAGCCCGGTCTGACGTCCGGTCAGCGTAGTGCCTTTCACGGTTGTACGTCGCCGCCAGAAGCCGGCGCGGTCGCTGTGTCCAGGGCCAGGAATGGAAGGGCGCGGTGATCAGACCAGGGCGCCCCAGGGGCCGGTGATGACGAGGGTGAGGCCCGGGTACTGGAGGTTGACGAACAGATGGCGGCCGTCGGCGGTGAAACGCGGGCCGGCGAGCTCGCTGGCGCCGATCGCGCCGGGCTCGGGGAAGTCCTCGGCCTCCCAGTAGTGCAGGTCCAGCGGCGCGATCACCTTCGCCAGGTCGACGATCCGTCCGGAGGCGGTGAGCAGCCGCAGGTAGTTGTCGCCGCCGTCCTCATCCTCACCGTCACCGTCCTCGGTCATCAGGACGCCGCCGTGCGGGCCGACGGTGACGCCGTCCGGCTGGTTGAGGACGCCTGCGCTCTTCGACTCGTACAGCAGGGTGAGGACGCCGGTGTCGCGGCCGGTCGGCTGATAGCGCCACACCTGGCCCTGGCCGGCGTCGCCGGACTCCGACGCGACGAAGGTCAGCGCCCCGCGCGCCCATTCGGCGCCTTCGAGGCCGATGAACCGGGCACCGCCGCGGGCCCGGCCCTGGCTGTAGACGGAGCCGGGGAACGACTCCGCATCGGACGGATCCGGATTCGCGATGTCGACCCAGGTCACCGGCAGCTTCTGGCTGACGCGCTGGCCGGTCTCGGTGTCGTACGTCGGCTCGCCGCGCACGGCGAGCATCTGCAGCCGCCCGCCGGCGGCGAGCTTGCCGGGCCGGGCCGGCAGGAAGCGGTAGAGGCCGTCGCCCGGGTCGCCGTTGTCCTCGGTCAGGTAGACGACGCCGGTCGCCGGGTCGACGGGCGCGCACTCGTGCTCGAACCGGCCCATCGCCCGCAGCGGCACCGGGTCGACCGGCCCGCGGGCGTTCGCCGGGACCTCGAAGACGTAGCCGTGCGGCTTCTCGTAGCCGGCGTCGATCCCGTCGACCGTCTCCTCGCAGGACAGCCAGCTTCCCCACGGCGTCGGCGAGCCGTTGCAGTTCACCAGGGTCCCGTTCAGGACCAGGAAGCTCTCACGCAGCCGACCGGCCGCCAGGTCGTAACGTGACGAGGTGACACCGGCAGGCGCCGCCCGGTCGTAGGCCGCCTTCCTGCCGATGCTGCGCTGGGTGATGCCGGGCAGGTCCGTGTCGATCTCGTGGTTGCGCAGCAGCACGACCGTGTCCCGGCCGGCGGCGAAGAGCGCCTGCCCGTCGTGGGCGAGCGGGGTGGCCAGGCCGTCCGACATCCGGCTGCCCGCCGCGCCGAAGGATCGGTAGCTGAAGCCCGGTGGCAGCGCCAGCTCCGGGCCCGCCTTGCGCAGCGCTCCGAACCCGGCCGAACCCGAGCCGGTGCCGCCCGAGGCCGTTCCGCCGCTCGTGCCCGCGCCCGCGCCGGCGCCAGAGGTGCTGCCGGCCCACGCCGCCTGACCGAGGCCGGGTGCTAGGCCCGCACCGAGCAGGCCGAGACCCGTCGCGGTGATCAGCTGCCTACGTGTCGTGGCCATGGGCCCCCCGTTTTCGTGTTTTCGCAGATGGCGCGTTTGGGACGAACGGATCGTAGTGAGGGACGCAAGGACCCCGGGCGGCGGCTTGATGTCTCGCGGGTAGCTATCCAGCAAACACCCGGCCACTTGCCGGAGGGTGGGACCCTTCGTGCGGCGCCGGCAATTCATCTCAAGAGAGACAAGAGGGGCGCAGGTTCGTTTGGTAATCAGCAGGACCGCACGACCGGACGCACCCGCCTCGATGAGGCCACCAAGGGCACACCGGGGCCGGGACAGGCGAATCCCGGCTTGGTTACGCTGGCCAAGGGGCCCGACCGACTGCAGGACCCGACTGAGGGAGGTCCGCCATCACCGCGGAGATGATCGCCCCGGCCTGGATGCACCAGCAGATCACGGCGGCGCAGTATGGCTCCTGGTCCGAGGAGCAGTGCGCGGGCATCGAGATCGTGGACGGGATGGTCGTCGTGAGTCCCAGTGCCTCCAGACGTCACAACCGGCTGGTCAGGCTCATCACGAACGCGCTGGACACGGCCGGAGGGCCGGGCTGGAAGGCTGACAGCGACTTTGATCTGCGGCTCCAGGACGTGCCGCTGACCAACCGCCGGCCGGATGTCGTTGTGTACCGCGCCGACACCCTCGACATCATGCCGGCCCGCCCCGAGCATGTGCTGCTGGTCGCGGAGGTGGTCTCGCCGGGCTCCGAGTCGACGGACAGATTCGTCAAGGCCGGAGAGTACGCGCGAGCAGACATCACCTACTACTGGCGCGTCGAGCAGCCCGCCGGCGGGGTTCCGCTCGTCTACGCACACATCCTTGATCCGGCCGCGGGAACCTACCGGGATGCCGGCGTCTGGGCGGGCGTCGTCGAGGCGGTCGCCCCCTTCCAGGTCACGATCGACCTCACCCGGCTGTAGCACGGTCCCAGCCACCGGAGGTCGGGTCGTCGTTGCCAGGCCCGCGGCGCCTGTGGCGGTGCCGCCGCCCACGCCCGCGGTGCCGCCAGCCCAGGCCGCCTGACCGAGGCCGGGCGCGAGGGGCCACTGCGCCGCACTCGCTGTGCCGGCGGGGACGGGACAACTCGGCGCCTGCTTTGACGCGTTGAAAATCGACGCCCGAATACCGTGCCCGGGAATATCGAATCCCCCGGAGAGGGACGTCTCCGGGGCTGGAGATGGCAGTTACCGCAGCCACTCCGAACCCGCGCCCGGCGACCTGGCCAGCTCCTGGTAGGGGCACAAGGCCATTCCTATCCGGTGATAGCTCCGTTACGCGAGCGTTGACGATCTTTATTTCACCTCATACGGTTGGCGACATAGGTCGTGGGTCGATTCATCGTCTTCTCTCGGCGTTTTCGTGGTCGTCGGAGAGATGCGGGTCGACTCCCTCGAACCAAGAAGGAGGATCGAGCTCGTGACAGCGGAAAATATAGACAGCGGATCGCTGACCAGGGCCGACGCCATCGAAACAGAAATCATGTCGACTGGTTCCGGGAGTGACACGAATCCGGTGCGGCAGGCCGTTGCGCAGCTGGCCGATCCAGAATTCCGCGCGGATCCGTACTCGCGATACCGCGTGCTGCGGGAAGCCGGGCCCTTTCACTCGACCTCATACGGGATGAACCTGGCCACACGGTACGCCGACTGCGCCGCGGTGCTGTCAAGCCCCAACTGGGGTCACGACAACCAGGCGGCCAGACTGCATCCCACGAGGGCCGCAGACGAGTTCCCCGCGGTCTTCCTGTGGATGGAACCCCCCGACCACACCCGGCTTCGTGGTCTGGTCTCCAAGGCCTTCACCCCCCGCCGGGTCGCGGCCCTGCGACCGCGGATCCAGGCCCTGGCAGCCGCGCTGGTGGACGACATGCTCGCGGCCGGTACGTCCGACCTGATCAGCGCGATGGCCTATCCACTGCCGCTCACCATCATCTGCGAGATCCTCGGCGTGCCCGCGGAGGATCATCCGGTGATTCAGCGCTGGTCGCACATGCTCGCCAGGGCCCTGGATCCCGACGCGACACTTCCCGCGGCGGTGCTCGCCGACCGGAACACCGCGATTCCCGAGTTCCTGGGCTACTTCCTGAACCTCGTGCGCCGCGAGCGCCTCGACCCGGGACCGAGCATCCTGGGCGCACTGGTGCAGGTCGAGGAGAAGGGCGAGAAACTCACCGATAGCGAGTTGCTGGGAACCTGTATCCTGCTCGTCGTCGCTGGCCATGAAACAACCGTGAACCAGATCGGGAATGGGATGCTAGCCCTGTTGCGGCACCCTGACCAGGTCGCCGACCTGCCCATCCGACGGGATCTCATGCCCAGCGCCGTCAACGAGCTTCTCCGCTACGACGCGCCTGTTCAGATGGTCAACAGATTCGCCAAGGAACGGGTAACGGTGGGGGGCCGCGTCTTCGAGGCAGGTGAAGGCGTCACCGTGCTGATCGCCTCCGCGAACCGTGACGGGAGCGCTTTTCCGGAGCCGGACCGGCTGGATCTCACCCGTTACCAGAACACACCCGGAACCGCACCGGCGAACAGGCACCTGTCGTTCAGCCTCGGTCACCACTACTGTCTCGGCACGCCGTTGGCACTCCTGGAGATGGAGGTTCTCCTGGGCGAGGTCCTCGACCGTGTCACGGTCCTGGATCTGTGCACGGATACGCCGTCCTACAAGCCGGACCAGCTCGTCCGCGGGCTGGCGGAGCTGCCGGTCTCCTTCCGCGCCTGATGGCGGAACGCCGACGCCGGCGGGTAGATCGGCGCCGGCACGGGGTGTGCTCAGCCATCCGCCGTGGCGGCGGGACGCTCTCCATGGATCCGACGCGCCGTGAAAGGATCGGATCGTCCCCTGGCGACGTCCGGATGTGCGTCCGGGCAGGCCCGGGTCGGGCCAGGTGAGAAGACGGGTCGGGCCAGGTGAGAAGAACTGCGGATCCACGACCGACAGCCGGGGTGATGTCCATGCGCGCCGCTGACGCCGATCGACTCGCGAGGTTCGTCCTGCTCGCGCAGCCGATGGCCATGGCAGCCGTCCACGTGACCCGGCCCGGTGACGTCGCGGGGACCGACGCGCGACCTCCCGCCGCCGACGAGGGCCGACAGGCGCGCCGGGAGCACGCGGACCGGGTCGTCCGGCACTGGCGCTCGGAGCTCGCGCCGCTGTCGGCGCTGCCCGGTTTCGCCGGGCGGTTCGGTGGGCCGGTGCGTGACGTCCTGTCCGCCACGGTGCAGGGCCTGTTGGTGCTGTCCCTGGCCCGCCTGTGCGACGTGACGGATGTGCACAGCCAGGTGCGGCTGCTCGCGCACACGGTGCTCGACGAGACGCTCCCCGCCGGTTGGGCACCGCCGGTTGCCGTGCCGCCGCAGCCGCCCGCCGGCGAGGTCCCGGCCCCGAGTGCCAGTTCCATCCCAGGCGCCCGCCCCGCCCAGGACGCCGACCCCAGCCTGGACGCCGGCTCCGCCCTGGGTATCGACGGAACCGAGGAGGAGCGGGCGCAGTGGCTGCGGCTGGTGCGTCGGGTGCCGGCCGGAGTCGTCGCGCTGGCCCGCGAGATGTGGGCCGTGCGGCGGCTGATCGACGGGCGTGCGGAGGGCCGGCGGTGGCATCGCGCGGTCGCGAACGTGCCCGCGGTCGGGGTGGTCGGCGCGGCCCTCGGGGAGCGGCACGCCGCCACCGAGATCTCCGCGCGGGTCTATGTCGCACTCGGCCTGGCCGACGAGCTTCCCGGCATCTGAGCTGTCCGACCGCCTGACCGCCTGACCGACCTTCCGCCGACCGGCTCCGGCCGATCCGTCGCGGCCTGGCCTGTTGTGTCCTGATCGGTTCTGACCGCTTCTGACCTGGGTGGATGGCGCCGCGACAACGGAGGCGCGACAGTGCCTCGCCGGACATCCGCGACTCTTGACAGAACGATCTACCGAGGCCAGGATCGAAAGTATGTTCGATCTCCTCGGGGTCCGGCCACGTCCTCGCACCGCTCACGGCGAGCCCGCCGTCCAGGGCGAGCACACGGCGCCGGGTCGTCCGCTGCCGTCACAGCGGAGTGCCCCGTCCGGCCGCTCGTTGCCCGGTCGCCCGGCGACGACGCTACCGCCCAGCGTGGCCCGGGTTGCGGCGCGTACCCGGCTGTCCGCTGAGCTGTTGGCGGCGATTCTGACGGTCGACGGGCGCACCCGCGCCACGCTCGACGACATGGAGCGGGCGGATGCGCTCGCCGATGTTCTTCTCGCCCGGCGCCGTGAGCGGGTGGGCCAGCACCGCCACGAGGCTCCCGTCCGGCCCTCGGGTGAAGGCGGTCCGCCGCTTCGCTGGTCGGCCTGACGCTCAGTATCAGGCCTGCCCCGACGCCGGGCTGCCTGGCCCGGCCCGGCCGGTGCTCAGCCCAGCGCGGCCGCCTTGCGCAGCAGCACCGACCGTTCGCGCAGGTTCTGGCACAGCCGCGCGGCGAGCTCCAGCTCGGCCCGCGCTTCGGCGGCGCGGCCGAGCCGGGCGAGCAGCTCGCCGCGCACGGTCGGCAGCAGGTGGGACTGTGCCAGCCGGCCACCGGCGACCAGTTCGTCGACGAGGGCCAACGCCTGGCGGGGCCCGTCGGCCATCGCCACGGCCACCGCCCGGTTGAGCTCGACGACCGGCGACGGCGCCACCCGGCCGAGCGCCTCGTAGAGCAGCACGATCCGCGCCCAGTCCGTCTCCGCGACGGACGGCGCCGACGTGTGGCAGGCGGCGATCGCGGCCTGCAGGCCGTACGGTCCGAGGCCCCGCCCGGCCGCCACGGCCTGGCCCAGTGCGCCCCGACCGCGGCGGATCGCCGACAGATCCCAGCGGCCCCGGTCCTGGTCCTCCAACAGGATCGCCTCACCGTCCGGCCCGGTGCGCGCGGGGAAACGTGCCGCGGTGAGCTCGCACAGCGCGAGCAGCCCGAACACCTCCGGCTCGTCGGGCAGCAGCGCGGCGAGCATCCGGGTGAGCCGCATCGCCTCGTGAGCGAGGTCGACGCGCAGCAGGCTGTCGCCGGACGTCGCCGTCGCCCCCTCCGTGAAGATCACGTAGAGCACGCTGAGCATCCCACCGAGGCGCTCGCGCCGATTGTCGGCCGGCGGCAGCGCGAACGGCACCGCCGCCGCCGCGATGGTCTTCTTCGCGCGGGTGATCCGTGCCTGGACGGTCGGCACCGGCACGAGGAAGGCCCGCGCGATCTCCTCGCTCGTCAGGCCGCCGACCGCCCGCAGGGTCAGCGCCACCCGGGCCTCGGCGGAGAGCACCGGGTGGCACGCAATGAACATCAGCGCGAGGACGTCGTCGTCGACCCGGTCGGGATCCCAGAGCAGATCCGGATCGGCTCCGAGGCCACCGTGGCGCGGGCTGCCCGCACCCGAGCTGGCCTCTCCCTCGGTGAGCGGCCCGGCGAGCAGCGTGTACCGCTCACCGAGGGCCGACCGGCGGCGGAAGCTGTCGATCGCGCGCCGCCGCGCCGTCGACAGCAGCCAGCCGACCGGGCTCGCCGGGGTGCCTGTCCGCGGCCAGCTGACGAGCGCCTCCGCCACCGCCTCCTGGGCGACGTCCTCGGCGAGCGCGAAGTCGCCGGTGTAGCGGGCGAGCGCGCTCACGATTCGCGCGGACTCGATCCGCCACACCGCCTCGACCGCCCGCCGCGCCGCCTCAGACCCGGCCATGGACGTACGCCGGAGCTGGCCGAGTGGTCAGAGCTGGCCGAGCTTCTCGCGCCACGCCCGCTCCTTGATGATCCACTCGTTGTCCTGGGGGAACTCGTCGATGCCCGGCACCCGCCGGATCTCGCACTTCGAGCCGGGGACCGCCGGCAGCCGCCGGGCCCACTCGATCGCCTCCTCCCTGGAAGCCACCTCGATCAGGTAGAAGCCGCCGAACAGCTCCTTCGTCTCGCCGTACGGTCCGTCGGTGACCACCGGCGTGTCACCGCTGAAATCGACGACGACACCCTCGGACGGGTCGTCGAGGCCCTCGGCGGCCACCACGACACCTGCCCGCATCAGCTCCTCGTTGTAACGCCCGATCCGGGCGAGCATCTCCTCGAACGGCGTCTCCTGCATCCGCGCGAGAGACTCGTCCGTGTTCCGCATGATCAGCATGTACTTCGCCATCGTGTGCCTCCCTGCCGCCGGGTCGCGCGTCGACCCTCTCACCCACAGGTCGAACGGCACGGCCCCGGATCGACACGTCGTGACCGCCGCTCGAAGATCCCGCACGGCCGCGGTGCACTGACAATTCATCCTAAGGTGGGCAAAAGGGGCGGAGATCCGCCTGGCGGCCCGCAAGAAAGAAGGATTCTGGTCGTTGCAACGACCAGAATCCTTCACTTTTGCGATTCGCCAAACCGGGCCGTCCGGGCACCGAGCTCTCGGCTCTCGGTCATCCGAATGTGCTCGTGGAGTGAATGCAGGATTCCTCGCTCGCCGACGGCCAATCTTGATCGGCGCCAGCCTGCGAGGCCCGCTGGCGACCAGAATCCCTGCCGTCCTGCTCGGCAGCCGCAGTACCGACTACTGGAATGCGGTGATCAATGGAAGCGACGGTTGGTGAAAGGTCTACTGGGGCGTCGCACTATCCTGATCGTCGTGCGAGTCCAAGAAACGACCGTCCTGGCCGACTATCACCAGTTCCTCGTCTACAGCGGGAACGGGGCTGGTCAAGAGGGGCATGTTCCGGAAGGATGCGGCGACGGGCTGGTCGTCGTCAACAAGGCCACCCTGAAGATTCTCACCGGGACCAGTTACGGCGAGGTCGGCGTGCGTCTGGAGCTCCACAACACGGAGCCCGCGCTGCCTGCCCCGGGCTGGACCGAGGTGTCCGACACGAGCTTCCACCTGCGGAACGGCCCGCTGGAGATCGGCACCCTGATGGGAGGGCCCGAGCCCGGCGGCCTCGACCTCGCCTTCGCCGGCCTGGGCTGGTACCGGATCAGGGTGGCGGCGAGTGGGCGGGACGACGGCCCGCGAGGCGGCGAGGTGCCCCCGGGCGGTCCACACGAGCGCTACGTCATCGCGGTCTGGGTAGGGCCGCGTGCGCCCGCGGTGACCCACCGCGGATCGGACCTGGCCGGCCGCGCGTTCCGCGGCGAGCCGCTTGCCCCGAAGCTCGACGAAGCGGTGGAGGGGCCGGCGCACGCCGCGTTCCGCGACCTCCTCCACCTGCTGCGCACCGGCGCCGGTGCCGCGTCGGCCGCGACCGGTCGCATCGACCGCACGACCGCGGTCGCGGTGAGGCCCGAGCGGCTGTCGGAATGGCTCGCCAACGCGGATTTCTGGGCTGGCTGGCTCGGTAGCGGTGGAGGTAGCACGAATCTTCGGGGCGGATGGAGTTCCCACCTGGACAGCACCGACAACCTGAAGATCGTGGGGGAAATGGTGCGCGGACCTGCGGCCGTGCACACGTCCTGGAACTACGAGCTGCTCACCACTCCCTCCGCCGCGGATCCGTTCCCGCGACGTGAGCTGCTGCTCCCCGCGACATCCCACCTCGACATCGACTGGGTCGCGGGCGGAACCGGGACGCTCGTCAGCGTTCGGCACCGTGATGTTCCGCAGGTGCTGACCGCATGCCTGGGGGATCTCTGGCGCTACTATCTCGCCCGGCTGGCGGGGCTGGGCGAGGCCGGAGCGTTCAGCCGACTGCCGTGGTAGGTACGGAGGAGCACATGGGGGGCCGCCCCGACCGTCTGACCGAGGCCGAGGTCACCGAACTCGCCCGAGTGCTCTATCACCTCGGCGACGCGCTCGGGGTTCTCGACGAGGCGGGAGCGGACCGGTCCCGCCTGCCGCACTGGCAGGGCCGCAGCTCCCTGGAGTTCTGGCGCGAGATCAACGTTCTGCTGGACGCGGGTTTCCTGGCCGACGGGCGGCGGCGGATTCTCACCGCCGCGGCGCGGCGGTTTCCGGTGAACGAGGTCTTCGGCCCCGGCGCAGACCTGCCTCCGCCCACCGAGGGTGGCTCCGCCACCGAGTACGGGCCCATGGGGATGCTGTCGACCGCTCAGGTCCGAGAGTTCGTCCTCGCGAAGTTCCCGCCGGTTCAGCTCTGGAACGACACGGACAGCCTGGTCAGACTGGTGAGCTGCATGCTGCTGCCGGGTGAGACGCCGTTCGACATCGGCAACGGCGTTTTCGGTCGTTCGACCCCTGGCTCGGGGGTCATGCTGCTGACCGACCGCGGCATCACCCTCGCCGACCGGACGGGACGTGGCGCTCTGGAGCAGGTGGTCCGGTTTGGCTGGCCGCTCGTGACCGAGGTGAGGCTCCTGCACCGGCGCCGGGTCGGCATAGCGGTCAGTGACGTCGATCTCGCGGCCGGCGGAAGTCGGATTCTGTTCCGCGGAATGCTGCGGGCACCGGCGCTCCGGATGGAGGATCAGATCCGGCGGAGAATTTCCCGCGGTGGAGGCAGCTCCAGGAGCTGAGGATGTGCGTCGTCGCGGCGACCATGACCGCCGCCACCCGTCAGACCCGACCGAGCCGACCTGTCTGACGGATCGCAGGCAATCTGGCGTGGTGGCTCGTTCGGCTCTCCTGGCAGGTGGTCTCGCGCGGGCCGCCCCCGTCACCGGGGGATTCTGGTGTGACGGGGGCGACCCGCGCGGGACCACGCTGTCCACGCACGGTAGGGCGGCCGGTGTGGCGATGTGGCTGCGGTCTGGTCTGGGAGCGCTGGTGGGCGCTGCGGTGCGATCAGCCGCGGTAGACGTCGGTGACCCGGCGCCGGCGCCAGGGCCGGCCGGCCGGCTGGTCCTCGTAGACGTCGGTGGTCCGCTGGTAGTCGCTGCCAGGCGGGGAGTCGACGCCGGGCGGGTAGAGCTCGCTGTCGGACTCCGCCAGGCCGGCGCCGTAGCCGACCCGGCGGCGGCGCGGCGCGAACACGGCGAGATCGAGGATGAGCCCGGCGGCGCCCGCCAGCATCAGAACAATGCCGATGACCGCGATGTCGAGCCCGGAAACGCTGACGTCGACGGCGAATGTGAGGATCGCGCCGAGCGCCATCAAAGCGATGGCTGCGCCGATGCCCATGGTCTGCGCTCCTTCCATGACATCCCGCGTGGGCGGGACGAGGCGCCCGGCCTGGCCTGCCCGGGCGGCGATGGAGCGTGAGCTACCCGGCATCGGGCGTGATAGTCCGTCGGATCCGAAGAAATACTCAAACAAAGAATTTTTCGGGCTCGCCGGTTTCCCCGGCGGCTCGGCCGGGTCAGGTCGGTCGCGTGGACGTCCGCGGGGCCTGTCCGGGGGCGACGGCGCCCACCTCGACGGTGCGGTGAGGGGTCGATCCAGGACCACCGCGCCACCGGCGCCTGATCCATCCGGCATCCGATCCGGCGCCTGATCCGGTATCCGGTCCGGCGCCTGAGCTGGCAGGTGACGGCCCGGTGACGCCCGATCCGCCACGAACTCGTATGTTCTCCTCACCGGGTCGCAAGCATGCAGCGTCGGGGGTGGGGCGTGGACACGAAGGCGCTGCGGCTGCTGGTCGTCGACGACGAGCCCAACATCGTGGACATGCTGCGGATGGCGCTGCGGTTCCACGGCTTCGAGGTCGAGACCGCCAGCTCCGGCCGGGAGGCCACCGCCGCGGTGACCGCCAGCTGCCCGGACCTGGTGGTGCTCGACGTCATGCTGCCCGACTGCGAGGGGCTTGCGCTGTGCCGGCAGTGGCGGCAGGCCGGCGTCGAGGTGCCGGTGGTGTTCCTGACCGCGCGGGACCGGCACGCCGACAAGGTCGCCGGGCTGACCTACGGCGGCGACGACTACGTCACCAAGCCGTTCGCGATCGACGAGCTGGTCGCGCGGGTACGCGCCGTGCTGCGGCGGACGCGGCGCGAGCAGCCCGTGCCGGTGCGGGCGTCGATGCTGGAGTTCGCCGACGTCGTCCTGGACGAGGACACGCATCAGGTCACCCGTGCCGGCCACCCGGTCGAGCTCGCGCCGACCGAGTTCAGGCTGCTGCGCTACCTGCTGGAGAACCCGAACCGGGTGCTGTCCCGGGAGCAGATCCTCGACGCGGTGTGGAGTGAGGACTTCCGCGGCGGTCTCACGGTGGTCGACCAGTACGTCAGCTACCTGCGGCGCAAACTGGCCCCGTACGGCCCGCCGCTGATCCACACCCAGCGCGGGTTCGGGTACGCGCTGCGCGCCGGCACCCGGGCGGAGCCGGGCAGCACGCTCCAACCGGGCGAGCCGGCCCGGCCGGGCAGCACGGTCCAGCCGTGACGTTGCGAGCCAGGTTGATGTTCGGCCTGGTCGGCCTGATGGCGGTCTGCCTGACCGTCGCGGGCGCCGCGAGCGTGCTGGCCCTGCGTTCCCATCTTGTCGACCAGACCGACCGCCGGCTGCGGGCCGCGCAGGCCCTGTTCGAGACCCGCGCCGCGACGGCGCTGTCCCAGCTCGCCCCGCTGCTGCACGGCGTCGGGCTGCAACAGGCGGTGGCCCCCACCGACTTCATCGTCGAGATGCGGGAGCCGGACGGCTCCCTGACGGTGTTGACCGGCCTCGCCGAGACGCCGGCCGCCGGCAGCTCAGGCGCCGGCGGTTCCGGAACCGGTAGCTCTGGCGGCGGCAGCTCTGGGACCGGCAGCCTGCTCGCGGCGGTCCCGGACCTGGACCGGCGGATCGCCTCGCGCGCGCCGTTCGGGCTGGTGGCCGGCGGCGTCCGGTACCGGGCGGTCGTCGGGGAGCTGCCGAGCGGTGTCACAGCCCTGGTCGCGCTGCCGATGCGCCCGGTCGTCGAGACGACCGGGCAGTTGATCCTCATCGAGGTCCTGGCCGGTGCCGCGGTGCTGGCGCTCGGCGGGGCGAGTGCCTGGTTCCTGCTCGGCCGCGGACTGCGCCCGCTGCGCGACATCACCGACACGGCTGTCGCCATCGCCGGCGGCGATCTCGCCCGCCGGGTGGCGCACGGCCCGCCCCGCAGCGAGACCGGCCAGCTCGCCGCCGCGCTCAACGTGATGCTCGCCCAGATCCAGGCGGCCTTCGAGGATCGCCGCCGCTCCCAGCAGCGCCTGCGCCGGTTCGTCGCCGACGCCTCGCACGAGCTGCGCACCCCGTTGACGTCGGTGCGCGGGTACGTCGACATGCTGCGCCAGGGAATGGTGCCGCCGTCGGGCGCGGACGACGCGCTGCGCCGGGTGCAGGACGAGACGAGGCGGATGGGAACCCTCGTCGACGACATGCTCTACCTCGCCCACCTCGACGAGGCGCGGCCGCTGGCACGCGACGAGGTCGACCTGGCCGCCGTCGTGCGGGACGCGGTCGCCGATGCCGCCGCAGTGGAGCCGGACCGCCCCCTGACCGTGCTGGGCCCGTCGGCCTGCCCGGTCGTGGGCGACCCTGACGCGCTGCGGCAGGTGATCGGCAACCTGCTCGCCAACGTCCGCGTGCACACCCCGGCCGGGACGCCGGCCGAGGTCAGCCTGCGCGGCCCGGTGGACGGTCAGGTCGAGCTGCGCGTCCGCGACGACGGCCCCGGGATGGCCCCGGCCGACCTCGATCGGATCTTCGACCGCTTCTACCGCTCGGCCGCCGGGCGGGAGCGCGGCCGCGGCGGCAGCGGCCTCGGGATGGCGATCGTGGCCGCGGTCGCCGCCGCGCACGGCGGCAGCGCCCACGCCCAGGCCAGCGCCGACGACGGCCGCGGCCTCACCGTGCGGATCGTGCTGCCTGGCTGACGTGCTGCCTGGCTGACGTGCTCCTGGCTGACGGGGTGCGGTCCGCTGCCGGCGCGCCTACCGTGCAAAGCGTGGCCGTGTCCGGTCTGAGCGGCCGGTGTCGGAAGACGCCCGTCCGCGACCGGCGCCCCGATCGCGAAAGGTCCCTTGTGGTGTCTGCTTCTCTGGTGACGACGCGGAGCACCCAGCGTGCGCCGCGTCCCGTCGACGAGGTGCCCGGGCCGGCCGACGGGCCGCTCGCGGCGGTACGTCGCATGCGCGCAGATCCGTTGTCCCAGTTCACCGCGCTGCACGACCGGTACGGGCCGTTGGTGCGCCTGATCCGGTGGCCGGTGTCGCTGTTCCTCGTCAGCGACCCGGAGGCGATCGGGGACATCCTCGTGGGCGGTCAGAAGGCGTACGGCAAGGGCGCGGTGCTGAGCGGCCCCGGTTCCCGGCGCCGCGTCGTCCAGCCGCTGCGGACGCTGCTCGGTGACGGCCTGCTGACCAGCGCGGGTGAGGATCACCTGCGACAGCGGCGGCTCATGCAGCCGCTGTTCCACAAACAGCGCATCGCGGAATACGGCCAGCAGTTCGTCGCCATCGCGGAGTCCACCGCGGCGAGCTGGCACGACGGCCAGCGACTCGACGTGCACGCCGAGATGTCCGAGATGACCCTGGCGATCGTCGCTCGGACCATCTTCGACGTCGACATCAGCGACCATGTCCTGGACGTCGTCCGCGCCGCTCTCGACGAGACGATGTCCGGCTCGGCGGTCCAGCAGGCCAGCGGGCTGGGGCTGGGGGAGTCGTCGCGGCTCCCTCTGCCGTCGGTCCGCCGTCGCCGCGCTACCCGGGCCGCGCTCGACCGGACCATCTACGACCTGATCGACGCGCATCGCGCCGCCGGGGCCGGCGGCACTGATCTGATGTCGCTGCTGATGGCCGCCCGGGACGGCGACACCGGCGGGCAGCTGACCGACCACGAGATCAGGGACGAGGCCGTGACCCTCCTGCTCGCCGGTCACGAAACCGCCGCGAATGCCCTGACCTGGACGTTCCACCTGCTTGGCGGTGCACCAGCGGTCGCGGCGAAGCTGGGCGAGGAACTCGACACCGTCCTCGCCGGCCGGCTGCCGACCTTCGACGATCTGCCGCGGCTTGCCTACACCAACGCGGTGTTCAACGAATCCATGCGGCTGTACCCGCCCGTGTGGGCGATGGTCCGCCACCTCGTGGAGGACCGGGAGGTGGCCGGGTACCTGCTGCCGGCCTGGTCGACGCTGGTCATCGGCCAGTGGGTGATGCACCGGGACGGACGCTGGTGGCCTCATCCGGAACGGTTCGATCCCGGCCGCTGGCTCGAACCGGCGGGTGGTGCCGCTGGTACGTCCGACGCGGCCGGTGGGGCCGTTGCGACTGATTCGTCCGGTACGCGGCCGCGGTTTGCCTATTTTCCGTTCGGTGGTGGCAGGCGTCAGTGCATCGGGAACGGCTTCGCCGTCGCGGAAGGTGTCCTGGCCCTGGCAACGATCGCCGGCCGGTGGACGCTGACTCCGGCCAGCAACACCCCGGTCCAACCCGAACCGGCGATCACCCTCCGTCCGCGGGGCCCCGTGTCGATGATCGTGCACAGCCGGCGCTGAGAGCGCGGCGGTGCGGGCACGCGGCGGCGCGGGAGCCCCCCGATCTGTCGGCTCCCGCGCCGCCGCGTCAGGAGCAGGCCCAGCTGATCGAGCCGGCCAGGGCACGCCCGCCGGAGGTACTGGCGTTGAAGGAGACCGCACCGCCATCCGCGGTGACCTGCACTGTTGTCGGGACCGCACTGATCGCGTATTTCGACCCGTCGGCCGCCACCACCGACACGCTGATCACCGCCGGATAGCTCCCCGGGCCCGCGTAGCCGGCGACGCGCACGTTCTGCGTGACGGTGGCGCCGTCGAGCGTGCCGGTGGCCGAGGCGACGTACCTGCGGGCGGCGGTTTCGCAGCTCACCGTGGTGTTGACGTGGCCGCTGAGCATGACCGGGCTGGTGATGGCGAGGGTCAGCGACCCCGGGCCGCCGTCGCCCGTGCCCACCGGCGCCGCTGGCTGCCCGGCTTCCGCCGGCGTCGTCGCGGCAGCCGTGGCCGGCGCGGCGGTCGCGGCGGTCGTGGTCGTGGTCGTGCTGTCGGCCGCCGCGCTGCCCGCCTGACCCGCGCCGGCCCGGCAGGCCGACACACTCGTCATCAGCACGCATCCGACAAGGACCGCGGCACCCCGGTGAACCCGGCTCCGAGCGTTCACAACCGCATCTCCCGACCTCGATGGCATGAGGACACAGGTCGGAGCCCTCGTACCGACGCGCCGCGCCGGCGGGATCCGACACCGTCACCACACCAGCGGCCGATGCGGAAGGGTTCTGAGGAACGTGTGAGATCCGTGAGAGGCCGGGAGAGGCCGCGCGGGTCAGCCTTCGGCGGCGCCCAGGGCGCGGTCGAGCATCGCGAGGCCGGCACGGGCGTCGCCGTCCGAGATGTTCAGCGGAGGCACGACGTGGATCCGGTTGCTGCTCACGAACGGCAGCAGACCCTCGGCCCGGCAGGCCGCGGTGATGCGTCCCATGCGTTCGCTGGTTCCGCCGGTCGGGGCGATCGGTGTGCGGCTCGCCCGGTCCTCGACGAGGTCGAGAGCCCAGAAGGCACCGACGCCGCGGACGTCACCGATCACCGGATGCCGCGCCGCGAGACCGCGCAGGCCCGGGCCGAGGACGTCCCGACCGAGGCGGTCGGCTGCCGCCACGGCGCCCTCGTCCTCCATCGCGCGGACGGTCGCCACCGCCGCCGCGCAGGCGAGCGGATGGCCCGAGTAGGTCAGCCCGCCGGGATAGGCCCGGTCGTCGAAGGCCCGCAGCACCGGGCCGGTGATCGCGACCCCGCCGAGCGGCACGTACCCGCTGGTGACGCCCTTCGCGAACGTCACCAGGTCGGGCCGGACGTCGTCGAGCTCGAACGCGAACCAGCGCCCGGCGCGGCCGAACCCGGCCATCACCTCGTCGACGATCATGATCAGGCCGTGGTGGTCGCAGAGCTCACGGACCCCCCGCAGATAGCCCGCCGGGGGAACCATGACACCGGCCGTTCCGGGGATGGACTCCAGCACGACCGCGGCGATCGTCCCCGGCCCCTCCAGCGCGATGACCTGCTCCAGGTGGGCGAGGGCGCGCTCGCGCTCCTGCGCCTCGTCCGTCGCGTGGAACGGGCTGCGGTACAGGAACGGCCCGAAGAAGTGGACGACCCCGGCGGCGCCGTGGTCGTTCTCCCACCGGCGCGGGTCACCGGTCACGTTGATCGCCAGGTCGGTGCCGCCGTGGTACGAGCGGTAGGTCGAGAGCACCTTGATCCGTCCGGTGTGCAGCCGGGCCATCCGGATGGCGTGCTCGACCGCGTCGGCCCCGCCGTTCGTGAAGAAGATCTTCTCGAAGGTGTCCGGCAGGTGCGACAGGATCAGCCGGGCCGCCTCGCCGCGCGCCGCGTTCGCGTGCTGCGGGGCGACCGTGCACAGCGTGGCCGCCTGCTGCTGGATCGCCGCGACCACCCGCGGGTGCTGGTGGCCGAGGTTCGTGAACACGAGCTGCGAGCTGAAGTCGAGCAGCGGGTGGTCGTAGTCGTCCCACACCCAGGACCCCTCGGCGCGGGTGATCACCATCGGGCTGATCCGCTCCTGGGCCGACCAGGAGTGGAAGACGTGCCTGCGGTCGAGCTCGTACGTCCGCGCGGCGGCGGGTGTGCGCGGCACCGCGGAGCCGCCGCCGCGCGCGGCCAGGCCGCCGGTCGGGGAGGTGCGGCTGGCCGACGCGCTGCGGCTGCTCGAGGTGATGCGGTTGCTCGAGGTGATGCGGCTGTTCGATGTGGTGCGGCCGGTCGCGGTGATGGTGTCGTTCGTCGTCATTGGTGGTCCTCTCGGCCGCGGTGGTCGGTGCCCGGGCGTCAGTGCTCCGGCGTCGGTGCTCGGTGCTCGGTGGTCGGCGGTCAGGCGTTCTGGGGGAACCCGAGCTGGAGGCCGCCGCCTGAGCGACTGGCCGGGTCCGGCCAGCGCGATGTCACGACCTTGGCGCGGGTGAAGAAGTGGACGCCCTCGGTCCCGTGGGCATGGGTGTCGCCGAACAGCGACCGCTTCCATCCGCCGAACGAGTAGTAGGCGACGGGGACCGGGATTGGCACGTTCACGCCGATCATGCCGACCCGCACCTCGTTCTCGAACCGGCGGGCGGCCCCGCCGTCGGCCGTGAAGATCGCGGTGCCGTTGCCGTACGGGTTGCCGTTGACCAGTTCGAGCGCCGCGGCGTAGCTGGGAACGCGGACGACCGACAGCACCGGCCCGAAGATCTCCTCGGCGTAGATCGGCATGTCCGGTGTCACCTGGTCGAACAGCGTCGGGCCGAGCCAGAAGCCGGCGGCGTCGCCACGCGGCTCGACGCCTCGGCCGTCGACGACCAGCTTGGCGCCGGCGGCCTCGCCCTGCGCGACGAGGTCCGCGACCCGGTCCCGGTGGGCACGGGTGACGAGCGGCCCCATGTCGCTTTCGCGGTCGGTGCCGGCATGGCCGCCGGTGCTGCCGGTGCTGCCGGTGGCGACGGCCGCGCCGTCCCCGGTGACGAGCCCGCGGGTGCGTTCGGCGATCCTCGCCACCAGCTCGTCACCGATCGGGTCGACGGCGACCAGCACGCTGATGGCCATGCACCGCTCGCCGGCGCTGCCGTAGCCGGCGCTGACGGCGGCGTCGGCGGCCAGGTCGAGGTCGGCGTCGGGCAGGACGACCATGTGGTTCTTGGCACCGCCGAGGGCCTGGACGCGCTTGCCGTGGGCGCTGGCGCGGGTGTAGACGTACTCGGCCACCGGGGTGGAGCCGACGAAGCTGATCGCCGCGACGTCCGGGCTGTCCAGCAGGGCGTCGACCGCGGCCTTGTCCCCGTGCAGGACGTTGAACACCCCGTCGGGAAGGCCGGCCTCCTGCCACAGCCGAGCGAGCCAGAGCGCCGCCGAGGGCGCCTTCTCGCTCGGTTTGAGCACGACCGCGTTGCCCGCGGCGATCGCGATCGGGAAGAACCACATCGGGACCATCGCCGGGAAGTTGAACGGGCTGATGATCCCGACCACCCCCAGCGGCTCCCGACGGGAGTGGACGTCGACCCCGGTCGACGCGCTCGGTGAGAACCCGCCGCGAAGCAGGTGGGAGATACCGCAGGCGAACTCGACGACCTCCTGGCCGCGGCTGACCTCGCCGAGCGCGTCCGAGTGGACCTTGCCGTGCTCGCTGGTGATGATGCGGGCCAGCTCGTCCTTGCGGGCGTTCAGCAGCTCGCGGAAGCGGAAGACGATCTGTGTGCGCCGGGCGAGCGAGGTGGCGGCCCAGCCGGGTGCCGCCGCGGCGGCACCCCCGATGACGCGCGCGGCGGCCGGTGCGTCGGCGAGCAGCACCGCGCCGGTCGTCGCGCCGGTCGCGGGGTTGGTCACGGGGGCCGTCGCGCTCCCGGCCGGCTCGTACAACGCTCCGTCCACCCAGTGCGCGATGGTGTCGGTGCTGGTCGTCGTGGTCATGTTCTCCTGCCTCACCTGTCGCGCGGCTCGTCGCGTCAGCTCGATTAGAACGCCGCCGGCCCGCGGCCGCCTCCGACGATCCGTAACGAAGTTGGGACACTTCCTTACAGTTCGTCAGGAGACGTCCGTACGATGCGCCGGGGCGCCGGGCGGTCGACTCGGCGGCGGGGAGCGGGAAGTGGGGAGCGGGGAGGAGCCGGGGTGGCACTGCCGACGTTGCGTGAGGTGCTGCGGATGCCGGTCGTGCGCGGTGCGCGGCCCCTGGTCGTCGCCGGTGAGATCGGTCTCGACCGGGACGTCCGGTGGGTCCACTCGTCCGAGCTGCCGGACATCGCGACCCTGCTGCGCGGCGGCGAGCTCGTGCTGACGACGGGAAGCCTGTGGTCGTCCGACGAGGCTGCGCAGGTGGCCTTCGTCGCGAGCCTCGCCGACGTCGAGGCGGCCGGCCTCGTCGTCGAGCTGCACCGCCGCTGGTCGGCCGGTCTGCCCGCGGGTGTCGTGCGTGCCTGTGCCGCCCATGGCCTGCCCTTGGTGGCCCTGGGCCGGGAGGTCCGGTTCGCGGCGATCGCGCAGGCAGTCGGTGAGCGCATCGTCGACGGTCAGCTGACCGAGCTGCGGGCGGTCGAACGCATCCACACGACCTTCACCCGGCTGAGCCTCGCCGAGGCCGAGGTCCCGGAGATCCTGCAGGCGGCGCACCGGATCGCCGGCCTGCCCGTCGTGCTGGAGTCGGACGAGCACCATGTCGTCGCCTTCGCGGCCGACCCGACCGGTGACGACGCGGAGCTGCTCGCCGACTGGCCCGAGATCTCCCGTCTGGTGGGCGCCCCCGGGCCCGCGGACGCGGCCGAACCCTCCGACGGGGCCGAACCCGCACGCCCGGCCGAGCACACAGGCCCGGCCGAGCACACAGGCCCGGCCGAGCACACAGGCCTGTCCGCGACTGTCGAGGCCACGACGACCGCGCTCACGTCCACTGCCGAGCTCACCGCGACCGCGGGATCGACGCGCTGGGACGCCTCGGTCGGCTGGCTGGTCGCACCGGTCGGCGCCGGGAAGCGGCGCTGGGGCCGCCTCGTCATCGTCACCGCGCAGCCGCCCGGAGACCGCCTCGTCGTCCTCGCCGAGCGGGCGGCCGCGGCCGTCGCACTGCGGCGGCTCAACGATCGGGACCGCGACGGCCTCGTCCGCCGCAGCCACCACGAGATCATGCTGGCGCTGGCGGTCCGGCCGACCGCGGACGCCCTGCGCCGCTGTGAGCTGGCCGGGCTGCCGCTGCGGCGGCGCCGCTTCGTCGCGGTCGCGCTGCGTCCTACTGCCGGATCGGACATCGGTGACGTCGTCGCGGCCGTCGTGCACGCCACCCGTACCCGGCGGCTGCCCGCCCTCGTCAGCCAGATCGGGCCGGACGTCCACGCGCTGCTGTCCCTGCCGGCCACGAACGTCCCGGGAGGCGCGAACGTCCCGGGAGGCCCGCATGCCCCGGGCGGTGYGGTCGACGCCACGGTCGACGGTCTCGCGGCCGACGTCCGCCGGCGCCATGCGGTGGTCGTCGCGGCGTCACGACCGGTCAACGAGCCGGCGCGACTCGGTGCGACGCTCGCCGAGGCCCGGCAGGTGCTGGAGTCGGTCGGCGACACGTCCGGCGCCGACCCGGCACGGGTGGTGCACCGGCTCGACGACGTCCACGTCCGGGGGCTGATCGCGTTGCTCGGCACCGACCCGCGGCTGGCCGCGTTCGTCGACCGGGAGCTGGCCGGTCTGCGTGCCCATGACGCCCGGTGGTCCACCGACCTCGTCGGCGCCGTGCGGGCCCTGCTGGCCCATCCCACCAGCAAGGCGAGTGCCGCCGCGTCGATCCACCTGTCCCGACCGGCGTTCTACGCACGGCTCGAGAAAGCCGAGCAGGTGATCGGCGCCAGCCTGGACGACCCGGAGATCCGCACGTCGCTGCACCTGGCTCTGCTGGCGCACGACGTGGCGGCCGCCCGCCCGAACACGGCGGTTCGTCCGCCGCGGCCTGGATAGGCGCCGACGTCACGCCTCTTCGGCGGCCGCCGGCGGCCAGGCACGATGGTCGCGGGTGCCCCGGTGCCGGCCCGTGGTCGGTGGACCCGGACCGGCACCTGCGCCAGGACGCGCCGGGCCGGATCAGACCGCCGAGAGCGACACCTCGGTCGACTTGATCAGCGCCGTCACGGGCGAACCCTGGGCGAGGCCGAGGGCGGTCGCGGCGTCCACTGTGATCGCCGAGGTGAGCTCGCCGCCGTGCTCGAGGGCGATGTGTGCGACGGCCATGGCGCCACCGGTCTCCAGGCCGGACACCGTGCCGGGCAGCTGGTTGCGGATGCTCAGGCCGTCCACGCTGCCGGTGGCCAGCGCCACCTCGGTCGACTTGAACAGCACCTCGACCGCGGAACCCGTGGAAACACCGAGATCCTTGACCGCATCGAGAGTAATCGCCGCTGTCACGGTCTGCCCGCCGGAAAGGGTAATCCGTACTGTGCTCATTACTGCGCCGTCGGAAATTTCGGCCACTGTTCCGGTCAGCCGGTTACGAATGCTCAGACTCATCGTTCCCCCTGGTGTACTGGGCTCTGCCTGGCTGCTCTCCCCTCCTTACCTGAGCGGACGTCACCTGCGCACATCGACGGCGCGCCGCCGGTTCCGAAAGCGCGGACCTGTTCACGTCCGCATCCCCGTGCCTGCGGAGTGGCAGGGGTGTTGCCCTACGCATCCAAGAACATGGACTTTCACGGGAACGATCATCGTGGGATGGGTGGCCACGGCCGCCCCCGGCCGCCCTTGGTGGCGTAAGCCGCGCGCCGCGGCGCCACGGAAGCGGTCGGTGACCGACCTGTCGGTCATTGCACAGGAGAAAACGGGTCACCACGGGCCGTTCGGGACCTAGTGTGCGAATGGTCGAGAGGAAGCAGACCATGTCGGAGCGTCGAGGCCCCGCCACGCGCGTCCGGCTGTCGCGCCGTGCCGCGACAGCCGCGGCCACCATGCTGACGCTCGTCCTGCTGACGGCCGGTTGTCAGCCCGGCGCCGCTGGTCTGCAGGCCGGCGAGCCGTCGCCGTCGATGACCCCGGCGGGAACGGAGCCGACGAGCCGGCCGGATCCGCCCCGGACAACGGTTGACGCGGATCTGATCGACTCCGCGGATCCGGGCGGTCCCGCGGAGCCGGACGCCGACCCGTCGGCCGATCCGACAACGCGGCCCGCGACGCCCGCGGCGGGCGGTGACACCTGCCACCAGGTCGGCGACTTCGACGTCTGCGGGCAGATCTACACCCGCTACGCCCAGCTCGGTGGCACCACCGGCGCACTGGGACGTCCCGTCGACGACGCGACGCGAGCCGGCGTCGGCTCGACCCAGCGGTTCGAGAACGGCACGATCGCCACCAGCCCGTCGACCGGCACCCACGTCGTCACCGAGCCCGCTGCCGACGCCTGGGCGGACGGCGGCGGCGCGGACGGCCCGCTCGGCTACCCGCTGCTGGACCCCCGCCCGGCCGCAGGCGCGGACAGCGTCAGCTACTTCCAGGGCGGCGCCGTGTACGTCACGGGGGAGGACACCGACACCCACGAGTCACCCGGCGGGGAGGTGCCCGCGGTCGACGTGCCCAGCGTGTACGGGCTCCCGCTGGCGGACTTCGTCGTCGTGCGCGACGCCCGGGCGGCCGGCCCGGCCGGCGGTGAGCTGGTGTGGACGACCGACGGCTGCAGCGGCCCGACCCCGCCCGAGGTGGACGCCCTGTTCGCCGGCCCGTGCCTGCGCCACGACTTCGGTTACCGCAACTTCCTGAACGGCCCGAAGGTCGACCCCACCCAGCAGCGCAGGCTCGCGATCGACAACCAGTTCCTCACCGACCTGCGCGCGACCTGCGGGTCGGCCGGCGAACCGCAGGTGATCTGGTTCGGGGTGAAGGTCACCTGCCAGCGCGCCGCCCAGCTGATGTACGACGCCGTCCGCGCCTTCGGCTAGCGAGCCGAAGGGACCCGGCGGGGAACAAATCCCTGGGCGAGACCGTCGGTGTGCCGGTTGATGAAGTCGAGCACACTCTCGTAATCCGAACCCAGGCCGAGCTCCGCGTCGATGGCGATCAGCTGGGTGACGCCGAGCATCACCAGATGCGCCACCGGTGGTGGGCAGAGGTCCGGCGGGACGCGCAGATCGGCCAGTGCCGCGGTGAAGGCGTCGAGCTGAAGCTGGCGGTATCGCTGGTAGTACTCGACGATCGCCGCGCGGATCGCCTTGCGATGGTTGGCCAGAGCCATGAACTCCAGGTTGAAGCGAGTGCTCGTGATGACGCCCACCTCGCGCAGGTCCCACAGCTCGCGCAGCGTCGGGCGGGAGCGGACCAGTTCGTGTAGCAGCTGGAGGCCGGCGTCCGCGCGGCGGCGGAACATCGCCAGGAACAGGTCGTCCATGGTGCGGAAGTAGTAGTGCACCAGCGGCGGGGTCAGCCCGGCGTGGGCGCCGACCCGCCGTGAGGTGACAGCCGCGTAGCCCTCCTCGAGCAGTAGCCGTTCGGCGGCGTCGAGCAGACGGTCACGCGTGGTGGGCTCGGCATCGTCGATGCTGGTCACGGCACCTTCCCATCGGATTCATTCAGGTCGGGATGAGCAGCTGCGTTCTCGCGAGCTCCTGGTAGACCGGATCGAAGTCGAGCAGTTCCCGGTGGGTGCCGCAGGCGCGCACCCGTCCGGATTCCATGACGAGGATCTGGCCGGCCTCGACGACGGTTGACAGCCGGTGGGCTATGACCATCACTGTCGTCACCTCCGAGGCGGCGGCGATGGTGGCACGCAGCGCCGCCTCGTTGGTCGCGTCCAGGGCCGAGGTCGCCTCGTCCAGCAGCAGCAGCCGGGGGCGACGCAGCAGCGCCCGGCCGATCGCGATCCGCTGCCGTTGACCGCCGGAGAGGCTGCCGCCGCGGTAGCCGATCCAGCCGTCCAGGCCGCCGGGAAGCGCCTGGACGACGTCGCCGAGCTGCGCGAGGTGGACGATCTCCCACAGCTGCCCGTCACTGATGCCGGCGAGTCCCAGGGTGAGGTTCTCCCGCAGCGTCCCCGCGAGTACCGGGCTTTCCTGCTCCACATAGCCGATCGCCTGCCGCAGGTCCGCGAGCGGCCATTCCCGAATATCGAGCCCGTCGACCAGTATGCGACCCGACTGTATTTCGTAGAAGCGTTCGAGGAGTGCGAAGAGGCTTGTTTTCCCGGCTCCGGACGGGCCGACCACGGCGGTCATTCTTCCCGCGGGAACAGCGAACGTCACACCGCGATGCACGGTCGGCAGTCCGGGTCGGTAGGTGAACACGACATTCTCGAAGAACACGCTCGCACGGCTTCGGTCGGGGCCGGGCGCCGCTGATTTTGTTCCCGCGGGTTCGACGGCGAGGGCCAGGACGGCCTGGACGCGTGTGATGGCGGCGCTGCCGACCTTGAGCTGGCCCCAGGCGCCCGCCAGGGTCATGACCGGCTGGGTCAGGAAGAACATGTAGAGGAGGTAGGCGATCAGGTCCGCGAGGGTCAGCTTTCCGGCGGTCACCCGGGCGCCGCCCACTCCCAGGACGGCGAGGAACGACGTCTGCAGGATGAGGCTCGTGGACGCCCCGCTGGCGGCCTGCCATCCGGCCACCCGCAGGCCGCGCCGCCACGCCGTGTCGGCTGCGGCGGTCAGCAGGTCGATCTCGTGCTGCTCGGCTCCGGCGGCCTTGACCGTCCTGAAGGCTCCGAGGTCGCGGTCCAGGAGGGTCGCCATGAAGCCGACGGCCTCCTGGGCCTTTCCCGACGCGCGTCCGATCCTGACGGCGGACCAGCGCACCACGACGCTCATGGTCACGACGGCCGTCAGGGTGACCGCCAGGAGCATGTAGTCGATCAGTCCCATGATCACCAGCGAGCCCACCAGGCCGATCGTCGCGGTGATCGACGCCACCATGGCCTGGGTGGTGACCTGGCGCAGCAGGGTTGTGTCCGCGACCAGGCGGGAGATGAGATCCCCCGCCTCGACGTCGTCGAACACCGGTGTCCGCAGCCGGAGGATGCGCTGCGCCAGCAGCCGCCGGACGGTTCGCACCACGGATTCGCCGACCGACTCGACGACGAAGTAGCCCAGCGCGGCGATGACGGTCCCGAGGGCGACCGCCCCGGCGAGCAGCGCCAGCAAGGTGACGATCGGCTGGTCGCGAGCGAGTCGGTCCAGGATGCGCTGCGCGATGAGCGGCTGGGCCAGGGAGAACGCTGTTCCCGCCAGGGTGAGGACGCTGCCGACCGCCAGCCGAAGCCGGAAGCCGGTGGTGTAGCTGAGGGCCAGCCGCAGCGGGCTGTGTGGGCGATGCCGCGGCAGGTGAAGGTCGTGCGCCTGGGCGTTCATCGGACCGGGGTGCCTGCGTCGACGAGGCGCACCAGCAGATCCGCGGCGGCCACGGCGCCGCCGGCCCGCCGGAACGAGGCACCGATCCGCCGGGCCGCGAGCCCGTAGCCAGGCTCGCGCAGGACGGCGACGATGGCGTCCGCGATCAGGCCCGGGGTCGCCCTGGCGAAACGCAGCCGGATGCCGGCGCCCGCGTCGACCACCTGCTGGGCGACGACCGGCTGGTCGTCGCGTATCGGCGCGACGACCAGCGGCAGATCGTGCGTGAGCGCCTCACACACGGTGTTGTGACCCGCGTGGCAGACGACCGCTGCCGTGCGCGGCAGCAGAGCCAGCATGGGTAGGTGCCCCCAGGTGAGGACGTTGTCGGGGACGGCGTCGACCGCGCCGAGCGGGTCGGCCAACACGCCCTGGACGCGGTCGCCGAGCTGGCCCAGGGCCTGCGCGCAGGCCCGTAGGAAGGGCCCGCCGACCCGGTTGTTGACCGTGCCCAGGCTGACGATGATCAACGGCCGCCGGGCGTCGAGCCGTGCCCAGGGAAAGGGGTTGGCTGGCTTCGGGTCGTCCTGCGACCGGTCTTGCCTGCGCAGCGCGGGGCCGATCCAGGCGGGCGGTGGCCCCGTGATCTGGACCGTGCCGGCGAGAGCCTCGGTGGTGAAGGCGAGAACCAGATGCGGGGAACGTTCCAGGGTCGCGGGGGTCAGCGTCGTGGCCGCGTCGCCGGGCAGCCGTGCGATCAGGTCCGTGAACAGTCCGTCGAGCCACTGCCGGATCCTGGGCGTGGCGGCGAACATGTCTCCCAACGAGCCCGAGGTGGAGGCCGAGGTGGCCCACGGGATCCCCAGGCGGGCCGCGGCGAGCGGGCCGGCCAGCGCCTGCATGTCGGCGACGACGAGGTCGGCGTCGAACCGCTTGGCCGCCTCGGCCACCGACTCGTGGGTGGCGGCGGCCAGCGGGATGAGGTAGTCCTCCCAGAGCGCCTGCGCGGCGGCGTATCCCCGCAGGTCGGCGCCGCGGCTGGCGGCGCCGACGTTGCCCGCGAGCGCGGGGTGTACCACCGCGGTCGGGCCGGCCAGCTCTCTGATCGGTGCCGGGTCGCCGGACCAGACGACCCGGTGCCCGAGAAGACCCAGTTGCTCGGCCACGGCGACCAGTGGGGTGATGTGACCCGTGAGGGGTGGAACGACCAGCAGGAAGGTGCTCACGTCCGACCACCGGGCCCGGCGGCGACCGAGCTCTGGGAGAAGATCCAGTCGAGGAGCAGATCCCGCACCCGCCGGTGCGCCTCGACGAGCACGGAGTGATCCTGATCCTGCAGGACGACCGTGCGGCAGTTCGGCAGCAGGCCTTCCAGCAGGAACGGGTCCTCGGACTGGAAACCGTCGCTGCCGATGATGCTCAGGACCGGCACCCTGATCCGGCCCAGGTCCACCAGGTCCAGGAAGGGGCCGGCCGGAATCTCYTCGGCCATCGTCGTTTCCTGCAGGCGCCGGAAGGCCTGCCGTGACAGCCGGGCATGGTGATCGCCGAAGGTCGCCGAGATCAGCTGGTAGGTCTCCTCGCGGGCGAGCTCCTGCCTGGTGTTCTCCAGGACCTGGCCGACCCGGTCAGCCCAGGCCGTGGTGGGCGGTTCCGACTCGATCGACACGATGCTGGCTGTCCTGTCGGGGTGCGCCGCGGCGAACGCGAAGGCGATCGTCCCGCCGAAGCTGTTGCCGACCAGGTGCACCGGGGACGGCACGTCGAGCGCGGTGAGAAGCCCGTCGAGGTCGGCGACGAAGTCGTGCACGCGGTACCCGCTCGCGGGCCGTTCGCTGTTGCCATGGCCACGCAGATCGTAAAAGATCATGTTGATGCCGGCGGCGGTCAGGGGAGCTGCCAGGGTCAGGTAGAAACTGGCCAGGCTGTCGGTTCCCAGCCCGTGTACGCAGACCAGTGTCGGTGCCGGGCCGTCACCGCGCCCCGGTGCATGCAAATAGTGAATATCGCCGCCGTTGACGTGAATCGTCGGCATCTCAACCCGCGGTCGCGGAAGCGCTGGTCTGGGCGGTGACGTAGTCGACCAGCTCGCCGACGCGCAGGGCGATGACCTCACCGAGTTCTTTCTCGGCGAGGAACTCGGCCATGCTGACATGGTCGCCGTAACGTTCGGCCAGCAGGCCGCCAAGCGTCACCAGGTCTATGCTCTCCAGTTCGAGATCGCTGTGGAAGTACGTGTCCATGGTGACCTGGGTGGGCGGCGAGCCGTATTTGCGGATGATTTTATTGATCATGTCGTTGATTTCGGTCAACACCTGGCTGGCAGGACTTTTTCTTGTCATCACGCCTCGGTTCTCGTTGACATCGCATGCGTCTCGTTGTGCCGCTCTTCTTCGGCGGTCGCCGGCTGGGCGATCGCCCTCGCCGCGTCCGGAGTGCTGGTGACCGAGACGGCGAAGGGCGGCAGGGGATAGCCGTGGACTCCGGCCACCGTGACGGCGGCGGCGTCCCGGTCCGGTGGCTCGACGCGGTCCGTCACCCGGATCTGGACGGGGAAGACCTCCCGGCGCCCGGCCTTCCACAGCTCGCCGCGAACGGCGTCCTTCACCGCGATCCGCCGCAGCAGCCATTCCCTGCGTTGGCGCGGTGGCGTCAGGTCGTACTCCGGCCGCTCGGCCGCGCCGATGTACCGGCTCAGCACCATCTCCCGGACGGCGAGATCCGCCCAGCGCTCGGTGGCGACGACGGAGCCGTCCGGAGCCTGCTGGGAAAGGGGGTGCAGCTCCGGCCAGCGGAAGGCCTCGTCCAGCTCCGCGGGCAGATCGAACCGCCGGTCCACCCAGCCGTGGACCACCGCCCAGACCTGGTTGCCGTCGACGAGCTGCATATGGGCATCGACCTGGGAGCCGTTGATCTCGCGGACCCAGACGTGGCAGGTGACCGGGGTCCCTCGCGCCGGTTCGGGGCCGTGGAACTCGATGGCCCCGAACCGCACCGGGAACATGACGAACCGGTCCTTCTCCCGCATCCTGATCCAGTAGCCGAGCAGCTGGCCGGCGGCGTCCAGCAGTGCTCCCGGTGTGCCGGTGCCTCGCAGCACCGCCCGCACATGGGAGGGGCCGTACCCCAGAAAGGTGGTCACGGCCTGGAAGGCCGGCCCGTGGAACATCATCCGTGTCCGGTACAGATCTCGACCGGTGATGGTGGGCGCCTGCTCGGTGTCGTGGTCCACCGGCCACCGCGGCGGCCGCACATCGGAATACGCGTCGGCCACCCGGACCAGCCCGCTCGCGTAGCCGGCGAAGGTCACCCGGAATCGGTCCGAGGCCTCGGGCCGCACACTGACGGCGACGTCGACCGGCGGCTCCGCGCGCAGCCAGGAGTCGAAACGCACGTCGTAGACGCCGACCGGAATCCGGCCCGACGCCTGCGCCGCGTAGTCCGCCATCAGCCGGACGATGGTCGTCGCCGCCACCACCGGCCGGCTGTCCTCCAGATCCGGCCAGGAGGGCGGCTGCGGGGTCATGGAATGGTCAAGCAGGTAGGGCATGGCGGCCACCGAGACCCGCAGGGTCGACGTCCATCCCTGCCCGGAGGGCTCCTCACGCAGGACGCCCGTGGAGCTCGCGGGGCCGGCGCCGCGGCCGACCTCCGGCGCCGGCACCGGCACCGGCACCGGTTCGGTGGTGTGCGTGTGCGTGTGCGCCAGCAGGGCGGCAGCGGTGTCGGCGGTGTCGGTGATCAGGTCCAGGATCTGTCTGGCCATCGGATCCCGGTCCGCCCAGGCCGCCAGCGGGTGCCCGGCCATCGCCGTCGCGGGCTGCCCCGGCCCGGCCGTGGGTGGCCCGACGCGCGGCAGCCGCGTCGGGTCGACGGCGGCGACCTCCGCGCCCAGGGCGAGCCGTACCAGGGCGGTTCGACCGCCCGGGCCGGACGCAATCGCCGGTCCGTCCAGCACCGCGAAGTCGGGGTTCCCGTGTTCGACCCAGAGGGCCACCGCGACCCGGCGGAGCTGGCCGATCCCGTCCCGGTGGGCGGAGTTCGCCGGGATCGTCAGATGCGGCCGGTCCTCCAGCACCCCGTCGATCAGCCCACCCAGCCTGCCCGGGCCGACCTGGATGAACACCCGGACGCCAGTCGCGTACATGGCCTCGATCGTCTGCCGGAACAGGACAGGCTCGACCAGATGGCGGATGAACAGCTCACGGACGGCGGCCAGATCGGCGGGGTACGGCGCGCCGGTGGTCGCCGACCACAGCTCCACCCGCGCCGCCTGGCGGATACGGAGGCGATCCGTCCGGGCCCGCAGCGCCGGCAGATAGGGCAGCAGCATGGGCGTGTGGAAGCCCGAGCGGAAAGGCATTATCTGGACGACGACGTTCTTCCGCCGCAGCCGGTCGGCGAGTCGCTCGATCGCCGCCGGCGGGCCACAGACAACCGTGCTGAGCGGCGCGTTGTCGTGCGAGAGAACCACATCCGGAAGGTCGGCTATGAACTTCCGGGCATCGTCGCTCGAGCAGGCCAGCGAGGCGTAGTCGACCTGCGGAACGTCCCCGTCGTACGGATCGGCGGCGAAGACGCTGGCGTCCGCCTCGCTTTCGTCGAACATTCCGGCGGCGAACATCGCGCTCCACTCGCCGATGCTGTGCCCGGCGAGGGCGTCGGGCTCGATGCGCATCCGCCGCAGCACCCGGTCGAGCACCCGGCTGACCAGCAGGACGCTCGTACCGTGTGTGCCCAGCGCCGCGGCGGAGAGGTCCGGCGGCAGGGAGAACCCGAAACGGTCGGCGACATCGTGGATCTGTGGCGAGAACTCCGGTTCGAGCCCGGGGAAGACGAACGCGGTACGGCCGGCGCCGGGCCCGCCTGCCAGCGGTTCCGCACTGGCCCAGACCTCGCTGCGGCCGCGCCACGCCTGCCACGTCCCCAGGCGCATACCGCCGACCGCGTGCCGGGCGGCGGCGAGTCGTCGCGGGGTCGGGTTCACCAGACCGAGCCGTGCCCCGACGCCGGTGAAGGCGGGCGTGCCCACCGCGTCGCGCCGCAGCGTCTCGTCCTCGACCTCGACCATGACCGCCAGCTCGTCCGGTGTCGCCGCGGCCAGTCTCAGGACCACCTCGGGCTCGGCCACGGCGCTGAGAAGGCTCGCCCTCTCCCTCGCCCGCGGGCTCGTGTCTGCGGCCGGGTCTGGAGCGGGCGGCGCGGCAGCGGGGGACTCCTCCAGCACCACGTGCGCGTTGGTACCGCCGAACCCGAACGCGTTGACGCCGGCGCGGCGCACGCCCGCGGATTCCCACGGCACCGGGGCGGGTAACAGCCGAAAACGGGTGGTGGTGAGCGCCGGATGCGGCTCGGCGCAGTTCACCGCCGGCAGCAGGACCCGGTGGTGCAGCGCCAGCACGGCCTTCACCAGTCCGGCGATGCCGGCGGCCGCCATGGTGTGCCCGATCATGGCCTTGACCGAGCCGAGCGCGGCGAGCCGGGTCTCGTCCGGATCACCGTCGCCGGGGCCACCGAAGACCTGGGCCAGGGTTGCCAGCTCAGCCTCATCCCCGGTCGGGGTGCCCGTCCCGTGGGCTTCGATCAGGCCCACCGCGTCGGCGGCGCGTGGGTCGAGGCCGGCGGCGTCCCAGGCCCGTTCGATGGCGGCCGCCTGCCCGGCCGGATCGGGACTGACCAGCCCGCCGCCGCGCCCGTCACTCGACACGCCGGTGCCGCGGATCACCGCGTAGATCCGGTCCCCGTCCCGCCGCGCGTCGGCCAGCCGCCGCAGGACGACCATTCCGGTGCCCTCGCCGATGAGAAGCCCGTCCGCGTTCCGGTCGAACGGCTGACTGCGCTGGGTCCTCGACAAGGCCCGCAGCTGCGTGAACACACTCCACAGGGTGATGTCATGACAGTGGTGGACGCCGCCGGCCAGCATCGTGTCGCACCGCCCCGAAGCCAGCGCGGACACAGCGCTGTCCACGGCGACCAGCGAGGAGGCGCAGGCCGCGTCGACGGTGAACGCCGGGCCGCCGAGATTCAGCCTGTTGGCGATCCGGGAGGCGGCCAGATTCGGGACGATGCCCATGGCCGACTCCGGCGCCTCGGGGCCGAGCGGCTCGAGGAACGCCGCGCGGATCCTCTCGAGATCATCACTGTCGAGGTCGGGGAGCAGGGCGCTGACCGTGTCGACCAGGTGGCGGGCGGTTCGTACCCGGTGATTGAGACGGACGAAGCCGGGGCTGAGATACCCGCCGCGGCCGAGCACGACGCCGGTCCGTCGCAGATCGCCCAGCCGTTCGATGCCACCGGCATCGTCGATCGCGGCCGCCGCGACGCGCAGCGCGATGAGCTGGTCGGGCTCGATGCTCTCCACCTCGTGCGGCGGAATGCCGAAGCGGAGCGGATCGGCGTGGGCGAACTCGTCGACGAACCCGCCGCGCCGACAGTAGATCCTGTCGGCGCTGGGCCTGCCGGTCGCTCCCCGCGGGTCGTAGAGTGCCGGATCCCAGCGGTTCGGCGGCACCTCGGTGATGGCGTCCGTGCCGGCCAGCAGGTTCCGCCAGTATGTGTCCAGGTCCGGGGCTCCGGGCAGGAGCACCGCCATGCCGACCACCGCGATCGGCGGCTGCCGCCAGTCCGACGAGGCGCCCGGAGGTGTGGCGGCTGTGGGTGTGGCGGCTGTGGGCGTCGAAGAAGTGGACATCGCCTACCAGCCGGAAGCCGTGTACACGACACCGCAGATGTCACGAGGCCCCCAGGCCAGCTCCCGCAGGAGGCTTCGGTGGCCCTCGTCGGGGTCGATCAGGTCCACGCCGCGCCGGACGAAGTCCTTCTCCAGGTCGGAGCTGACCATTCCGGGGTGCCGCGGGTCCGGAGCCCAGGGGCCCCAGTGGACCGTGAGCGCCCGCAGGCCGGTTCGGGCCTGCCAGTCCGCGCCCAGCGTCTCGAGCGCGTCGTTGGCTGCGGCGTAGTCACTCTGGCCTCGGTTGCCGAGCACGCCGGCGATGCTGCCGAAGAACACCACCGCCCGCGGCGGAAAGGGAAGCTCGCCCAGCGCCGCGAGCACCGTGCGGGCACCGGTGACCTTGGTCTCGAAGACCCGTCGGAACGCCTCGGGTTCCTTGTCCGCGATCAGTCGATCGGCGATGATCCCGGCGGAGTAGACGACCGCGTCGATCCGGCCGTGACGGGCGTGGACCTGCTTGATGAACTGATGGACCGCCTCGGTGTCCAGGACGTCGAGTCGGTGGTATTCGGCCCGCCCGCCGCGGGCGCCGACCTCGGCCAGCGTGGCCCGGATCTCCCGCTGCGCCAGCACCAGCCGTGCCCTGCGGGCCACCTTGCCCGGGCTCTCCTGCCCCAGGCCGCTCAGGATCCTGATCAGTGCCTGCTGGTCGACCGCCGCCGCCAGCCGCGGGTCCTCGTCGTCCGCCGGCGCGGGGGTGCTGCCGGCGAGCTCGAGATGGCATCGGCCCGCGCCCGCGAGCAGCGTCGTGAAGCCCGCCGTGATGCCCCGGGCCCCGCCGATGAGGATGACGACGGCATCCCGGTCCAGGCCGAGCGCGGCGGCCTCGGCCGCGCCGTCGTCGGCAGGTCCCGCACCGACCGACGCCATCGGCCCGGCACCGACCGCCGTCAGCGCCTCGGTCTCGCGCCGCGCCCCGTCGTGGAAGACGACCGCGGCGGGTCCCGGAGGCTCGTTCAGCTCGGCCACCACGAGATCCCCGAGCCTCGGTACCGCGTCCGGCCCGGCCTCCAGCAGCCGGACGGCGATCGCCGGGTACTCCCGGCTGATCGTGCGGAACAGCCCGCGCAGGCCCGCTGTGCGGGTGCTGCCGGCGGGTGCCACGGCCAGCAGCCAGCGCAGACGCCCGCGGAGCGCGCTACGCAGCGATCCGAAGGCGCCCGGCAGCTCCGGCCCGCCCAGGTCGCCGCCCCACCCGGCCAGGTACAGGACGCCGTCGAACGCGCTCAGGTCGGCGGCGTCGAGGTCCTCGCCCACCCGGGAACTGACCCGCGCACCGAGTTCGACCAGCCGGCCCGCGACGGAGGTCTCGATGGCCGGCTCGGGGCCGCGCCCGATCACCACCCAGGAAGTTCCGGCCAGATCAGCCTGACCCGGTGCCGCCGGCGACGGCTGCCGCGTGATCATGAAGCGCTGTGGGCTCCTGCCGCGTGCCCGGCCGGGGGGATCGGCCTGGATCGTGGGGGAGGGAGATGGTGCGGACGGCGCGGCGGTCTGGTCGGTGATCCAGGAGACGATGCCGCGAACGGTGCGCAGGCGGCTCAGTTCGTCGACGCCGCCGCTGCGGTCGGCGAACCCGAACTGCTCCGCGAGCGTGCCGGCGAGTTCGGTGCGTTTGAGGGAGTTCACCGACAGGTCGGTCTCGAGATCGAGGTCGATCTCGATCATGTCCGGTGGGTAGCCGGTGCCTTCCGCGATGACATTGACCACGGCCGTCGTGACATCCGGCGCCACCGCCACCGGCACTGGCACTGGCACGGGTGCCTGCACCGGCACCGCGGCTGGTGCCACTGCCGGCGGCGTCGTCACGGCGGCCCACGGCGCTCCGCTGGTGCCAGGGCTCTCGACGGTCTGGCCGGGCAGCGCTGGAGCGGGCAGAAGCTCGGCGAGGGTACGGCTCCGCGGAGCCGGCGCGGCATCCACGCCGAGGTAGGACAGCAACACGTCCCGTTGCCCGGCGAGGTTGTCCCGCGCGGTCTGCAGGAACTGGCTGACCAGAGCCCCAGGCGCGGGCGCGGTGGGCGCGCCGGGGAACGCGGCGGCGGGCGCGCCGCTCGGGGACAGCTGGACTCGCCGGGCGGGGACCAGGCCGCCGGGCACCGGCTTCCCGTCCGCGAGGCAGATGCTGCGCCCGTCGACGCTCCACCGGTGGCGGTCAGGGGGCATCGTCGCGGTGCGGTCGACCGCGTTGCGGCCGTCGACCAGCCAGTCCGTGCGCAGGGGCACGCCCGCGACGGCGAGCGCTCCGACCGCGTCCAGGAAGCCGGTCAGCCCGCCCCGACGCCCGTCGCAGGCGACCGCCGCGTGCGGCCGGTCGGCGAGGATCGAGGTGACCAGGCCGGTGAGCACCCGGCCGGGTCCGGCTTCCACGAACACCCGCGCGCCCGCGGCGTACATCGCCTCGATCTGTTCCACGAACCGCACCGGCGCCGCGATCTGTGCGCCGAGCTCGACCCGTACGGCGTCGCCGGTCCCGTCCGTGGCCGGGTAGGGGGCAGCCGTGCGGTTCGACCAGACAGGGAGCACGGGGGCGGTGACGCGGGCCTGCTTCAGCGCCGCGGCGAAGACCTTGCCCGCGTCAGCGACGAGCGGGCTGTGGAAGGCGCACGCGACGGGCAGCCGGACAGCGCTGTGCCCAGCCTCGCGAAGGAGCCTGATCGCCGTTTCGACATCCGCTGTCGGCCCGGAGATCACGACCTGGTCGGGACCGTTGTGGTTGGCGAGGACCACCCTGCCTGCGAGCTGGTCGGCGGCCAGCACCGACGTCGCGGCCGTGACGGTGGCGCGGACGGCGGCCATCGCGCCCTGGTCGGGTTCTGCGCTCTGGTCGGGTTCTGCGCCCTCGGCGGCCGGATGTCCGCTGACGGCGGCGACGATCGCCTCGCCCCGCGCGGCGGAAAGCTCGAGCAGGGTCTCGGCGTCGAAGGCGCCCGCCACGCAGAGCGCCACCAGCTCGCCGTAGCTGTGACCGGCCGCCAGGTCCGGTGTCAGGCCCAGCCGAGACAGCAGGTGGTACATCCCGAGACCGGCGACGCCGAGAGCGGGCTGCGCGATCCGGGTGTCCTTCAGCCGCTCCGCCGCGCCTGCCACTGCGCCTGCCACCGCGCCTTCAGCCGCGTCGAAGTGCGAGGGCGGCAGGATGGCGCCCTCCCACGCCTGCCCCAGCCGCAGATAGTCCCGCAGCTCGGGGAACGCCACGAACAGCTCGCCGAGCATGCCCGGTCGCTGGCTTCCCTGCCCCGGGAAGAGCATGGCCACCTTGCCGGAGGGCGGCCCGTCGGGGAGCGATCCGTCCGCCACGAACAGCCCGCCGCGTGGATCCGATCCGCCGCTCGCCGCCAGCGCCAGCAGACGCGCGCAGTCATCGAGGTCCCGGGCGACGACAGCGATCTGGACCCGGCCCTGTCGGGCCTGGGCCATCGCCACGGTGGCTGCGATGTCACGCAGCGGCCACGGCCGGCCCTGGGCGTCGTTCGTGGCCAGCAGGTTCCGCAGCTCCGAGACGGCGTTTAGCGCCGCCGCCAGGTCAGCGCCCCGGAAGAGCAGCAGCTCAGCCGGCCACTCCTCGAGGGCGTGCCGGGAGTCCACCGCATCCGGGTGGCCAGTGAGCACGGCGTGGTAGTTCGCCCCGCCGAAGCCGAAGGCGCTGATCCCGGCGACCCGTTCGGACGCCGGCGGGGACCAGGGCCGCGCCGTGTCCGAGAAGACGAACGGGCTGACGTCGGGAGCCCACGCCGGGTTGGGCGCACTGATGTGCAGGGTCGGTGGCAGCACTCCGTGATGTAGCGCCAGGGAGACCTTCACGAGGGAGGCGAGGGCAGCCGCGGTCTTGGTGTGCCCGATCTGGGATTTGACGGACCCCAGGGCGCAGGAGCCGGCGGCGGCCCCAGCCTCGGTGAACACCTCCGTGAGGGCATCGATCTCGGTGCGGTCGCCGACAACCGTCCCGGTTCCGTGGGCCTCGACCAGACCCACCTGGGCGGGTGAGACGCCGGCCGCGCGGTACGCACGGTCGAGCGCCAGCCGCTGGCCCTGCGGGCGCGGGGCGGTGAGGCCGAGCGAACGCCCGTCGCTGGCCGCGCCGACTCCCTTGATCACGGCGTACACGCGGTCACCATCGCGTTCGGCGTCGGCGAGCCGCTTCAGGACGACGCAGGCGACCCCCTCGCCCAGGGTCGTTCCATCCGCCTCGGCGGCGAAGGGCCTGGCTCGACCGGTCGGCGAGAGCGCGCCCACCGAGGAGAACATCAGATAGTCGAAGATGCCGTTGTGCAGGTCGGCGCCACCGCAGATCATCACGTCGGCGCCGCCGAACCGAAGCTCCTTGCAGGCCATGTCCAACGCGGCCAGGGACGAGGCACAGGCGGCGTCCACGGTGTAGGCCGGCCCGCCCAGATCGAGCCTGTTCGAGATCCGGCTGGCAATGATGTTGCCGAGAATGCCGGTGAAGGTCTCGGGCGTCACCCGGGGAAGCAGATCGTCGAGCTCCGCGGGTACCTCTCCGAAATATGCCGGCAGCAGCGCACGCAGGGTCAGCGCCGCGGAAAGGTCACTGTTGGGCTCGGTTCCGAAGACCACTCCGGTCCGTGTGTGATCGACCTCGTCCGCGTCCAGCCCGGCGTCCTCGAGGGCACGGCGCGCGGTTTCCAGCGCGAGGACCTGGACCGGCTCGATGCTCGCCAACGCGGAGGGCGGGATTCCGTAGCGCAGGGGATCGAAGGGGATCCGCGGCAGGAAGCCGCCCCATTTCGAGCGGGTTCTCTCCCCGCTCGGCCCACTGGCCTGTGGGTCGAAATAGATCTCGGTGTCCCAGCGGTCCGCCGGAACAGGGGTCACGGAATCCTTGCCGGCAACCACATTGGACCAGTAGGTGGCCACGTCGGGCGCGCCCGGCAGGACGCACGCCATTCCGACGACCGCGATGTCCAGCGGTCCAGCACCGAGGGCCGTCGGCGGGTCCGCCAGACCGTACTCCGCCCGCAGCCGGCGAGCCTGGTCGTGGAGGTACAGGCGTGCGCCTTCGGTGACGCTTTCGTGGAGCATCCGGACTGTCGTGGTCGTCGACCGGAGGACAGCGACCTGCCCGGCCATGAAGAGTCCCTCGTCGCGCTGCTGCTCCCGGCCGACCGAAACCAGGCTGTCGCCGCGTCGTTCCAGCCCCTTGCTGGCCACCCTGAGCCGACCGATGTTCAGCTGTTCCAGTCGTTCCCAGATCTGCTCATCGGCCAGGCCCTGCGCACGCAACTCGTTGTTCTCGGCCCGGAAGCGGTCAACGTACGGGCTCTCCACACAGCGGGTGACATGGCCCGGGGCGGTCCGCAGGAGCGCGGTCCTTCCCGCCGCCACCGCCTGGTGTTGAAACTCCTCCTGGATGGCCCCGTGTTCCACGGCCTCCTCGGTGAACAGGTAGGCCGTGCCCATGAGCACACCAACGCCGACGCCGCGGTCGATCAGCGGACGCGCCATCGCGGCCACCATCGCCGCCGAACGGGCATCGTGCACACCGCCGGCGAACAGGATCTGGATGTCCGTGGACGGGTCCACACCGGCCGAGGACGCGCCGATGTGGTCGAGGAGCACCGAAATCTGAGCCTCCCACAACGGGAAGCTTGCGCGCGGGCCGACATGGCCACCGCACTCGGAGCCTTCGAAGACAAAGCGCCGGCAGCCGGCAGCCAGATACTGGCGGAGGAGTACCGGCGACGGAACGTGCAGGAAAGTCGGAATCCCGATTTCCTCAAGATCGGCGGCCTGAGCGGCCCGGCCACCCGCGACAATCACACAGGAAGGACGGATATCGCGGACGGCTTCCAGCTGGGCCGTGCGCAGGTCCTCGGGAGCGAACCCCAGCAGACCGACTCCCCAGGGCCGCTCACCAAGCAGATCTCGGGTCTCGGTCAGCAGCTGGCGGGACTGCTCTCCGTTCGCCAACGCGAGCGCGAGAAAGGGAAGAGCCCCGTCATCCGCGACCCTTTGCGCAAAGCTGGGGCGGTCACTCACCCTGGTCATCGGTCCCTGCGCGACCGGCCTCGTGATTCCCAGTGCGCGGCACAGGGGCGACTCTCCGGAGAAGACGGCCTCCGAGACACCGCCACCCACCGTGCCCGCGGCGGTGCCGAGCTCCTGACGGATCGCCTGGACCACCTTTGCCACCGTCCCGAACCGGGCGGCGAACTCCCGGGCGAGGAACACGTCCTCGCCCACTGGCAGGAGCTGCAGGTCGGGGTCATCGCCGCCCAGGCTGGAGACAACCACCTCGGTGGGCCAGCTTTCAGCGTTTCCCCTGGTTCGCCTCGCAGTCGCCGACTGGTGGACACGATGACCGCCGGTAATCACGGTCTCGGTGCCGTCCATCCTGCGCAGCGCGGCTGCGGTGGGCACCGGCGTCGAGGCTTGTCGAAGCAGCGCGAGTTGGGTATCCAGAACCACCCCGACGGCGCCTCCGACCACTGCGGCCACCGCCGTCCGTAAGCCCACGCCGCCCCAGCACCACACCGGCAGCGAGGAACTTCCGCGGCATAACTGGTCCGCTTCCAGAATCTGCTGCAGCAGGACAAAGGAGGAGAGCTCGCCGATTCGACCGCCGGCCTCGCTGCCCCGTGCCAGAAATCCGTCGGCACCCGCGTCCACCGCTGCTGCCGCTTCACTGAGGCTAGTGATCTCGATCAGGAGCCGGGCGCCGGGAAGCTCTTTCTTCAACCTGGCAAGCTGACGCCTGCTATCGGGGCCGGCCAGCGCATCGCCGGACCAGAACACGGTGTCGATCTTTTTCTCGTGTTGGGCCAAGTAATATCGGGCCAGTTGCGCGGGTTCGGAGACTCGAATGCCGAACGAGGTACCGGAAATCCGTGAGGTCAGGCGCAGGGCGGCGGCCGCCCTGGTCGGGTCGCGGCCGAGGTCGAGCACCCCCAACGCTCCCGCGCCACCGACCGCGGCGACCAGCCTGGGATCTGGTAGGCCGAAAGGGCTGACGCCGATAATCTGATCCCGTCGCCGAATGTGTGTCCGGGACCCGTCGATCTGGTCGCATCCGTTGTCTCGACTGTGTTTCATGCCGTTTTTCACAGGTCACATCCATCGTGTCCGTGGGTCAGCCGGTCGAGTCCGGTGCTCCTGCCTGCGTTGTTCGAGGCAGCTCAGATCTCGAGGCAGATCAGATCGGGTTCCTGCGACTGAATCAGTGATGGGGAAGGGGGCCAGTCAGACCGAGATACCACCGCTGGTGCGGCTGGCAGCGGAGAAGAGGGACGCCCGTCTTCCGGACAGCCATTCGTCGATGTCTGCGGCCTTCTCCGCAAATGCCGCGTCAACCTCGAGATGAGGCGTGATCAAAAAGCGGTTGGCCGCCAGGCCCTGAAAAGCGCAACGGGCGACCTGTTCGGGCTCCAGGACCGGGGCGCTCGCCACCACCGCCCGCGCAGACGGGTGGCCGGAGTCGAATCCGTTCCTCAGCATGTCCGTGTTGACACCCAGCGGGCACAGCGCGCTGATCTGAACACCCCGGCCGCCGTAACTGAGTGCGAGCCATTCCGCCAGGGCAACCGCGGCAGCCTTCGTCACGGAGTAGGGGGCGTCGCCCGGGAGACCGAGCAGCCCGGCGGCCGAAGCAGTGATCAACAATGCACCCGAGCCGCGGTCCACCATGGCTGGGAGCAGTGCCTGCGCGACATGGACGTGAGCCATGACGTTCACGGACCAGGTCCCGGCCCACTGGCGCGGCCGGGCTTCCAGGCCGGCACCGACGGCTATCCCGGCGTTGGAGCAGAACACGTCGACAGGGCCGAAATCCTTTTCGGCGCAGCGGATGAGGCTGTCGATGTCCGCCCGGTCCGCGACATCCACGCGGACGGCCTTCGTTCGGCAGCCCTGTCCTGCCACAATCTCGGCTACTCGTTTCGCCGCGGCCAGGTTGACATCGGAGACCACGACGGTGCCGGCGCCCTCCACGGCAGCCCGTACGGCCAGCGCCGCACCTATGCCACTTCCGCCGCCGGTGACCACAACCAGCTTCCCGGCAAGAAGCACAGCACCTCCCCTGATGAATGTGGCGTCGCCGAACTCTGACCTCGGTCGGCGCGGGCCGACTGTGCATCTCGTCGCCGCTGGCGATGAGTGTGAGAGCGTTCCTCGACAGTGAGCACTTACTCAGGTCACAGCGCAGCCTAGGACTGGCCAAACCGGGACGCAAGGTCCCGGATGAACTTGAACTAGTGCCAAATTCCGCAAGGTTCACCGTGGCTGGCTGGGTGATGGACGTGCCGTGCTAGGTGAAACCTTGCGAACAAGGCGCTAAAGGTGCTCCGGAGGCCGCCATTGGCGGGTGGGTGACGGCATCGGCGGCCTCATCGACATCCCCTGGTGGAGGTCATGCGGCACCATGTGCCGGACTGGCGGTCAAACCAACCGGGCGGCTAGTTGGACTGGATCCAATTAACTGAGAACGCCATTTTCTTCCGTAGAAAATTGCTTTAAAGCAAATGGTGTTCCGGCGGACCTCGAGTGTGCCCGGAGGGCAGGTCCGACGCAGGCGGCACCGCCTGGTGGTCTCGTCGGGGCCTCTCGTCCACCGGGCGGAGGTCTGCCGGTGCCGTCGGTCGGCCCAGGGTCGCTCCTGACAGGGTGAGGTGACGGACAGCCCGGGTCGACCCGGGCTGTCCGCCGGTCCGCTGCTGGTGCCGCCATCGACGCGAGCAGGCGGCGGCAATCATGTTCCGGGTGCAATCGGGCCCGTCATCGCGACGACGGAAAATCTGCCGGCGTAGCGGTACTCGGCCGGGATACTTCGGTGGTGTGTTCCTGTCGTCGAAACCCACCCGGGGCGCGGACTCTCAGCCGGAAAGTCCGCGCCGACAGGTCCTCTCGGCCTGGGCGGAGGACGTGACACGTCGCGTCCGTGGGCCCAGACCGTCTCGAGCGGACTCACCTCAGGTCGCATATCGGAATTCCTGTCGACATGTCATGCCGAGGCTTCGAAATGGGCCGACGCCGTGTCAGGAGCGTTGGCCGGGAATGTCCGACTGCCGGCGGGAGTATTGGACCAGTAGTCGAACACTCCCCGGTTCTTCTGTTCAGAAGATGGTGCCGACGTCCTGGGTGACGATGCGGGACATGCTGTGTTCGGCGAGGGCGGCGATGGTCATGGACGGGTTGCACGCGCCGGTGGAGCCGGGGATGCGGGCGCCGTCGAGGACGTAGAGGCCGCGGTGGCCGACGACGCGGCCGGTCAGGTCGACGGCTGATCCCATGGGGACGCCGCCGAGGGCGTGCCAGGTCGAGTTCTCGGTCAGGTTGGTGTCGATCATGACGCCGCCGCCGGTGAGGGCGAGGCCGGTCATGCGTGCGGAGATCAGGGTCTGCAGTGCGGTGTCGGCGCCGATGGGCCAGGTCAGGACGGCGTCGTC
>NZ_MOWP01000016.1:0-1912 GCF_001983215.1 Frankia sp. CcI49
ACCCCGCGGACCTCACCACCGACGAGCTCGCCCAGGACGCCACCTCCGACAGCGACAGCCCCACCACCAGCATCACCCTCACCGACAGCGCCAAGAAGATCCCCACCCAGCTCCTCGCCGCCTACCAGAAGGCCGCCCAGCAACTCGCCGMGGACAAACCCAGCTGCAACCTGCCCTGGGAACTACTCGCCGCCATCGGCAAGGTCGAGTCCAACCACGCCACCGGCCGCAGCATCACCACCGACGGCACCGTCACCAGCCCACTCATCCTCGGCCCCCGCCTCRACGGCACCGGCGGCAACGCCCTCATCCGCGACAGCGACAACGGCGCCCTCGACCACGACACCGTCTACGACCGCGCCGTCGGCCCCATGCAGTTCATCCCCACCACCTGGGCCGGCTCCGGCCGCGACGGCAACGGCGACGGCRTCAAGAACCCRCACAACATCCACGACGCCGACCTCGCCGCCGGCCACTACCTCTGCGCCCGCGACCGCGACCTCGACGACGCCGCCGACCTACGCGCCGCGATCCTGTCSTACAACCCCTCCGACGCCTACGTCCGCACCGTCCTCACCTGGCTCAACGGCTACCGCCAGGGCGGCGCCACCCCCACGGCCAGCGGCATCGGGACCAGCGGAACCGGAACCACGGGGAGGGCACCGGCCAACCACACCGCCGCGACAGCATCCGGCGGGAACGCCGCCAGCCCGACCGCCTCCACCGAGCCCACCCTCGGCGACATCCCCATCGTCACCATGACTCCAAGTCGAGCGCCTGCGGCGAGCAGCCCTCCCTCCCCCACACCCACCCCGGGCCCAGCCGTCCCCGCCGCGACGTCGTCTCCACCGACGATTGATCTTGAGCCAGAGGACTGTGATCCCATGCGGGCGGCCGACCTCGCCGTCGCCTTCACGGATCTCGACCCGGACACCGCCGGCGCCGAGGCGCTCGACCTCACCACCGCGCGCCTGCCCTGGCTGAACACCACCGTCACGGTCGAGGCCACCGCGACCACCGCAGGAGGCGTGCCTGTCGCGTCTGTCACGACAACGCTTCAGGCGGCCGACGACGCGCTCCCACCCATGGTGCTCGCCCGGATTCCGGGCGCAAGCCTCGCAACGGCAAGCCTGCCCCAGGACATGCTCATCCTCACCCTGAAGATCAGATCCGATGACCGGCACTGTCCGGCAGACTTCCGCGTAAGCATCCGAAACGTCCGGCCTGGCGCGTTCGCTTCCCACCTGCCGGAACCATCTCCAACAGTCTCGCCAACGCCGAGTGAGCCGGCGACACCGGCGACCACGCCGCCCGAAGCCGAGGCGCCTGCCACCGAGGCGCCGGGCATCACATCCGCCGAACCAACGCCCTCGACGTCCGCCCCGCCGACGCCGTGAGCCCGCGCCATACCCGCGGAAAACCGGCTAACAAGCTGTCCCTTCAGGCCACAGCGTCGGCGTGCGGGTCGGTGACCGGCAGGCGCAAGGTCTGATCGCCGAAATCGGCGATCAGGTCGGGCACGCGGGCCACCCTGATGCCCATGCGGGCGGCGATGTCCTTCTGGATCAGCCCGGTCTGCCTGCGAGCCTCGGCGAGTTGGTGCCCCGCGCCTCGGCCAGCAGCCGGCGGGCCCCGGCCTCGATCTCTGCCGGCGTCGCACGGGCCGCGTAAAACTCGGCTTCGAGCGTCTCCCGGTCCTGCAGAACGGGCATGATCGCTCCTGATCCCCGATGGTGTCGGCGATAGCCGGGTCGTAGTTCAGGCCGCGTGAACCGCCGGTCTCGGTGCCGTTGACCTGGGTCAAGTTTTCCTGAACACGACCTACGCCTACACCGCCCGGGGCACCCTGGCCACCCGCGTCGAGGGCAGCACCACCACGACCACGACGTTCGACGCGTTCGACAAACTGATC